>CAZLPP010000006.1:0-52056 GCA_964561465.1 uncultured Dehalococcoidales bacterium
AGGAGGCTCAGCCTATCGCTGCATGAGGTCCATCACACTTATTGACGTAGAACCCGATGGAAGATGCACAACGTTTGCACCCGCGTCTTCTTTCCTGCTATAGTAGGACAGTTCCTCTGAATACGTGTGCAAAGAGTGGGCTCGACCCACTTTTTTGTTGCTGGCGCAGACGGAGAGACAGAAGGTACAGCGTATGAAGACGGAGTTTATGGCGGCCATCACCCAGCTCTCCTCCGAGCGCAACCTGCCGAGGGAGGTGATTCTCGAGGCACTCGAGGCGGCGCTCGTCTCCGCGTACAAGAAGGAGGTCTTCACCGCCGAGCAGGACGTTGTCGTTAGGATCGACACCGCGTCCGGTGACATCCACGTATACCTATTGAAGACGGTGGCGGAGACTGTGTCGGATCCGGAGCGGGAGATACTGCTCGCGGATGCCCGCCGGATCCGCCGAGACGCGGCTATCGGAGATGTGGTTGAGATCGAATCCACTCCGAGCGGGGCGGGACGCATCGCCGCGCAGATTGCGCGCCAGGTTGTGTTGCAGCGTCTTCGCGAGGCGGAGCACCACGCAACCTTCGAGCAGTTCGTGGGCAAGGAAGGTGAGGTGGTCACCGGCACGGTCCAGTTTGCTCAGCCGAACGCCGTCTATGTGACCATCGGCCGGCGCGAGGCGATACTGCCCTCCATCGAGCAGTTGCCCAACGAGCGATACCACGCCGGCCAGCAGCTCAAGTTCTACCTGCTGCAGACCAGTCAGGAAGGCAGGGGTCCCCGGGTCACACTCTCTCGCTCTCACCCGAACCTCGTGCGGCGCCTCTTTGAGATAGAGATTCCGGAAGTCCATGCCGGAGTGGTCGAGATACGGGCGGTGGCCCGCGACCCCGGACACCGCAGCAAGGTGGCCGTCTCAAGCCGGCAGGAATCGGTTGAACCGGTCGGCTCCTGTCTCGGTCCCCGGGGCATCCGGCTTCAGAGCGTGGTGAACCAGCTGAACGGCGAGAAAATCGACGTGGTCGAGTGGCACGCCGATCCTCGCGTCTTCATCGCCAACGCACTAAGTCCGGCCCAGGTAGCCCGCATCGACCTCGATGAGAGCGGCAGGACGGGGACGGTGATCGTCCCGGACAAGCAGTTGTCGCTGGCCATCGGAAGAGGCGGCCAGAACGCCCGCCTCGCGGCGAAGCTGACAGGCTGGAGAATCGACATCAAGAGCACGTCGGCGGTGGAGGCTGAACTCGGCGAGCCGGTCTTGCCCGTCGCGGCGCCGCCCGAGGCGCCCGCGGTGGAAGCACAGGCAGCGGCGCCCGCAGCGCCGGAAGCCTTCGAGGTGGTCGCGCCTGAGCCTCAACCGGTCGCCGAGACCCCGGCGCCCATCCCTGTGGAGGCACCCGCGGCGGCGCCGGAACAGAAGGTTGAGGAGGTCGTCGAAGAGCCGGAGCAGGAACTCGCCGAAGGCAAGACGCTGGAGCAGTTGCTGGCCAGCGAGGTCTTCCGATTTGACGAGGACTCGGGCAAGGGCGAATCGGTGCTCCGATTCGCGGAAGACATCCTCCCCGGTGCGCGAAGGGGCGGAAAGAGCGACAAGCCGAAGGCCAAGAAGAAGAAGCGCCGCTCGTATGGTGACGAAACAGACGACGCCTAAGCACGCCCCGCAGCGCACGTGCGTCGCATGCGGCGCCCGCAAGGACAAGCGGTCGCTCGTGCGCGTCGAAATCAGTCCTGATGGCATACTCAACATAGGTGGAGCGGCCCGCCAGCAGGCCAGAGGTGCGTATCTCTGTCCGTACGGGGAGTGCTGGGAGAAGGGACTGAAAGGCTCCCGGCTCGAGCGTGCACTTCGCACGCGTCTCACCGACGAGAACCGGGTGGCTCTGCTACAATACGCAGGCACGCTTCAGGAGTCCGAAACGCATGGCAAGAACGACGCCGAACAGGAATAGACCATTTGTGAGGGCAAGGAGGCCCGCGCCCCCGCAGCCCAGGCCGGATAATCGACCGGAGGTTGTGACGACGCGTCCGACGGTGGGTTCTCGCCCGGCCGCAGTGCCTCAGGTCGAGCTTGGCGGGGCGTCGATGACGGTCAAGCAGCTCTCTGAAGTGCTGAAGGTCGACGTGGCGCGCGCCGTGAAGCAGATCATGCGGCGCGGCATCATGGCCAGCGTGAACGACGTCATCGACTTCGAGACCGCTGTCCGCGTCGCGCAGGACCTCGGCTTCCAGGTAGTACGCAGGAAGCAACCGGCGACGTCGTCCTCGAAGAAGGCGCGTGAGGGTGAGTCCCTTGCCACCCGGCCGCCGGTGGTGACCGTCATGGGTCACGTGGACCACGGCAAGACAACGCTGCTCGACACCATCCGCAAGACGAACGTGACGGCCCGCGAGGCGGGCGCTATCACGCAGCACATCGGCGCGTACCAGAGCGTCCTTGGCGGGCGCGCGCTCACCTTCCTCGATACGCCGGGCCACAAGGCGTTCACGGCGATGCGTGCGAGAGGCGCACGCGCCACCGACATCGTCGTTCTGGTCGTGGCGGCCGACGACGGCATCATGCCTCAGACGCGTGAAGCAATCGATCATGCGAAAGCTGCCGGCGTGCCCATCGTCGTTGCCATCAACAAGGTGGACAAGCCTGAGGCCAATCTGGACCGTGTGAAGCAGCAACTCGTGGAAGCCGGTCTCGTCATCGAGGAGTGGGGCGGCGAAGTCGTCTGTGTGCCGCTGTCCGCGAAGACGGGCAAGGGCGTTCCGGAGTTGCTCGAGAACCTCTTCCTTGTCGCCGACATCATGGACCTGAAGTCCGACCCGACGGGCCCGGCGGAGGGCGTGGTCGTCGAATCCCGGCTGGACAAGACCCGAGGTCCTCTGGCCTCCCTGCTCGTGCAACGCGGCACGCTTGTCCCGGGCGACATGGTCGTCGCCGGCGCTGCCTGGGGCAAGGTGAAGGCGATGCTCAACGACCTGGGCCAGAGAGTTGCCGCCGCGGGTCCGTCGACGCCGGTAGAAGTGCTCGGTCTGGGCGGCGTGCCCCTGGCGGGTGAGCCGTTCAAGGTTGTTGCGGAGGAAAAGGAAGCCCGCACCCTGGCGGAACAGCGTCTGCAGAGCGCCGCTCCTTCTCAGATGAGTCTCAGCGCGCTCTCCAGCCAGATCGGCGAGGGGAAGATCAAGGAGCTGAGCATCGTCCTGAAGACAGACGTGCAGGGCAGCATCGAGCCCATCCGCTCGAGTATCGAACGACTCGGCACCGACGAGGTGAAGCCGAGAGTGGTGGCCGCCGCAAGCGGTGCAATCACGGAGAACGACGTTCTACTGGCGGCCGCACACCAGGGCATCGTTATCAGCTTCAACGCGAAGACGGCTCCGGGAGCGGAGCAGGTGGCCGAGCAGGTCGGCGTGAGCATCCAGCACTACGACATCATCTACCGCCTCGAGGAAGACATCGACGCGGCGCTGAAGGGCATGCTCAAGCCGACGTACGTGGAGACGCTCGCGGGTCGAGCCGAGGTGCGTGCAATCTTCCCCAGCGGCAAGCAGACCAAGATCGCAGGCGTGTTTGTCCGAGACGGCCGCCTCTGGAGGGGCGCCTACAGGGTCCGCGTTGTTCGTGCCGGGGAGGTCGTCAGCGAACCCCAGATCACGAGTCTGCGCCGGTTCAAGGACAACGTGAACGAAGTCAGTGCCGGACTGGAGTGCGGCGTCGGACTAGAGCCGTTCGGCGACACGCAGGTGGGCGACATCATCGAGCTTTATCGCAGAGAGAAGTCCACGTAGCACTGTAGCCCTCGATCCCCGTTTCGGCGGGGAAAGCCAGGAAGGGTGGTGACGTGTCCAGAAGAACGGAACGCCTCAACCGGGCTATTCAGCAGGAGATCAGCCGGCTGCTCGAGAAGGAGATCAACGATCCCCGGCTTTCGAGCCTGATTTCCGTAACGGCGGTGTCGATCAGCGATGACCTCCGCCACGTTCACGTTTCGGTGAGCGTCATGGGAGACGAGGCCAGCAGGGAGCAGGCTCTTGCGGGCTTCAGGGCAGCCTCCGGCTTCATCCGCAAGACCGTCGCGACGAACCTCCGGATGCGCCACGCGCCCGAGTTCGACTTCGCGTACGACAACTCCATAGAGCAGGCGGCAGCCGTTCTGAAGCTCATCGAGCAGGTCTCCGGCAATCCCTAGGGCCGGCGCTTCACTCGATCCCGCACAGCCTCTGAGCAGCCCTCTGCTTCACGCCGAGATTGACCTGCCGGGCAATCATGATGCGCTGCGCCTGGGGAGAGCCGGCTCCATGCATCGACTCCGGAAGGTAGCAGGCGGCGCCGAGTCCCAGGGTCAGGCTCTCGATGAGCCGGAGCACGCGCATGCGCTTCTCCGCCGGCACATCCGCGACTCCCTTCATGTACTTGTCCACGAATCTGCCGACTCGCGGATCCCGGAAGTCCTTCTCCGAGGGCACAGTGACCACCACGCCACCGGCGATCTCCTGCGCCATGCGGGCGAGCTCGTACGGCACCCGGGTGACGTGGAGCTTCGTTATGTTCGCCATGAGGGGATTGACGTAGAACGTCCCTGACGGCTCGGCAGCACCCTCGTATGCGCAGGCGAGGCTGCAGCAGAAGATGGTCTCGTTGAGGTGGTTCATCTCAACGATCTTATCCTTGACGTGAGGCGCATCGGCGATGCCGTTGTACTCCGCAATGGTCTGGGTCGCGCCGATGATGACGTCTCCCATTCCTGCCTTACAGGCGTAGCTCTGGCGGTGGTACGACGCGAACTTCTCGACAAGCTCGCCGGCAAACTCGTGCTCGCGGCACATGAAGACGCGCTCCCACGGGACGAACACGTCGTCGAAGACGACCAGGCATTCGTGCCCGCCGTAGTATAGGTTGCCAACGTCGTACGTCTTCCCCTCGAGCTTTCGGGTATCGCTCGGCTGACGGCCGTAGATGTAGACGATGCCCTTCGTGTCGCTCGGGACGGCGAACGAGACCGCGTAGTCCCGGTCTTCCTCCCGCATGGCGCGGGTAGGCACCACGATGATCTCGTGTGAGTTGAGGGCGCCCGTCTGGTGCAGCTTGGCTCCCCTCACGATGATACCTTTCTCGTCCGTGCGGACGATGTGGGTATACATGTCCGGGTCGGCCTGGTCGGCTGGTCTGAGACGCCGGTCACCCTTCGCGTCCGTCATCGCAGCATCACACACGAGGTCTTCATCCTGCACGTAGCGAAGGAACTTGAGGAATCTCTCGTTGTAGTGGGTGCCGTGCTTTCGGTCTATGTCGTAGGTCACAACGGAAAGCGTATTCAGGGCGTCCATGCCGGCGCAGCGCTGGAAGCATGTGCCGGTGTGCGCCCCCATCAGTCTCTCCATCCTGGACTTCTTGACGAGATCTCCGGTGCTCTGGTGAATGTGCGTGAAGCGGTTGATGCGCTTGCCGGTCAGGTGCGAGGTCGCAGTCATGATATCGCCCTGAGCGAGCTCGTACGAGGCTGCCACGGCGTTCATCGACGGGACAACGATAGGATGGTCGACGATGTTGGTCAGCCGCTCGCCGAACATGTACACCTCGAGGTTGAGGCGCCGAAGGCTGTCGATGTACTCCTGTCGTGTCTTCATGGTGTTCTGCCTCCATTCGATGTCGCGTGGTAAGCTCAAGCCCGCACAAGCAGGCGAGGCAACGGATGCCGCCGAGTCCTCCTCCGGGGCAGACTCTGTTCGAGCTGCCGTCCGGAGGAGGCTCAACTTGATCAGAACAACGGCTAGCGCAGCAGGTCCCGCGCAATAACCATCCGCTGGACCTCTGAAGTTCCCTCGTAGATCTGCGTCAGCTTCGCGTCCCGGAAGTAGCGCTGCATCGGAGAATCCATCATGTACCCGTAGCCGCCGAAGATCTGGATACCCTTGACTGCGATATCCATGCAGGCATCGGTCGCAACCAGCTTGGCCATCGCGGCCGCCTTCACGGCATTGCCGCCCTCGTCCATTATCTTCGCCGCCTTGTACATGAGCAGGCGGGCGGTCTCGACCTGACAGGCCATGTCAACAAGCATCCACTGGATGGCCTGGTTCTCGGCGATGGGCTTGCCGAACTGCTTCCTCTCCTTGGCGTACTCGACGCAGCGGTCCAGCACGGCCTGTGCGATGCCGACAGCCTGACAGGCAATGCCGATGCGCCCTTCGTCCAGGGTACCAAGGCAGATCTTCATGCCCTTGCCCTCATCGCCCAGCCGGTTGGCTCCCGGAACCCGCACGTTGTCGAAGACGAGCTCGGCGTTGGTCGCGCCCTTCATGCCGACCTTCTGGTACTGCGGGCCACGGCTGAAGCCGGGCATCGTCGCTTCAACGATGAAGGCCGTCATACCGCGAGGTGCGAGTTCGGGGATGCCGGCGAACACGACGATCGTATCGCACGCCGGGCCGTTCGTGATGAAGAGTTTGGAGCCGTTGAGGATGTAATCGCCGCCGTCGCGAACAGCCGTCGTCTTGATATTGGCGATGTCGCTCCCCGCTTCCGCCTCGGTGATGGCGAAGGCTCCGACTTTCTCTCCGGCGCAAAGCGCAGGGAGGTACTTCTTCTTCTGCTCCTCCGTACCGTAGAGTAGAATCGGGCGCATGCAGAGGCTGATGTGCGCATCAACGATGTCGCAGGTCGAAGCGCACGCGCGGGCGAGTTCCTCCATGACGATGGAGAGCGACATGATGTCGCCGCCACTGCCGCCGTACTCGGCAGGAACGGCAAGGCCGGTGAAGCCCACCCCGGCAAGCTTCTTGAAGTTGTCCATGGCAAAGACCTCGGCCTTGTCGACCGCATCCGCCACGGGTTCAATCTCGTTCCTGGCAAATTCTCGCGCCGTTGCCTGCAGCATCTGCTCGGCTTCAGTCAGATGGAAGTCCATGTACATCTCCTCCTTGAATACAGTAGGGTGCGCCAGTAAGTGTACCGGTTTCACACTCCCGTGAAAACAGGGGCGGGCGTCCCTCGCGGAATGAGGCGAGGCCCTCGGCACGATCGGAGCCGCTGGCATAGAATGCGGTGGTCGCCTCCACCTCCAGAAGCGCCAGCCGACGCATCCGCGCGGTGGTCGCGGCCCTGAGAAGCATCTTCGTCACGCGCGGACTGCCGGCGCCCCGGTCCAGCAGCGACCGGCATAGTCCCACCGCCTCTCTAAGCAACGCATCCGGTGCGGCGGCGCGCTCCGCCAGCCCGTTCAGGATTGCCTCCCGGGCTCCCACGTCCTCCCCGAGCATCACCATCGTCCTGGCGCGCGCCGGGCCAACAAGCGACAGCAATCCCCATAGACACCCGACGTCGTAGTACATGCCCAGCCCTATCTCAGGAATGCGGAAACGGGCGGTGTCGGCGACGATCCTGAAGTCGCAACAGGTGGCGAGGCAGGCGCCCCAACCAATAGCGGGACCATTGACCGCTGCAAGAGTAATCTGAGGCAGGCACCGGAGCGCTCGAATGATGCCCTGGCCGTGTTCCTGGTAGAGCCGCTCGTTCTGCTGTGGCGGCAGGTAGAAGTCCCGCCGACCCTTCGGACTTATGTCGACGCCGGCGCAGAACGCGCTTCCCTCTCCGGTGAGCACCACCGCCTTCGCTCGCTCGTCAGTCTTGAGCCCTGCAAGGACCTCGCCCAGCGCAACCAGCATCTCACGGCTGAGCGCGTTGCGACGTCCGGGACGATTCAGCAGGAGTACCGCGACCTCGCCATCCCGCCTCACCAGCACGGGGCTGTCGCCGGAACCTGATGACTCACGACGGGGCCCCGGCAAGACGCTGGGACAGTCGTCGACTCGCCCCATGCCGCTCAGTCCGTCTCCAGCTTGAAGCGCGGCTTGCGCTTCTCCCTGTATGCGCTCATCCCCTCGACGGCATCGCCGGTGGCCGTGTAGAAGGCCTGCACGAGCTCCGGTTCCATGGCAGCGAGGTCGGCGAACTGGGCGACCGTCGCGGCATTGATCATGCGCTTCACGAGTCGAAGCGCAGTCGGTCCCTTCGTGGATAGCTTGTCCACGAGCTGCGATGCCGCCGTCATGAGCTGGTCAGGAGCAACCACATCGTGCACGAGTCCGATGTCCCTGGCCTCGCGAGCGGGAATCCGGTCGCAGGTCATGATCATCCTCCTGGCGTGCGCCGGACCTATCAGGCTGAGAAGTGGATACAGACAGCTCACGGAGTAGCCGATGCCGATGGCCGTCTCGGGAATGCTGCAGTATGCGCCTTCGGCGATGAGCCGGAAGTCGCAACAGGAGACAAGCCCCAGGCCGAGGCCGACGCAAGGTCCGTTGATTGCCGCGATGGTCACCTGGTGCAGATTGGTCCAGTTCCGGACGACGTTCTGTCCGTTCTCCTGGAACACACGCTCGTTCGGCTGCCGCGCATCGTACCACGCGTCCCGCGCTTCCCTGGTGACGTCGATACCGGCGCAGAACGCCCGACCGGCCCCCGTGATAACGACGAACCGTCGGCGCAGGTCGAGGCGCAGGTCATCGACGATATCGCTGAACTCGTACAGCATCTCGATGTTGAACGCGTTCAGCTTATCCGGGCGGTTGAGAGTGATTGTTGCCGTCTCTCCCGCCTTCTCGAAAGTGAAGTAGCGATAGCTATCTGCCAACGACTCCTCCTTCTATAAGCGACGAACGTGCGCCGCCCGTGCTGCAATCTGCGCACGCTTGCGACTGCTTCTTCATGCGGGTTTGTCGCGCGACTCCAGGACCATTTCGCCGATCATCCGCGCCACGCCGCCCGGAACGCAGCTGCAATGCTCGTAGCCGTTCAGCCTCGCGAACTCCTTTGCGTCGTCGGGGCTTGCCAGGTTCAACTCCTTGCCGAACCGCTGTCTCACGATATCCCGGCACATAACAGAACCGAACTCCTTCTCAAACCAGCGGCAGAACCTGCGTCCCCGGGCAATGGCATCCATGTAGCTCTGCATGTCCGCAGGGTCCTCGCGCCCCCACACGATGCCGATGGCCATCAGCCCCGCGACGACGGCACCGCATGTCTCACCTCTCACGGCGATTCCGGGCATCGCTGTGGCGGCCTTGTAGGTCAACGTGTCTCCGATGCCGAACACCTCCTGGAGCGCTCGCAGGCACCCCTGGGCGCAGTTCCTGCCTTCGATCTCATAGGCAGCGGCTTTTCGCTGCACCTCGTCGAGCAGTTGCGTCTTCGTCACGTCGTCCGCCATCCTGTCGGGCCTCCTCTCTCTTGCGTTGCCTTCCGGCGCACTGTGCGCGTTGACGGCAGTACAGTATGGCAGGAACGGGCACGCTTTTCGAGGCACGAAGGAGAGCCCGGGACGCGTATTGACACGATGGCGCGCATACTATAATGTAGGTAGCTTGTGCGGTCCTTCGGTCGGTGAGTGACTCGAGGGACAATGGAGCTATCGCGTTGAGGTCACCTCGTGTGATGCGCTTCTCAACTACTCCTCACGCAGCGGCCAGCATCGGTCTTGCCCGGAGAGAGGGACTGGCGCGAGATCTCGGACACCCGGCGAGAACGATCATGGCCTGTGCGCGTGTATGGACAACGGACCCGGGAGTGCATCACACCGGGATTCACTTGAGCGGATGCCTTTACAGCTAGCTAAGGAGGCGATACACGACATGGGTAGCGTCAATGTGGCGATCATAGGAGTGGGCAACTGCGCCTCGTCGTTCGTGCAGGGGGTCCACTACTACCGCGATGCGAGCGAGACGGATTTCGTGCCAGGTTTGATGCACGTCAACCTGGGTGGCTACCACATCAGAGACATCAACTTCGTGGCGGCTTTCGACATCGACAAGAACAAGGTGGGCAAAGACCTCGCGAAGGCCATCTACGCTCCGCCGAACAACACCTTCAAGTTCTGTGATGTGCCGAAGTCCGGCGTGAGGGTCGAGCGCGGCATGACGCACGACGGCCTGGGCAAGTACCTGTCGCAGGTTATCGAGAAGGCGCCCGGACCGACGGCTGACATCGTGGGCATCCTCAAGGAGACGAAGACCGACGTCGTGGTGAACTACCTGCCGGTGGGCAGCGAGGAAGCCACGAAGTGGTACGTGGAGCAGGTGCTGGCCGCCGGTTGCGGCCTGGTCAACTGCATCCCGGTGTTCATCGGACGCGAGGCCTACTGGCAGAAGCGGTTCGCCGAGAAGGGCCTCCCGGTCATCGGAGACGATATCAAGTCGCAGGTCGGCGCCACCATCACTCACCGCGTCCTCACGAAGCTCTTCAGGGACAGAGGAGTGAAGCTCGAGCGCACGTACCAGCTCAACTTCGGCGGCAACACAGACTTCTTGAACATGCTTGAGCGCGAGCGTCTCGAGTCCAAGAAGATCTCCAAGACGAACGCCGTCACGTCCCAACTCGACTACGACCTCGGGCCGGACAATGTGCACGTCGGACCCAGCGACTACGTGCCGTGGCTGCTCGACCGCAAGTTCTGCCACGTGCGAATGGAAGGCCGGACGTTCGGCGATGTCCCGCTGCTGCTCGAGATGAAGCTCGAGGTCTGGGACAGCCCGAACTCCGCAGGCGTCGTGATCGATGCCGTGCGGTGCTGCAAGCTTGCCCTTGATCGTGGCCTGTCGGGCACCATTGTCGGCCCTGCCTCCTACTTCATGAAGTCGCCGCCCATCCAGTACGGCGATGACGAGTGCCGGCGCCGCACCGAGGAGTTCATCAGCAACCAGTGCCAGGAGGAGCCGGTGACTCTGCCGGCACCCCTCGCCGCCGAAGCCAAAGGCTAGGAGCGGTTCCGGTCGAAGATTAGCTGTCGGGCCCGCACCATGCGGGCCCGTCGCATGTCAGTGATGGCAAAGAGCCTTCAGCAGCACAGAAGAGCCCTGGGTGCGAAGATAGCGACTCCGCTCGTCGGATTGCTGCGACGCTGCCGCGTGTCGCCCAACGCCCTGACCGTCGCCGGCGTCCTCGTCACGCTGGTTGCGGCGTGGCTGGCTGCCGAGGGCCGGTTCGTCTCCTCCGGTCTCGTGCTCGGCGGGGCGGGGCTGTTCGACCTGCTCGACGGGGCGCTGGCCCGGGCGACAGGACGCACCTCGAAATTCGGAGCCATACTCGACTCGACGGGCGATAGAGTATCGGAGGCTGCGCTCCTGGTCGGCATCTCGCTGTGGTTTGCCGGCCGGGGTGACATCGTGGCTCTCGCGCTCTGCGACGTGGCACTGGTAGCATCGTTGCTCGTCAGCTACATTCGCGCACGGGGCGAGGGCATGGGAGTTGAGTGCACTGCCGGTTTGTTTACCCGTCCTGAGAGGGTTATAGTATTGGCGCTCGGTCTGTTGAGCGGCCTCGTGCTCGCCGCGGTCTGCATCGTGGCATTCTTCGCCTCGGTGACCGTGGTGCAGCGTCTAGTCTATCTGTATCGCAAGGGAGTGGACTGATGCCAGTTGTTGCGCTCGTTGGTGGACAGTGGGGGGACGAGGGCAAGGGCAAGGTGATTGACTCCATCGCCGCCCGCGCGAACATGGTCATCCGATACGGCGGCGGCGACAACGCCGGCCATACGACCGTGAACCCCTATGGTACGTTTCGGCTGCACCTCATACCGTCCGGCATCTTCTACGGGAACGTCCGCTGTGTCATCGGCAATGGAGTAGTCGTCAACCCGGCGGTGCTCCTCCGCGAGATAGCGGAGCTCAAGGAGCACGGCATCAGCGCCGACAAGCTGCTCGTGAGCGACCGTGCGCACCTCATAATGCCGTACCACACGCTCCTCGACCGGCTTGAGGAGGAACGGCGCGGCCACGGCGCCATCGGGACAACTCAGCGAGGCATCGGGCCGGCCTTCGTCGACAAGGTGGCGCGCACGGGACTTCGCGTGGGAGACCTGCTATATCCCGCGGAGTTCCGGAAGCAGCTTCAGTCGGTCATGGAGCAGAAGAACGCGCTGCTGACATCGATGTACGGGCACCCCGCGCTTGCGGTGGACGAGGTCTACAGGCAATACGTCTCCTACGCGGAACAGATGCGTGACCGCATCGCCGATACTCTGCCCGTGATCCACGAGGCCATGCAACGCGGCGACATGATCCTGCTGGAAGGGGCGCAGGGCGCACTGCTCGATACGGACCTCGGCACGTATCCGTTCGTTACCTCGTCCTCACCCCTGGCCGGAGGTGCCACGACGGGCAGCGGTATCGGCCCAACAGCCGTTGACAGCGTGATCGGCGTGTTCAAAGCCTATGCCACGCGCGTCGGCGGCGGCCCCATGCCCACGGAACTCAAGGACGACATGGGCCAGTTCATTCGAGAGAAGGCCGGCGAGTACGGCGCCACCACGGGCCGTCCACGACGGTGCGGCTGGTTCGATGCTGTCGCCGGCAGGTTCAGCGTCCTCATCAACGGCATGACCGAAGTGGCGCTGACCCACCTGGACATATTCGACGGTTTCTCCACCATCAAGGTGTGCACCGGCTACCGCGTCGGGGACAGAGTGCTGAAGGAATTCCCCTCCAGAGTGGAGACGGTCGCCGAGTGCGAGCCGGTGTACGAAGAGTTCCCGGGCTGGTCCGAGTGCACGGAGGACATCGACCGCTTCTCGGCGCTGCCTGCCAACGCCCAGGCATACATCCGCACGATTGCCCGCCTGCTCGGCTGCACAGTCACGCTGGTGTCGATGGGGCCAAAACGCGAGCAAATGATCGAGGTCAGACTCTAAGAGCCTGACCTCGTTTGCTGTTGCCCCGCGGCATCCCCCGCGTCTCGCCCCGGCTACTTCGCCGGGATGGGCAGATCGATGGTGTGCTGCTTGAGGGTTGCCAGTATCTTCTCAGCCGTCTTCTCGTCGGGTTCGCACAGTGGCAGGCGCGTCGGGCCGACCTGGAAGCCCAGGTGGTTCATAGCGAACTTGAGCGGGATGGGGTTCGCAATCAGGAACATGGCATCGACGAGCGGCAACAGACGCCGATGGATGGCGGCCGCCTCAAGCACCTTGCCGGCGAGGAGCTTGTTCATCATGTCCTTCGTCTGCAGACCGACGAGGTGCGTGATGACACCGACGACTCCATAGCCGCCCATGGCCATGAGCGGAAAGGTGTCCCCGTCGTTGCCGCTGTACACCAGGAACCCTTTCTCGACTCCCTCGATGATCTCGGATATCTGCCGGAAGTTGGCGCTGGCCTCCTTCACAGCCACGATATTGCCGACCTTGCTCAGGCGTATGACTGTCTCAGAAGCCATGTTGCTGGACGTCCTCGAAGGCACGTTGTACAGGATGCAGGGCAGTGCCGTTGCCTCGGCGATGGCGCTGAAGTGACGGAAGATGCCCTCCTGTGTCGGCCGGTTGTAGTACGGCACGACCAGCAGGCAGCCGTCGACTCCCAGCTTCTCGGCCTCTCTCGTCAACTGAATACTCTCACGTGTACTGTAGTTGCCTGTGCCCGCAATTACCGTACCCTGGCTACCCAGCTCCGCCTTGACCTCGGCAAACAGCCGCAGCTTCTCGTCAGTCGTCAGCGTCGGCGACTCTCCTGTCGTGCCGGACACGAGGATGCCGTCGCTTCCCGACTTCATGAGTGCACGCGCGAGCTTCCTTGCCTGCGCGTAATCAACCTCTCCCTTCGCGTCGAAAGGTGTCACCATAGCAGTCAGGAGTCTTCCGAACTTCGGCATCTCAGGCCCTCCTCTTCTTGGACTTGATCCAGTCTCTTCGAAGACCTTCTTCGACGATCTGGACGGCATTCAGAGCAGCACCCTTCCTCAGATTGTCACATACGACCCACATGGAGAGCGAGTTGGAGCGAGATGTGTCGCGGCGGATGCGGCCGACAAATACGTGGTTGAGCCCACTCGCAGCCCACGGTTGGGGATAGAAGCTCACGCTGGGGTCATCGAGTATGCGGACACCGGGCGCCTGAGCCAGCAACCGCCGAGCCTCGTCGGGAGTGATAGCCGAGTCGAACTCCACGTTGACCGCCTGGCTCTGCCCGAAGTAGACCGGCACGCGCACGCACGTAGCGGACACCCCGATAGCGTCGTTCTGGAGAATCCGCCGGGTCTCCTCAACGATTCTCCACTCCTCTTTCGTGTAGCCGTTGTCAAGGAAGACGTCTATCTCGGGCAGTACGTTGAACGCGATCTGGTGTGAGTACATATGCGGGCACACGCGCCGACCCTCGAGCACTCTCTTTGCCTGGGCAGTCAACTCCTTCAGTGCGGCGGCGGTGCCACTGCAGGAGACAGGCTGGTAGGTGCTTACCACGATGCGCTTGATCGGATTGACCGCATGCAGTGGAAAGAGCGCCACAACGAGCTGGATCGTCGAACAGCCGGGATTGCCGAGCACTCCCTTGTGCCGGCTGATGTCCTCGGCGTTGACCTCCGGCACCACAAGAGGCACTGACTGGTCGGAGACGGTGAGGCCGCTGTCGTCCAGCACCAGAGCGCCGGCCTGGAGCGCCGCCGGTATCAGCCGTCTACTGGAGTCCACTCCATCGCAGAAGAACGCCACGTCGACATTGCGAAACGACTCGCTCGTCGCCTCTTCGACGTCCAGACGCTCGTGGCTGAAGAAGTACTCCGTCCCCTGGTTGCGTTCCGAATCGAACAGCCGCACTGATGTCGCCGGAAAACGCCGCTCCTCAAGGATTTTGAGAAGCTCCTGTCCGACCAGCCCCTCGGCACCGACTATCGCGACATCAACGCTGTCCATCGCCTCTACAGGCCCATCAGCTTATCAAGTCCAACAACGAGTTCACGCCTCTTGACGACGTCTCTGATGGCGAGGAGGACGCCGGGCGCATACGACTCGCGGCTGAATGTGTCGTGCCTCAGCACCAGCGTCTGCCCCTTGCCTCCGAAGATGACCTCCTGCGAGGCCATGATGCCCGGCATGCGGACGCTGTGAATAGCGATGCCCTCCACCTGGCCACCCCTCACGCCGGACAGCACCTCCTTCTCGGTCGGAGGATACACGAATCGGGTCCCGCGCGCACTCGCCATCAGACGGGCCGTGGCCAGCGCGGTGCCGGACGGCGCATCGAGCTTCTTATCGTGATGCATCTCGATTATCTCCGCATTGGAGAAGAAGCGTGAGGCCGTCGCTGCCAGATGCATCAGCAGGACCGCTCCAAGCGAGAAGTTGGCCGCCACGACCGCCCCGACGCCGTTCTCGCGGCAGAGTCCGCGAATCTCCTCGACGTCTGTCTCGGAGAGGCCCGTGGTGCCGATCACCATGCGTATCTTGAGAGGCAAAGCGATGCGGGCAGTCTCAAGGGACACCTGCGCACGCGTGAAGTCGACGATGACGTCAGGACGCGCTCGCTCGACGAGCGCTCCCAGGTTGGACGAAAACGGGATGAGATCGGGGTAGTCAGGCGCCGGCAGATACTGCTGCGACACATTCAGGTCCACCGCGCCCACCAGTCGCAACTCGGGCTCAGACAGCACCGCCCGCGTGACCTCCTGCCCAACCCTGCCCAGAGCACCGTTCACCACAACGCGTATAGGCACAGCAGACCTCCCAGAACGAGACTCCGCTGCCTGCGCTATTGCCGCAGGCTAGCTATCGTGTCCCGAGAAACCTCTGGGCCGGTCGTGCGGCCGGGGGCGGGGGGAATGGGACGGTGGCCCCTGGCGAGGAGGCCGCGGCGAAGGCGGGCCCGAGCGTCTCGGTTCAACGTTGTCCGAAGCGCCGGCAAACGCGGCCCGGCGAGAGAGATTGATGCGTCCGAGGCTGTCAATCTCGATAACCTTCACGGTCACTTCGTCGCCCACCTGCACTTCGTCCTGCACTGTGGGAACACGGTGGTCGGCAAGCTCGCTGATGTGCACAAGACCCTCCTTGCCAGGGAGGATCTCGACCATGGCGCCGAAGTCGAAGATGCGCGTCACCTTACCGGTATACAGCTCCCCGACCTTGGCCTCGCGGGTCAGGTCTTCAACCATCTTGACGGCCTTACGGGTGGCCTCCTCGCTCGGAGAGCCAATCATGACCCGCCCGTCGTTCTTCACGTCGATGGTCGTCTTGGTCTCTTCGATTATGGCGCGGATGTTCCGCCCGCCGGGCCCGATGAGCGCGCCGATCTTCTCGACGTCGATCTTCAACTCGAGCACTCGGGGAGCGTAGGGACTCAACTCAGCACGGCTCTGGCTGATGGTCTCAGCCATCTTCGCAAGGATGAAGAGCCGGGCGTCGTGCGCCTGGGTCATCGCCTCGCCAAGGATGCCGAGGGCAATGCCGGTCATCTTGATATCGAGTTGCAGCGCGGTGATGCCCTTGGCCGTCCCTGCAACCTTGAAGTCCATGTCGCCGAGCGCGTCCTCCATGCCTTCGATGTCCGTCAGGATGACGCGCGAGCCTTCCTCGCCTGTGATGACACCCATCGCCACGCCGGCAACAGGCGCCTTGATCGGCACCCCTGCATCCATAAGGGATAGGGTTGACCCGCACACGCTTGCCATGGAGGAGCTGCCGTTCGAGCTCAGGATCTCAGATACGAGCCTGATGGTGTAGGGGAACTCCTCTTCAGAAGGCAGCACCGGCGCAATCGCCCGTTCAGCAAGCGCCCCGTGACCGATCTCCCGGCGGCCGGGCATGCGAAGCCGTCGCACTTCTCCGGTAGAGAACGGCGGGAAGTTGTAGTGGTGCATGAACCGCTTCGTCTCGGCCAGGCCAAGTCCGTCGAGCAACTGCTCCTGGCGCTCCGAGCCGAGTGTCGTTATGGTGAGGGCCTGCGTCTGGCCACGGGTGAACAGGCCTGACCCATGCGTACATGGCAGCACTCCGACCTCGGTCGTGATGGGACGTATCTCATCCGAGCGGCGGCCGTCGACGTGCCGGTGCGTGCGAAGGATGTGCTGGCGCACGTGCTTGCGCAGCTGTGCGTCATACACGTACACAACTTCCTCTTCGGGGTACTTCTCGGTCCAGGCCGCCAGCGCCTGTGCGCGGATCGCGTCAAGGGCGGAGGCTCGAGCACCCTTGTCGGGCTCCTCCAGAGCGGAGCGCAGCTTCGACGACAGTGCTTCAGACACGCCCGCCACCAGGTCTGCCGGAGGCTCGTACGGGGTCACCGTCAGCTTGGCCCGGCCGCACTTCGCCTGCAACTCTTCCTGCAGCGCCAGGATATCCTGGTTGGCCTTGTGACCGAACTGGATGGCTTCCAGCATAGTCTCTTCCGAGATCTCGCTTGCCCCGGCCTCAACCATGACCACCGCTTCGCGGGTGCTGCCAACCACGATATTGAGCTGGCTTGTCTCCATGGCCGCCATGGGGGGATTCAGCACGAGCTGGCCATCGATGTAGCCGACGTGGACGGCCGACACGGGACCGGCGAACGGAATCTCGGAGATGCAGAGAGCTGCCGATGCCCCCGCGAGGGCACAGGTATCAGGGTTGTTCTCCTTGTCCGCGGACAGGACCGTGGCGACTACCTGAGTCTCGCGTCCGAACCGCTTCGACAGCAGCGGACGAAGGCACCGGTCCACGAGGCGGGCGACGAGAGTAGCGTCCTCGCTCGGGCGACCCTCCCGTCTAATGAAACTGCCGGGAATCTTCCCGGCAGCATAGAGCTTCTCTTCGTAGTCCACCGTCAGTGGGACGAAATCCATCCCGCCCACGGTTTCCGAGGCGGCACACACGGTCACGAGGACAACGGTGTCGCCATACCGGGCAACGACCGACGCATTGGCCTGCTGCGCCAACCGACCGGTCTCGAGACTGAGGTTCCTCCCAGCCACCGGACGCTGCACCAGAGAGACCATGCTACCTCCTCAGCCCCAGCTTGCCAACCAGCGCGCCGTACCGTTCGGTCTCGGTTCTCTCCAGATACGCCAGCAACCTGCGACGCCGGCCGGTGAGCCTCAGCAGCGCTCGGCGAGTGCTGTGGTCGTGCTTGTTCGCCTTCAGGTGGTCGGTCAGGGCGTTGATGCGCTGCGTGAGAAGCGCAACCTGCACGTCGGCAGAACCCGTGTCGCCCTCCTTCAGCCCGTACTGACTGACGATTTCCTTCTTCTTCTCAGACTGCAACATAAGAGCGGATTATACCACAGGCCTGCTGCATTGACCACACGGGCAAAGGGCAACTATAATCTGGCGCAGGGCCCTTCATGCACGAGAGCTGCGGCATCTTCGGCGTCTTTGCCCCGGGACTGGATACAGCGCGATTGGTCTTCTTCGCGCTGTTCGCGTTGCAGCACAGGGGGCAGGAGGCGGCTGGCATCGCCGTGTCCGACGGCGAGAGGCTCGAGATGTACTCGAACCCGGGCCTCGTCTCCCAGGTGTTCACGGAGGAGGACCTGGCCTCGCTCAAGGGGTTCGCAGCAGTCGGCCACACCTGCTACTCAGCCAGCGGTGCGAGACGCCCCGCGACGCCCCAGCCCATTCTTGAGCACAACGGACGGTGGAGCCTGGCACTCGCTCACAACGGCAACGTAACGAACGCCGACGTCCTGCGAGCCGAGCTCGAGGCCTCCGGCCTTGTTTTCCGGTCGCAGTGCGACGCCGAGGTTATCGCGAAGCTCATCGTCACGGCCCACGGCGCCACGTGGAGCGAGAAGCTGTCACACGCGCTGGGCCGGCTCCAGGGCGCCTACTCCATCGCCATACTGACCCCGCAGGCGCTCATCGCGGCCCGGGACCCGATGGGCGTCAGGCCCCTGTCCCTCGGGAGGCTTGACGGCGGATACGTGGTTGCCTCCGAGACGTGCGCCTTCGACCACATCGGCGCGCGCTTCGTGCGTGACATCCGTCCCGGCGAGGTGCTCATCCTCGACTCCGGCGAGACGTCGTTCCAGCAGCCGCGCAACGGTCGGCGCGCCTTCTGCGTCTTCGAGCACATCTACTTCGCCCGGCCTGACAGCACCGTGGAAGGGCGTCTTGTCTACGAGGCCCGGCTCGCCATGGGCGCGAAACTGGCCGAGGAGCACCCGGTGGACGTTGACTACGTCGTGGGCGTCCCCGACTCGGCGACAGCCGCCGCCATCGGCTACGCACGGGCGTCCGGCATCCCCTATCGCGAGGGGCTTCTGAAGAACAGGTACGTGGGACGGACGTTCATCGCTCCGGACCAGCGTCTACGGGACCTCGGCGTGCAACTGAAGTTCAACCCGCTCAGCAGCCTCATACGTGACAAGCGTCTCGTGGTCGTGGATGACAGCATCGTCCGCGGCACAACGACCCCCCACGTAGTCAACCTGCTGCGTCAGGCGGGCGCACGTGAAGTACACCTGCGCATCTGCGCTCCGCCGCTAAGGCATCCTTGCCCGCTTGGTGTGGACATGGCGTCGGAGTGGGAGCTTATCGCGGCCCGGATGTCGGAACCCGAGATACGGGACTACCTCGGCGTCGACTCGCTCGGCTACTCGAGCCTGCCCGGCCTGGTTGAGGCCGTCGGCCTGCCGAAGGAACTGCTCTGCCTCGCCTGCTTCGACGGAGACTACCCGCTCCCGGTACAGATGGGGCTGTCCGGGCTTGCCACTGAGAGCCGCGCGAAATGACCCAGCAACCACACAAGGGCGGACAGACCTCCTCGTACGCCGCCGCGGGCGTGAACATCGCTGACGCGGACTCCATCAAGGCGAGGATTCAGACGGCACTGGCGTCGACCCTGGATACCCGCACGCTCGGCGTAGGCTCCTTCGGCTCGCTCTTCAGTATGGCGAGCACCGGTGACATGGTGCTCGTCTCCAGTTGCGACGGTGTCGGCACCAAACTTAAGATAGCCGCTCTCCTGGGACGCAACCGGTCGGTCGGACATGACATCGTCAATCACTGCATCAACGACATCCTGTGCTGCGGCGCGATGCCGCTGTTCTTCCTGGACTACATCGCGATGGCGCGGCTCGACTCCACCAAGGTTGCCGATATCGTGGAGGGACTGGCGGAGGCGTGCCGTGAAGGCGGCGTCGCGCTCATCGGCGGGGAGACCGCTGAGATGCCGGGCTTCTACACCGAAGGTATCTACGACCTGGTGGGTTTCATCGTCGGCGTCGTCGAACGACGCAGCGTGATCGACGGGCGTACCATCGTGCCGGGAGACGTGCTGCTGGGGTTGCCGTCGTCCGGCCTGCATACGAACGGGTATTCGCTCGCAAGGAAGGTGTTCAACGTCGACGGTGACCCGGCCCGGCTGCGCCGCATGGAGACGTCTCTGGGGAAGACGCTCGGAGAGGCGCTGCTCGAGCCACACCGGCCGTATCACCGCACCCTGGCGCCGCACCTCTCCCACATCAAGGGACTGGCGCACATTACCGGCGGCGGGTTCCCTGGCAACGTGCCTCGAACCCTCCCCGCGGGGCTCGGCGCCCGTATCGACCGCACCTCGTGGCCGGTGCCGCCACTTTTCCGTCTCATCAAGGAAGAGGGGAACGTGGACGCCGACGAGATGTATCGCGTCTTCAACATGGGCATCGGCATGGTGATTGTCGCCTCACCGGAGGCGTCGCACGAGTTGGTGCGCGCCCTCCCGGGCACGTACACTATCGGCAGCGTCGTCTGCCACACGAGCGGCGAACGCGTCGTCGTGGAATAGGGGGAACGCATGCGGGCAATCCTGAGCGTATCGGACAAGGCGGGGGTAGTGGACTTCGCGCGCGGCCTTCGCCGAATCGGCGTGGAGCTGTTCAGCACCGGCGGCACCAAAAAGGCCATCGCTGACGCGGGTGTCGAAGTCCGGAGCATCTCGGACCTCACGGGATTCCCCGAGATACTCGACGGCCGCGTGAAGACGCTGCACCCATCCGTGCACGGCGGCATCCTTGCCCGGCGCGACATCCCGGAGCACATGGAGGCCATCAAGGCGGCCGGCATCGCGACCATTGACATCGTGGTCGTGAACCTCTATCCCTTCGTCCAGACGGTCACGAAGAGCGGCGTGAGTCTCGAAGATGCGATTGAGAACATCGACATCGGCGGTCCGACCATGATTCGCTCGGCAGCTAAGAACTACGAGTCCGTCGTCGTCGTGGTCGATCCGGCAGACTACGGCCCGGTGCTGCAGAAGCTGGAGAAAGGCGAACTCGACGGCGAGGCGCGCATGAAGCTGGCTCAGAAGGCGTACCAGCACACCGCCTCCTACGACACCGCTATTGCGCGCTACCTCTCCGGCGAGATGTTCCCCGATCACATGACCCTGGCGCTGGAGAAGGGCTACGGTCTGAGGTACGGTGAGAACCCGCGACAGAAGGCGTGTTTCTACACACTGCAGGACGTGAAGTCCCGGGACCGCGGCCTGGGCGCCCTCACGCATCTCAGCGGCCCGGAGATATCCTTCAACAACCTGCTCGATTTCGACTCCGCGATGAACACACTGGCAGGCTTCTCCGGCCCGACCGTCGCTGTGCTGAAACACACGAATCCGTGCGGTCTCGCCAGCAGAGAGTCGCTGGCGGAGGCATATCGCCTTGCGCTCTCGGGTGACCCGCTTGCCGCATTCGGCGGCGTAGTGGCGGCCAACCGGCCGATAGACCTCGAGACGGCAGAGGAAATCAACAAGACTCACTACGACGCGGTCATAGCGCCGGCCTTCGCCCCCGAGGCACTTGCCCTGCTCTCGAAGAAGAAGAGCCTGCGCCTGGCCAGCGTGCCGTTCCCGCAGGCAGAAGACGAGGGGCTCGAGTTCCGAAACGTCAGGGGCGGATTCCTTGTCCAGACGCGCGACATCGTTGGAGACGAGGAACTGACCCCGAAGGTAGTATCGAAGCGTCAGCCGACAGCCGAGGAGATGAGCGACCTGGCCTTCGCTTGGCGCGCCGTCAAGGCCGTCAAGTCGAACGCCATCGTGATTGCGAAGCACTCCGTGCTGCTCGGCATGGGCGCCGGGCAACCGTCGCGGGTGGAATCGGTCTCCATCGCCCTGAAGAAAGCGGGAGACAGGGCAAATGGAGCGGTGCTGGCGAGCGACGCGTTCTTCCCGTTCGCCGACGGCCCCGAGTTGGCGCTGCAGGCCGGTATCGTAGCGATGATTGAGCCCGGTGGCTCGGTGAATGACAGCGAAGTCATCGAGGCGGTTGAACGGCACGGAGCGACCATGGTCTTCACCGGGGCGCGCCACTTCAGGCACTGATTGACCGGCCGGGCAGGCGCGTGACGCGCCGGAGGGATGTCCGATGGCACGAGCGCTACTTCTCATAGATACGGTGCGGGGATTTCTCGAAGAGGGTCACCCCCTCTTTTGCGGGCCGCGCGCCCGCCGGATCATTCCCGCGATCCAGCGCCTGGTCTCGCAGGAAGCCGGGAAGGGAACGCACATCGTATTCGTGTGCGACCACCATGCCGTGGACGACCCTGAATTCCACCAGTTCCCACCCCACTGCATCGAAGGCTCCACAGAGACCGAGCTTGTTCCGGAGATAGCCGGCATCAATGGTGTGATGGTGCCCAAGCAGCGAATCAGCGCCTTCGATGGCACAGCTCTGCAGCAGACTCTCAAGGAACGGGGCGTCACGGAGCTTGTCATCTGCGGTGTGTGTACCGACATCTGCGTCATGCACACAGTCGCCGATGCGCGGAGCTTGGGCTACGCTGTCGAGGTGCCGGCCGACTGTGTGGCCTCATTCGACGAGAAGAAGCACGGCTTTGCGCTCGACCACATCCAGAATGTGCTGGGGGCGAAGGTGACGTCCCGGGTCGAGCCACCCGTCCGGCAACAGTGGGAGGTCCCGCAGGACTGGTTGAGCGGCGCCACCGCCGACGTGTACTTCCTGCGGACCGTGGAGATACTGAAGAAGGAAGGCGTCAACCCGGTTGTCACCATGGAGGTCTTTCCGCGTCGCGACGGCATCCTGTGCGGCATCGAGCAGGTGAAGACACTCCTTCGCCAGGTGCTGCCGGCCACCGGCGCTGAGGTGTGGGCGCTCGAAGAGGGCGAGAGTTTCTCCCGCAAGGAAGTCGTTCTTCGCATCACGGCCCCCTACCAGAGCTTCGGCGTGTACGAGACCTGCTACCTCGGCATCCTCGCACATTGCTCCGGCTGGGCCACAGCCGCCCGCGAGTGTCTGGAGGCCGCAAGAGGTCTTCCCCTGCTGAGCTTCGGCGCCAGGCACGTGCACCCGTCAGTGGCGGCGGTCATGGAGTACTCGGCCATCGTGGGCGGCTGCTCGGGCTGCGCGACAACCGCGGGGGCTGAACTTGCGAACAGGAAACCGGTGGGCACGATCCCCCATGCCCTCATCATCATCATGGGTTCGACTGCGGCTGCGACCCTGGCATTCGACAGGGAGATGGGCCCGGATGTCCCGAGGATAGCCCTCGTAGACACGTTCGAGGACGAAGTGAGAGAGAGCGTTGCGGTCGCGAAAGCGATGCAGGGTCGCCTCAACGGTGTGCGACTTGACACCCCGTCTGAGAGAGGGCGGGTCACCGCGGACCTCGTCAAGGAGGTACGGGCGTGGCTCGACCTGGAGGGCTTCAAGAACGTCAAGATAGCCGTGAGCGGGGGACTCGACCCCGAGCGCATCCGCTACTTCCTCGACGAGGGCGCCCCTGTCGACCTCTTCGCCGTCGGGAGCTACATCAGTGATTCGCGCCCCATCGATTTTACAGCGGACCTGCACGAGGTGGACGGCCGGCCCATCGCGAAGCGCGGCCGAATGCCGGGCGTCACGCCCAACCCCAGGCTACGGCGTGTGCAATAGCAGGGAAGTCAGACAATGAGTGCGGAGTATGCCCTGTTGTTGTGGCCAGCCCGCACCGGAGCGGCTCGTTGACCGGACTCGACATCGCCATCACTATCTCTCTCTGCATCTCCGCCGCCTTCGGTTTCTGGAAAGGGATCGTGAGGGCGGTGGTCGGCATCGCCGGATTGCTCGGAGGCGTACTGCTTGCGGGAGCCTATCACGAACGGGTGGCGGCATCCCTCTGGCCGGAGGGGGGCGGCTGGTGCCCTGTCGCGGCGTACGCGCTGATCCTCGTCGCCGTCCTCATTGCGGCGGCGGCGGTGGCCACGCTGCTGTCCCGCCTCGTCCACCTGACAGCTCTCGGTCTGGTAGACCGCATCGCCGGGCTGGTCATCGGCCTGTTCGTGACGGCGATGGCCTGGGCCGTGCTCCTCAACGCGTTGCTGTCGGTGGTTCCCGGCATGCAGGGACTGGTTGCTGCGTCGGCGCTTGCGCCCCTTCTGCTCGACCTGCTGAACGCCGTCTCAGGCGCCAACTCCGCCACCACATAGACGGAGGCACCGGTCGCGGCAGGGCGCCGAGGGACCAGGTCCCGGCCTATTCGGCCAGGACCGCGTCCAGCATCTTCTTGAGGTCCTTCTTCGACTTCAGGCCTACCAGTTGCTGAGCCGGCTCGCCCTTCTTGAAGAGAAGAAGTGTTGGAATCGCCGCTATGCCGTACTTGGCGGCGATGGCGCTGTTGTCCTCTACGTTGACCTTCGCGAACCCCACCTTGCCCTCGTACTCACGGGCGAGCTCTTCGACGATGGGCGCCGCGGCCAGGCAAGGCGCACACCACTGAGCCCAGAAATCCACCAGGACGGGCACCTGTGAATCGAGCACCGACTGCTTGAAGCTCTCCTCGCCGTTGATGGCCTGTACCATGCTATAAGTCCTCCTTCGACTCGGGTGGGGCTGGAATGCCAATCAACTCTCTGGCGGCATCGGTCGTGTGGGCAGCCACATCGTCCTCGGCCTCCGCCCTCAACTCCGCCGCCGCCTTCAGACTTCGTACAACGTCCGCCGGCGCCGCCTGAAACCGTTCCGTCCGACCGTACCACACCGGCGTATCAGTCTCAAGCAGCAGGCGCCCTCGAGGAGCTGCCCTCACCGCACGCCGGTGCTCTTCGTGATACCCTGCGGCAGGAGTCGCGGAAACGTAGTAACCAGCGTCCATTATACCCTTGAGGACGGATGCGAAGCCAGTGAACCAGTGGAAGACCGCGCGCTCGACGCGCGACTCAGCCACGAGACGCAGCGCATCTGTCCAGGCATAGCGGCTGTGGACGAGCACCGGCAACCCGTGCGAAGCAGCGGCCGCCAGCAGCACACGCAGGACCTCCTGTTGCAGCTCTTTCGGAACGTCAGCAACGGTTCGCTTGTGATAGTCCAGGCCTATCTCGCCGAGAGCACATGCGGTGCTGAGGTTACCACGTATGAAGTCCAGCTCCCGGGCGATGCGCGCATCGCCGTGCTCCACAAGCTCACATGGGTGAACGCCGAGCGCCGGGTAGACGAATCCGGGCCAGTCCTGCGCGATTCGGAGGACGGCCCCGTTCGAAGGCTCGTCGACGCCGACGGCGATGATGCCGGCAACGCCCGCCTCGCGAGCAGTGTCAAGCACTCGTTCAAGCTCGGGCACCTGATCGAGGTGCGCGTGCGTGTCGAACAACGCCTTCACTCCCGCCGTTCCTCGTGAATCCGCCTGTAGAGCTCGAGTCCTCCGGCGGTTGGCACATACGCGTGAAGAGCCCCTCTTCCGCCGGG
This sequence comes from uncultured Dehalococcoidales bacterium, assembly GCA_964561465.1. Taxonomy (GTDB): domain Bacteria; phylum Chloroflexota; class Dehalococcoidia; order GIF9; family AB-539-J10; genus SKVJ01. The sequence goes on from CAZLPP010000006.1 coordinate 25,367, forward strand.
CTCACGGTCGATGAGGCCGGCGCGAACGAGGACACGCAACATCGTCTCGCCGAAGTAGCCGGTCAACTGGAGGTAGTGGTCAGCAACGGCCCGCCCAGTCTCCTCATAGCGCGAGCAGATGAGACGCAACAGCCGTGCAGGCTCTTCGTCCAGACTACGCGCCAGCTCCCTCATCGTGTCCGTCTCGTGAATCCGCGCAACGAACTCTTCATATGCGGTCATTCTCCGCTCCCTTCGTGCCGTATCGAGGAGTCCGGTATTCTAGCCGCTGGAGCCTCTAGCGGCAAACCGCGGCATTGACAGTCTCTCCCCGCACTGCTAGTGTGACATGCGCCCGACCAGACGGGGTGTACCAATGACGAACTACGAGAGAGAATTCCTCAAGGGAAGCACCGACTGCCTCATACTCAGCGTGGTGAACGACGGTCCGACGTACGGCTACGAGCTCATCAAGGAGCTCGAGAGCCGGAGCGGCGGCTACTTCCATTTCCGGGAGGGCACGCTCTATCCCGCTCTGCACCGCATGGAGCAGGAGGGGTTCCTCGAGGGCAGGTGGCAGACGCTCCCGGGCGGGCAGGAGCGGCGGTACTACTACATCACGCCGCGGGGCAAGGAGATGCTGGCGCACAAGCGGGCGGTCTGGTCGGACTTCTCCGCTGCGGTGAAAGCAGTCTTCAAGCCGGAAGCCGGCTGATGACGGCGATGCACAAGAAGCTGAGCGAGTACGCCTCCTCTCTTTGCGACGGTATGCGAGTCGATTCCCGCACCCGCGGAGAGATTGACCGCGAAGTGCGTGCGCATCTTGAGGACCATACGAACAGTCTCAAGAGGAGCGGCCTCAGCGACGATGAGGCGAGCCGTCGGGCCATCCGCTCGTTCGGGAACCCCGAAATCATCGCCCGCGACCTCATCGTCGTGCACTCTCAAGGGACCTGGAGGGATGCCTTCCTCACCTCTTTGCCGCACCTGCTGGTCGCGCTGCTGTTGACCGCCTACTTCCGGCAGAGCCTGGTCTGCCTGCTGGCAACGGTCCTGGCGGCAGGGTTGGGAGCGCACCTCGCCGTCTCGAGGCGGGTGCCCGCGTGGTCGTTCAGCTGGCTGGGCTACTGTCTGGTTCCCATCATCCTGGCTGCTCTTCTGCTTCTGAATGCCACGCACTGGTGGACGCTTGTCGGCATCGCTTACATCCCCTGCGCAGTGCTGGTGGCGGTCTACGTCGTCAGGCAGACAGCCTCGCGGGACCTGCTCTACGTCTCGCTGATGCTTGCTCCGTGGGCCGTTATCACAGCGTGGTGCATGGCAACCCAGAATCTCTCCAGCATACGGAGCGGGAGCCTGGATGCCAACGGAGTGCGGTCCTACGGGCGGGAACTGGTGGGTAGCTTCGTGACGCTGGCTGTGTCGAGCTTCGTATTCGCGCGTATCCGCCCCCGCTGGGGCAAGGCGCTTGCGCTCATCATCCCGCAAGCCGTCGTCTTCGGCTACGTGCTGCTCTTCTGCGGACAGCAGGTGTCGCTGTGGGGCTGGCTCGTTGCCGGCCTTGCCATCGTCCTGGTGTCGCTGCCGACGATGCGTGAGTTCCGCGGATAGCGCGACTCACGCACTCGGGGATTCTTCCCAGAGCCCGGCCTGAGCCGACGCCCCCCGCTCGAACGGCAAACCCAGATGCTCGTACGCCCGCCGCGACGCCACTCTTCCCCGCGGCGTCCGATCGATGAGACCCAGTTGCAGCAAGTACGGCTCGTACACATCCGTGATCGTGTCGGCGTCCTCGCTCACACATGCAGCGATGGTGTCGAGGCCGACCGGTCCGCCGTCGAACTTCTCGATGATGGCACGAAGCAGCTTCCGGTCGACCTCATCGAGGCCGACGGCGTCTATCTCAAGTCGTGCGAGGCCCTCGATGGCGGTCTGCTCTCCTATCGTGCCGTCGCCGACAACTTGAGCGAAGTCTCGCAGCCGGCGAAGCAGCCTGTTCGCCACGCGGGGCGTGCCACGCGAGCGACTGGCGATCTGTGCCAGTCCCGCCTCATCGGCCGGGACGTGCATGATCGCGGCGGACCGCCTGAGGATGCGGAGGATGGAAGGCTCATCGTAGAAGTCCAGGTGGCAGGCGATGCCGAACCTGTCGCGCAGCGGCGCACTCAAGAGCGAGAACCGCGTCGTCGCCCCGACAAGTGTGAAGGGCGGCAGGGTGAGCCGCAGTCCCCGGGCCCCGGGTCCCTTCCCCAGGAAGATGTCGAATACGAAGTCCTCCATCGCAGGATAGAGCTTCTCTTCGACGATTCTGCTGAGGCGATGAACCTCATCGATGAAGATGACGTCCCCCTGCTCCAGGTTCGTCAGCAGAGCGGCCAGGTCTCCCGGTCGCTCGATGGCAGGGCCCGAGGTGATCTTGATGTTGACACCAAGCTCAGCGGCAACGATATGGGCTAGAGTCGTCTTGCCGAGACCCGGAGGACCGTGGAGAACCGTGTGGTCGAGAGGTTCGCCTCGCTTGCGAGCGGCGGCGATGGCGATGCTCAGCTGTTCCTTGACCTTGGCCTGACCGATGAAGTCCTCAAGCCGCTGAGGACGCAGGCCAACTTCAGCCGGCGCGTCCTCAGCGGCCGATTCCGCGGATACGATGCGTTCACCCTCGCCGGGCGTCTTGCGAGCCATAACGAGGCTTCACCGTGCCGCCTGACGGTGGCTCACGCCTCCGCAAGCAGGCCGGTCGTCTCCTCTTCTTCCTCGGAAGGCTCAACCAGGCGGGGTTCCGCCCGCGAAGCCTCCTGCGACGGAATCAGCTTGCCAAGAATGACGTTCTCCTTCAAGCCCCTGAGCTTGTCTATCTTGCCGCGAAGCGCGGCCGCGGCGAGCACGCGGTTCGTCTCCTGGAACGAGGCAGCGGCAAGCCACGAGTCCTTGTTCAGGCTTGCCCTCGTGATGCCGAGGAGTATCGCCTGCGCCGTGGCCGGCTCTCCGCCCTCGGCGAGCACGCGCGCATTCACATCCTCGTAGTCGAAGCGGTCAACCAGCTCGCCTGGAAGCAGTTCGGTGTCACCGGAGGAGATGACCTCAACGCGGCGGAGCATCTGTCGCACGATGGTGGCGACATGCTTGTCGTGAATGGTCACGCCCTGAGAGCAGTAGACCCGCTGGATCTCGTCGATGATGTACTGCTGCGTCGCCTCTTTGCCCATGATGCGCAGGATAGAGTGCGGGTTGATTACTCCCTCGGTGAGCTGCTGGCCAAGGTGCACGCTGTCGCCCGTCTGCACCGTTAGCCTGGCGCCGGCCGGAATGGGGTACTCCCGCTCTTCCTTCTCGTCGTACCGGATACGAATCACTCCCGTCTCCACTCTTGCCTTGCCCGAGACGCGGGCGACGCCTTCCTGATCCGAGAGAGTAGCCGGAAGCCGGGTCTCGCCCGGTTCCGTCGTCGCCGGCCGGAAGAGAAGCATCCCCACCTCGACAACCTGGCCGTCGGCCACCACCACCTCGACTCCCTCAGGGACCGGGTATTCCTCCTCGAACGCCGTCGAGTTCGTGATCTTGACGATGCGCCCCTCTTCTGACTCTATGATGCTGGCAACGCCATCGATGCCTGCAAGCACGGAGCGCCCCTTGGGCGTGCGCGCTTCGAACAGCTCCTCCACCCTGGGAAGACCCGTTGTGATGTCGGTTCCGACGACACCTCCGGTGTGGAACGTTCGCAGGGTGAGCTGGGTTCCCGGCTCACCGATGCTCTGAGCCGCGATGACGCCGACGGCCGTGCCGATCTTGGCGAGGCCGCGGGTGGCAAGGTCGCGTCCGTAGCAGTACTGACAGATGCCGAAGCGGCATCGGCAGTTCAGCGGAGACCGTACATAGACCTTCGGAATTCCCGCTTCAACAATTCGGCGGGCGCGCTCCTCGTCTATCTCCTGATTACGGTCGCAGATGACCTCTCCGGTGCGAGGGTCGGCAATCGGAGCGGCCGCCAGATAGCCGAGCATTCGCTCGCTGAACGGGGGAAGGTTGGCACCGTTCTGCACCGCCGAGATCCACGTGCCTTCGGTCGTGCCGCAGTCTACTTCGTTGACGATAACGTCCTGAGAGACGTCGACGAGACGTCGCGTCAGGTACCCGCTGTCAGAGGTACGAAGTGCGGTATCGGCAAGACCCTTCCGCGCGCCATGCGTCGAGATGAAGTACTCCATGGGTGACAGGCCTTCGCGGAAGCTCGCCTTGATGGGGAAGTCGATGATCTTGCCGGACGGGTCCGTCATGAGGCCCCTCATGCCGGCCATCTGCCGGATCTGCGAGATGTTACCCTTCGCACCGGACGTGGCCATCATATAGATGGGGCCATAGCGGTCGAGCGACTTCGACACATCGTCGAGGATCTTGTCGGTCGCCTGCATCCACACCTGGACGACATTCTCATACCGCTCGTCCTCGGTGATGAAGCCGCGCGAGTACTGGTCCTCGATGACGCCCACCTGCTGATCAGCTTCGCCCAGAATCTCAGACTTGTGCGGCGGTTCCTCGATGTCGCTCATGGCGATGGAGACACCGGACCTGGTCGCATAGTTGAAGCCCACTTGCTTGAGGTTGTCCAGCACAGCCGCAGTCGCCTCGTGTCCGAGTACCCGCACGCAATCCGAAACGAGCGACCGCAGCGCGGATTTGTTCATGGTCTTGTTCTGGAAGCGCATCTGGGGCGGCAGGGCGTCGTTGAAGATGATGCGGCCGACGGTGGTCTGCAGCATCTCGCCGTTGTACCTGACCTTGATCTCGGAGCCGAGCTGGACGATGCCTGCCTCGTAAGCGAGTTTGGCATCGTCGGCGCTGCTGAAGGCTCTGCCCTCTCCCCTGGCATTCGGCTTGGGAATGGTGAGGTAGTAGCAGCCCAACACCATGTCCAGGCTCGGGGACGTGACAGGAGCGCCGTTGCTGGGCAGCAGCATGTTGAACACGCTCAGCATGCGCTCGCGTGCTTCCTTCACGGCGAGACGCGACAGCGGCACATGGACGGCCATCTGGTCGCCATCGAAGTCGGCGTTGAAGGCCGAGCAGACAAGCGGATGGAGCTGGAAGGCATCGCCATCGATGAGGACCGGCTCAAACGCCTGGATGCTGAGGCGGTGCAGCGTGGGCGCCCGGTTGAGCATGACGGGGCGCTCCTTCACCACCTCCTGCAGCAGCTCCCAGACCTCCGGGCGGGCGCGCTCAACCTGACGGCGAGCCACCTTGACGTTGTTGGCGTAGCCCTTCTCCATCAGCTTGTGCATGACGAACGGCTTGAACAGCTCGAGGGCGACGCGGCGCGGGATGCCGCACTGGTGCAGCTTCAGCTCAGGGCCGACGACGATGACCGACCGGCCGCTGTAGTCCACGCGCTTGCCGAGCAGGTTCTGCCTGAACCGGCCCTGCTTCCCTGCAAGCATGGCGGAAAGCGACTTGAGGGCGTGGTTGTTGCCGGTTGTCACGACGCGGCCGCGGCGGCCGTTGTCGATGAGCGCATCGACGGCCTCCTGCAGCATGCGCTTCTCATTCCGCACGATGGCTTCCGGCGCCCCGAGGTTCATCAGACGGCGCAGCCGGTTGTTCCGGTTGATGACTCTCCGGTAGAGGTCATTGAGGTCGCTGATGACGAACCGGCCGCCGTCAAGCTGCACTACCGGCCGCAGCGAAGGCGGGAGCACCGGCAGCACGGTAAGAATCATCCACTCCGGCCGGTTGCCGCTCTCTCTGAGCGCCTCCACGAGCTGGAGCTTCTTGCTGATCTTGTCATACTGCTGTCGAGATGCGGTGCGGATACCTTCGAGCAGTTCCTCATGCAACTTCTCGATCTCGATGCCCTTCAGAACCTCAAGGATGGACTCGGCTCCCATGCCCGCCTTGAAGAGCTCGCCGCACTTCTCCTTGAGCTCGCGGTACTCTTCCTCGTTAAGAAGCCTGTTGACCTTCAGGTCTCGCAGCTTGTCTGCGGACTCGCTGTCACCGGCATCGATGAACGCCTTCGCCTTGGCCTCAATCCCGTCTGCATCGACGGACGTGACGAGATACCGGGCGAAGTAGATGACCGACTCGAGGTTCTTCGGCGAAAGGTCGAGCAAAATGCCAAGCCAGCACGGAACGAGCTTCGCAAACCAGATGTGGGTAACCGGCGCGGCAAGCTCGATGGTGCCCATGCGCTCACGTCTGACGCTCGAGTGCGCAACTTCGACACCGCACTTGTCGCATATCACGCCCTTGTAGCGAATCTTCTTGTACTTGCCGCAGTGGCACTCGTAGTCCTTGACCGGTCCGAAGATCCGTTCACAGAAGAGCCCATCCCGCTCGGGTTTGAGCGTGCGGTAATTGATGGTCTCTGCCTTCGTCACCTCACCGTGAGACCAGCTCCTGATCTGCTCCGGAGAGGCAAGGCTGATCTGGATCGCGCTTATGTCATCAAACTGAACCATTCGTTTTCGCCCTCACTCTACAGTCTCGACTTCAGGCGGGGTTTGACGTCGCCGGTGATGCTTATCTTCTCTTCTTCTTCATTGAGCAATTCAACCGCGAAGCCCATTGCCCGCAGTTCCATGAACAGGACCTTGCAGGCCTCGGGGATACTCGGACTCTGAACATCCTCGTTCTTGATGATGGACTCGTACGCCCGAGCACGGCCGACGATGTCGTCGGATTTGACCGTCAACATCTCCTGCAGCGTGTGCGCCGCGCCGTAGCCTTCAAGCGCCCAGACCTCCATCTCACCGAAGCGCTGTCCACCGAACTGCGCCTTGCCGCCCAGTGGCTGCTGCGTGATGAGAGAGTACGGGCCCGTCGAGCGGGCGTGCACCTTGTCCTCGACCAGGTGAATGAGCTTCATCATGTAGACGCCGCCGATGGTCACGGGCTGGTCGAACGGCTCACCCGTCTTGCCATCGCGTATTACCATCTTGCCGAAGGTGGGCGGACAAGCGCGCCGCTCCTGGTACACCTTCTTCGCAAGCGCATCGAGCTCCTCGGCGGACGCATTGCGCGCCTGGATGCCCTGGTCCTCGAGCCACAGGATGAGCCCGGCCCGCTTCGCGGGACCGACCTTGGATGGGTCCACCAGTTCTGCGGCGTCGAAGCCCTTCTCCTCCAGCCAGGGACCCAGTACGTCCATGTCGACGCACATGGCCACCTTCGAATCGAGGTTGACGGCTTTGGCGCGCCAGGCCATCCACACCCGGCACAACTCATCCTCGATCTCGGCCGTGTTGGCTCCGCCGAAGATCGGGGTGACCGCCCGGAAGCCGAATACCCTGCCGGCCCATCCCAGGTGGGCTTCAAGCACCTGACCGATGTTCATACGAGACGGCACGCCCAGCGGGTTCAGAACCACATCGACCGGCGTCCCGTCCGGCAGGAACGGCATGTCTTCCTCTGGCAGCACGATGGAGACCACGCCCTTGTTCCCATGGCGTCCGGACATCTTGTCGCCGATGGACAGCTTCCGGCGCTGGACGACCCACACGCGAACGAGACGGTTAACGCCAGCCTGGAGTTCATCGTGGTTCTCGCGCGAGAAGACCCGCATCGAGAGGACGCGTCCGCGCGCACCGGGCGGCATCCGGAGAGAGCTATCCTTCACATCACGGACCTTCTCACCGAAGATGGCCCGGAGCAGCTTCTCCTCGGTGGACGGTTCCGTCTCACCCTTGGGGGTGATCTTGCCTACGAGGATATCGCCCGCTTTGACTTCCGCCCCGACGCGAACGATGCCTTCCTCGTCCAGATTGCCGAGGCTGTCCTCGCTCACATTCGGGATGTCCCTGGTTATCTCCTCAGGACCGAGCTTGGTGTTCCGCTCCTGCGTCTCGTACTTCTCGATGTGGATGGAAGTGTAGACGTCATCCTTGACCAGCCTGTTGCTGACGATGATGGCGTCCTCGTAGTTGTATCCACGCCAGCTCATGAACGCGCAGACGACGTTGCGCCCCAGTGCGAGCTGCCCGCCCTGCAGGGACGAGCTGTCGACCAGTATCTGTCCTTTCCGCACCTTGTCACCCTTCCTCACCAGCGGGCGCTGATCGATGCAGGTGCCCTGGTTCGTGCGAACAAAGCGGTCAAGCCGGTAGACGCGCGGGTCGCCCCGGTCGTCAAGAATGATGATCTGCGAGCCGGTGACGGAGGTCACGAGGCCGTCGCTCTCGGCGAACAGCGCCTGGCCGCTGTACCGCGCCACCTCCCCCTCCATGCCGGTAGACACGAGCGGGGCTTCTGGCCGCAGCAGCGGCACGCCCTGGCGCTGCATGTTGGAGCCCATCAGGGCCCTGTTCGCATCGTCATGCTCCAGGAACGGTATGAGTGCCGCGGAAACACTGAAGATCTGCTTGGGAGAGACGTCCATGAGGTCGACCTTGTCCTGCGCCTCGCGGAAGTAGCGCGCTCCCCGCTTCACTTCGACGCGGTCGTCGAGAAACTCATCGTGCTCGTTGATTCGGGCATTGGCGGCAGCGATGCTGTACTGCTCTTCCTCATCAGCCGTCAGGTTGCGCACTTCGTTCGAGACGAAGGGGGCAATCTTGAGCGTTGTTGCCGGCAGCGAGGCGATGCGGCGCATCGCCTCGCGGGTGACGCGGGTTCCCGCGCCGGCAACCACGTCGCCCTTCGGGGAGAGTACGTCTTCCTTCAGCAAGCGACCGAGGAGTTGCTCCGAGTTGGAGGGCAACTCGTGAATGACCTTGCGGTACGGCGTCTCGACGAACCCGTACTTGTTGATGGATGCGTACGTAGCCAGCGTGCCGATAAGCCCGATGTTCGGGCCTTCCGGCGTCTCGATAGGGCACAGGCGGCCGTAGTGGGAGTGGTGAACATCACGCACCTCGAATCCCGCCCGCTCACGGGAAAGGCCGCCGGGACCCATGGCCGAGAGCCGGCGCTTGTGGGTAAGCTCCGCCAGGGGATTCGTCTGGTCCATGAACTGCGACAACTGGGAGCGGCCGAAGAACTCCTTGATGGCGGCGGTCACCGGACGGATGTTGATGAGCGCGGAGGGCGTCGCCGCCTCCGAGCCAAGGATGCTCATGCGCTCCTTGACGGCGCGCTCGAGCCGCAGCAGTCCAACCCGGAACTGGTTCTGCAGCAGGAACCCGACGCCCTGAGCCCGCCGGTTGCCGAGATGGTCGATGTCATCCGGAACCTCGAGACCGTTGTTCAGCAGAATGATGTGCTTGATTATCTGCACGAGATCCTCGGGCGTGAGGCCGAGGTAGTCGCTCGGAACCTCGACGCCGAGCTTCTTGTTCAGCTTGTACCGGCCCACCTCGCCGAGGCTGTAGCGCCTCGGGTTGAATAGGAAGTTGTTCAGGAGCGTCTTGGCGCTGTTGAGACTGGGAGGCTCGCCCGATGACAGCTTGCGATAGATGTCCACAAGGGCATCGGCCTGGCTGTGTATCAGCGGGTCGCGCTCAATGGTGGAAGCGATGAACGGGTGTTCGGGATTGGTGTCGACGTCCTTGAACAGCTCGAGCAACTCTTCGTCGGTACCGTAGTTCACCGCGCGCAGCAGCGTGCTCGCCGTCAGCTTGCGCTTGCCGCTGACCCTTACCGAGATGACGCCCCTGCTGGAGGTATCGAAATCGAGCCAGGCGCCTCGTTCGGCGACCAGCTTGCCGAAGCCGAGCTGGCGTCCGCTCACGGGGTCGCGCGCGAGCGTGAAGTACACACCCGGAAAACGGGTGAGCTGGCTGACGACGACGCGTTCAGCGCCGGCGATGATGAACGTGCCGGCATCCGTCATGAGCGGGAAATCGCCGAAGAACAGCTTCTCCTCTTTGATCTCGCCCGTCTCCTTGATGAGCAGCCTGACCAGAACCCTGAGAGGCGCGGAGTACGTCATTCCCCGCTCCAGGCACTCCGCGACGGAGTGCTTCGCCTCATCGAACTCGAACTCGACGAAATGGAGCTCGAGCCTGTTGCGCGTATAGTCCCGAATAGGGGACACCTCCTCGAAGAGCTTCGTCAGTCCCTCGGCCTGGAACCACCGGAAGGACTCGATCTGCACCATGACGAGGTTGGGGACATCGATAACCTCAGGGTGCTTGGAGAAGGAACGCACGACAGGGGATGACGGAGCAGACGTCAAAGACATTGCACACTCCTACAACGCACGTAGTCTTATGAAACAGCCACTCTCAAGAGCACGACAAGGGGGGAATCAATGAGTTGATTGGGGATGGCATAGTGGTATCATGCCGCAAACAGGCAGTATACCATCGGGTTTGAGGAGTGTCAATTATCGCTTGTCCGCGCGGCCCGGTTCAAGTTCCTTCCGCGCGCGTTCGCGCAGAGCGTACAGCGCCGCGATAGCCTCCAGCGGCGTCAGAGCATCCACGTCGAGGTCGCTCAGCTCCTTCATCATCGAGAGGTCCCTCTCGAACATGCCGAGCTGCCGCCCGGGGTCGACGCGCCGGGGAGCCGCCAGCTTCTTCCTGCCGGCGGACTGCCCTTCCAGGCGATCAAGCACGTCCTGAGCCCTCGCCACCACCGCCCTCGGCAACCCCGCCAGCCGCGCCACGTGGATGCCGTAGCTCTTGTCCGCCCCCCCGGGAGCGATGTGGTGCAACAGGCGCACGGCGCCACCTTCCTCAACAACGGCGACGTTGAAGTTGCGCACCCGGGGCAGGTGTTCGGCAAGCTGTACGAGCTCATGGTAGTGCGTGGCGAACACCGTCTTCGCGCCGAGTGACGGGTGGTTATGCAGGTACTCCGCCACAGCCCACGCAATCGACACTCCGTCGTAGGTGCTCGTACCGCGTCCAATCTCATCCAGCACGACGAGTGACTTCTTCGTCGCATGGTGCAGGATGTTCGCTGTCTCAATCATCTCCACCATGAAGGTCGACTGCCCGGACGCCAGGTCCTCCTGGGCTCCGACGCGCGTGAAGATGCGGTCGACGAGGCCGATCCGGGCCGACTCCGCCGGGACGAAGCTGCCGACCTGGGCCAGGAGCACGATGAGAGCTACCTGGCGCAGATAGGTCGACTTCCCGGACATGTTGGGTCCCGTAAGGATGACCAGTTGCGCGTCTTCGTTCGAGAGGAGGGTATCATTGGCGACGAACTGCCCCTTCTCGAGACGCGCCTCCACGATGGGATGCCGTCCGCCGCGGATGCAGATCTCAACGCCGTCATCCAGCACCGGCCGGGTGTAGCCGCGCGCCACCGCGACCTGCGCAAGGCTGCAGGCTACATCCACCACCGCCATCGCACGCGCCAGACCGAGGATGGCCTCGATGTGCCCCGCTACCTGCTCGCACAGCCGGCGGAAGACGGACTCCTCGAGCTCTGCGATGCGCTCGCCGGCCGTCAGTACGAGGGACTCGTACTCCTTCAGCTCCGGCGTGTAGAAGCGCTCGGCCTCGGTCAGCGTCTGCTTCCTGATGTAGTCCTGAGGCACCGCATGCAGGTTGGCGCGTGAGACCTCAAGGTAGTACCCGAAGACACGGTTGTAGCCGACCTTGAGCGACCTGATACCGGTGCGCTCGCGCTCGCGCCGTTCCAGGTCGGCGAGGTACTGACGCGCCTCCTTCGCCCTGGTGCGCAGCGTATCGAGCTCCTCGGAGAAGCCTGGCCGGATGATGCCGTCCTGCCCGGGAGCCTCCGGCTCGTCCGACAGCGCATCGGTCAGGATGCCTACGACATCCGGCAGGGGCCGCAGGCCGGAGATGAGTTCCTTCGGCGCTGCGCGGAGCGACTCGCACAGGGACGGGACCGCGGCGAGCCCGGCCCGCAGCGCAACCAGTTCCCTCGGCGTTGCCCGTCCCGAGACCGTGCGATTGCCGAGCCGCTCGAGGTCCGCCACGTGCGCCATCGCTCCCCGAAGCTCCTGCCGCGAGAGGCTGTCGCCGACGCACCACTGCACCAGCTCGAGGCGTCTCTCCAGCGCAGCCAGGTCGAGCAGGGGGCAACCCAGCCACTGCCTCAGGAGCCGACCGCCCATGGCCGTCTTCGTCTCATCGAGAATCGAGAGGAGCGAGAGGTCGGCCGCGCCCCATCGTCCGCCCTCGAACAGCTCCAGATTCCGGACCGTCTGCACGTCGAGCGTCATGAACGACTCGGTCGAGTAGGTGGAGAGAAAAGTGAGCTGGCGGAGCGACTGCTTTTCAGTCTCCTCGAGGTAGTGGACCAGTGCGCCGGCCGCCTCGATGGCGCGCGGCAGACGCGCGCAGCCAAAGCCCTCCAGCGTCGCGACCTCGAAGTGCTCGAGCAGCACCCGCTGTGCGACGTCCTGCTCGAACCAGTACGCGTCGAGCGCGGTCGCCAGCCACTCGCCCGGAAGCGACGACGGGTCCGACACGAGGACCTCCGCCGGCCTAAGCCGCCCCAACTCGAGTTCGAGTCTCTCAAGCGGCAACTCGGTCACCGAGCACTCGCCGGTGGTGATGTCGGCGAACGCCAGACCCGCGCGTTCGCCCTCGACGCGCACGCTGACCAGGTAGTTGTTGGACTTCGCCTGCAGCAGAGCCGGTTCCACCACGGTTCCGGGAGTGACTACTCTGACTATGTCACGCTCCACCAGTCCCTGTCCCGGAGGAGTGAGCTGCTCACAAACCGCCACCTTGTAGCCCCGGCCGATGAGCCGGCCCAGGTAGTTGTCCAACGCGTGGTAGGGAATGCCGGCCATCGGAACGCGGTTCCCCTTGCCCATCTCACGAGAGGTGAGGACGATGTCCAACTCACGAGATGCGATGCGGGCATCCTCGTCGAACGTCTCGTAGAAGTCCCCAAGCCGGAAGAGCACGATTGCTTCCGGATGCTCCTGCTTCAGCTTCAGGTACTGTCGTCTGAGGGGGGTGACTGACATTACGCCTATTGTATCGCACGACGTTGCTTTGAAACGACGGGGTGGTGCTGCTATGATGCCGGCAGGAGACGAACGGGCGTGAACGAGGACATCTACGTCGAGATCGACTCTCACGAGGGCGCCGAGCCCGACGCCGCCTGGTTCCGGTCGGTCGCGGCCGACACGCTGCTGGCGGAGAGCGTCCTGCCGCCGTACGAGGTCGGCATCATCCTCTCGGACCAGGAGACCGTACACGCGATGAACCGCCGCTATCGCAACGTGGACGCACCGACCGACGTCATCGCCTTCTACACGGAGGCTCCGCCGGGCGCAGCCGATGCGTTTGTCCTGCCTGATGACGGCGTGCGCCGCCTCGGCGACCTCGTTATCTCCTATCCGCAGGCCGTCGAGCAGGCAAGGGAACAGGGCCACAGCACACAACGCGAGCTCTCGCTGCTCGTCATCCACGGAATGCTGCACCTCCTCGGCTACGACCACGAAGACGCCGCCGATGCGGCGAGGATGCGGGGCAGGGAGGCGGAGTTGCTGGAGGCGTTCAAGGGAGTCCACTACGGATGAGAAGCAGGCGTACGAGCGACAACCCGTCAATCGAAGCCCGGGCGGGCGGTGATTGAGGCAGAGTCTCGGTGTGGAGGTGAAGGATGGCGAAGTTCGTGATGATGACGACCCTCACTGACGAGGGAAGGAAGACGCTGAGAGACAAGCCCGAGAGACTCCGCGAGGTGAACCGGGAGGTCGAGGCGATGGGCGCCAAGGTCCTGGCGCAGTACGCCCTGCTCGGGCCTTACGATTTCATCAACATCCTCGAGGCTCGAAGCAACGAGGACATCACGCGCATCGCACTGGCTCTGGGAGCGCGGGGCACGATGCAGACGCTGACGCTGGCCGCCATAGAGGTTGAAGAGCTCATTCGAAGTCTCAAGTAGGAACCTGCAGGCCCGCCCGGGCTGACTACGTTGAGCGCTCCCCGGAGTCGCTGAGGATCACGCGGCGGGGATTCACCCGCGCCTTCTCGGCGGTCACGATCGCCATGATTTGCGCCACCACGTCGTCGATCCGCCCCGCGTGGCTGGTCAGGACGTAGTCGAACAGAGGCAGTTGCCGGTACTCCTGAGCCGCCTTGCTCAGCCTGAGGGCGATCTCCTCGGCGGATTCGCTTTGCCGCAGACGCAGCCGCCGCTCGAGCTCCTGCACGGAGGGAGGCCGCAGGTAGAGCAGCAGCGCGCCGGGGACCTCACGACGGATAGTCGCCGCGCCCTGAACGTCCACCTTGACGACAACGTCGCGTCCCGTTCCGAGCGCCTCCGCCACGGCGAAGCGCGGCACGCCGTAGTAGTTCCCATACACCTTCGCCCACTCGAGCATCCTGCCACCGGCCACCATCTCGTTGAACCGCTCCTCCGTGAAGAAGTGGTAGTGGATACCGTCCACTTCGGCCGGCCGCCGCTGCCTCGTCGTCGCAGTCACGACGTACGCAAACGGACAGTGACGTTGCTTCATGCGGTCGATGACAGTGTCCTTGCCGACGCCGGACGAGCCCGAGACAACGAGCAGGAGGTTTGGCGGGGTCTCCAACTGAAAATCAGCCGAGTCCATTATGCTGATGGCGCACGAGTCGGCTGTCGGCAGCCTTCCGTGCGGTTGCGGCATTGTATCACGTGCCGGTGCGACCCAGTACGCGCCTCCGGAACGCGGTGACGGCCAGCGGGACGGCGACGCTGGCGGCCAGCCCTACGAGTGCGAGGTGAGGACGCAAGGGCACATCGAGTCCCGGTATCGCACCGCAGAGGCCGATGGCTCCGCCGACGCACATCCCGGCCAGCGCCGCAGGCGCGTCGGGTCGCAGGCGTCCACCGATGAGGCCGAGCAGAACCGGGCCGACAACGCCTGACGTGAACACCGAGTAGGCGAAGAGGAGAGAGGAGATGACTCCCCTGAGACTGAGCGCGAGCAGGAGTGCGATAGCGCCCAGCCCCAGCACGCAGAGTCGCGTCACCAGGACTGCCTGCCTGTCGTCAAGCGGCCGTATCCTCGAGATGACGTCGTCGGCCAGAGCGACAGCCTGACCGAGCAGCGTGCTGTCAGCGGAGGACATGAGCGCCGCAACGAGGCCCGCGAGGAGCAGCGCCGACGGGAAGGGGGGTAATCCTCGGTAGAGGAGCCAGGGCAGCGCCTCTTCCGCCGCTATCCCCGGCGCCAGCACCCGCGCAGCGAGCCCAAGCGCGGTAACCAGCAGGGCGACCGGCAGCATCAGCAAAGCCGCCCCGAGAACTCCTCTCCGCGCGGACGCAGTGTCGCGGGCCGAGAAGAGCCGGGTGTAGATGTCCGGACCTACGAGGTACACGGAGCCGACAAGCACCAGCGTCGTGACGAGGTTGTCCCAGCCGAACGCGGCGCTCACGGGAAATGCTAGGCTGCCGTCCGGCAGCGCCTGAACGTACGAGCCGAGACCGTCTCCGGCCAGGAGCAGGGCTGCGACCGCGGCCGCAACCCCGACGACCAGCAAGGCGGCCTGGACGGCGTCGGTGCGGATGATTGCCCCCTGGCCACCGACGATGACGTACGTCACCAGCACGGCGGCGAGAAGCGCCATCCACAACCCGGGCGAGCCCACGCCGATGACGGACAGCACGAGGCCCGCAGCCACCATCTGCCCGCTGACCACGCCGGTCCACGCCACGACGATGAGCAGTGCAGTCACCACGGCAGTGCGGGGGCCGTACATCCGGCCGACGAGCCCCGGAAGCGTGTAGGCTGGCCAGCGGCGCACGCGTGGAACCAGGAACGCCCCGAGGACGAGAAGCCCGACGATCCCCGAAAGGCTCCACCAGAGGGCCGTAACACCCCTATCGTAGGCGAGACCGGCAACTCCTACCGTGGCCGATGCTCCCACGACCGTCGCGAGCAGGCTTCCGCCGATGGTCAGCGCGCTGCCGCGCCGGTCGGCTACGAAGTAGGCGTCCCGCGACGCGGAGAGCCTGCCGGTTGATAACCCGATGAACAGGAAGAAGGCGAGGCACACACCGAGCAGGGCAGTCATGCGACGGCACCGTGGGTACAATCGCCCGCAACGACCGTCCGTACCCGACCGTCGGGCTGCCTGACCAAGAGTGCTCCGCTCTGGTCGACGTCGACCGCCGTGCCCCGCACCGTCTCGTCGCCGACGGCAACGAAAACGTCGTGCCCCAGCGTCACCGACCTGCGCCGCCACTCATCGAGCAGAGAGGCGTCCAGGAGACGCGGCAACCTCGCAAGCACTCCTTCGACGATGTCGCGCGCCAGCCGGGGGCGGTCGACCGTGGCGCCCAGCAACTCGACGAGCGAGACGGCCGGAGGCCGAACGTCCGGAACGGGCGCGTTGGCATTGAGGCCGATGCCCACGTTGACGTAGTGCACAGCGTCGCACTCGGCCTCCATTTCCGCCAGGATGCCGCAGAGCTTCCTGCCGCCGACGAGCACGTCATTGGGCCACTTGACGCCCGCCTCGATCCCGAAGAGCCTTTCCAGGCTGTCCGAGACCGCCACCGCGGCCATGAGATTGAGACGCGGCGCCTGGAACGGGGCCACCCGCGGCCGCAAGACGAGCGTCATGTAGATGCCGCCGGGAGGCGACGCCCAGGAACGCTGCAGCCGGCCGCGCCCGCCCGTCTGCGTCTCGGCGACGACCAGCGTCCCTTCTTCCGCTCCCTCGCGGGCGAGCGTCCTCGCCGCACGCATGGTCGAATCGACGGCCATGCAGTGGTGCACCCTCGACTCCCAACCAGGGAACTCTCCCGGAAGCATCAGGTCCGGAACGGACTCCAGTCTGTAGCCACGTGACGAAGCGGCCACCCTGTAGCCCAGCTTCCTCAGCTCCTCCACCTGCTTCCAGACGGCCACGCGACTGATGCCCAGTTCGCGACTGAGCGCCTCTCCTGAGACGCCGGAGCCGGCCGCTCTCAGCGCTGCAAGTATCTCGTAGCGCATAGTTAACCTCAGCGAACGAACAGGTTAACGTTTTCCG
Source organism: uncultured Dehalococcoidales bacterium (assembly GCA_964561465.1). Taxonomy (GTDB): domain Bacteria; phylum Chloroflexota; class Dehalococcoidia; order GIF9; family AB-539-J10; genus SKVJ01. The sequence goes on from CAZLPP010000006.1 coordinate 42,178, forward strand.
GATGGTCACGTCAAGACAGAGCACCGGAGACGGCGCCGCCTGTCTGGACAAGGACCGCCACGCACGAGTATGCTTACGCTCCGAATCATGGAGATAACCTGGTCCGGTCACTCGTGCTTCACCGTGAGAGGGAAGGAGACGGCGGTGGTCTTCGATCCCTGTCCGCCGGAGTACGGCGGCGCGATTCGATGGGGCGCGCCCCAGGCGGTCCTCATCAGTCACCGCCACAAAGGGCACTCCTGCCTTGAGGGCGTGCCGGGAAGCGCCCGCGTGTTCACGGGCCCGGGCGAGTACGAAGTCGGCGGAGCGTTCATCACGGGCCACGGTTCCTTCCATGACGACGAGCGCGGCGCAGTCCGCGGCAAGAACACGGTGTACGTCGTCGAGATGGAAGGTCTGAGGCTCTGTCATACGGGAGACCTCGGCCATCCGCTCACCGCGACTGCTCTCAAGGAGCTGGGCAAGGTCGACGTCCTGTTCCTGCCGGTAGGAGATGTCACGACGTTCAGCGTGGCCGAGGCGCGCGCGCTGGTGCGCTCCCTGCAGCCGCGCTACGTACTGCCGATGCACTATCGCACGGAGAGCGCCCGACCCGATCTGGAGCCACTCGAAACGTTCGTGGCTGCGATGGGCCTCCAGCCATCGGAGCCTCGCTCCAGGATTACGCTTTCCGCCACGAGCCTGCCGCTGAACATGCAGGTGGCGGTTCTCACGCGCGAAGGCCGGGCCGGCTGACCGGCGCAATCCCCAGGCGACCCGGGTTCCTCGCACACTTCTTGTGGAGCATTCCACGGCGCTTCCCGGACCTTTGACATGCCGTGACGACCCACCTACAATTGCCGGACCGATGAGCGTCGCTTCTCGATTGCATCAGCTTCAGGTCGCCGACCTGGAGATCAGAGAGAAACGCCGCATCCTCCACGACATCACCAGCCGTCTCGAACGCAGTGAGGCTGTCGCCTCCGCTGAGGCCGAGTTGAGCGCCCTTGAAGCCCGCCTCACTTCCGCACGCAGCAACCAGCGTCAGCTCGAGTACGACGTCGACGACACTACCGCGAAGGTACACGAGCTCAACAACCGGCTCTACGGAGGCTCGGTCCACAATCCCAAGGAACTCCTGAGCCTGCAGCAGGAGATCGACGGAATCAGGAAGCACCTCTCCGGGAAGGAGGAGGCGCTGCTCGATGCCATGGGCGCGCTGGAAGCACTGGAAGCGGAGGCCGCAGCACTCCGCTCTCGGGCAGCGCAGTTGCGGCAGGAATGGGAACAGCAGAAAGAGGGATTGAGCGCCGAGCGCGCCTCGGTCGAGTCTGCTCTCGCCCGGCTGCTTGAGGTGCGCCAGGGAGCGCGGCTCGAGCTTGGAGACGAGTTGTGCCGGCTCTACGACCATCTTGCACAGACGAAAGGTGCGGCCGTGGTGCAGGTCGAGCAGGGACGCTGTCGCGGCTGCAACCTGACCGTGCCGGCGGGGCTCTGGCAGCGCGCCCGCGCCGGTGAGATGGTCCAGTGCGCCAGCTGCAGCCGCATCCTGCACGTCGACTGACATCTCATCAGGCCGGAGGTTGACTCCCGCCCGTTCGCGACATAGACTTAGCCGGGGGTGGTAGATCGGGTGGCCGCTCCGCGTCTCCGGGCGCGGGGAGGAAAGTCCGGGCTCCTCCGAGCAGGGTGCTGGGCAACGCCCAGGCGGGGCAACCCGACGGAAAGTGCCACAGAAACACACCGCCCGCTCACGCGGGTAAGGGTGAAATGGCGAGGTAAGAGCTCACCGGCAGCCGGGAGACCGGCTGGACGTGCAAACCCCACCCGGAGCAAGGCCAAATAGGGGGGCGAAAACCACCGCGCCACGGTCTCAGGGCTGTGTGTGCGGGGAGCACGGTGCTCGGCCGATGTCCCCGGGTTGGTTGCTTGACCCTGGCGGCAACGCCAGGGCTAGATGGATGGCCACCGCTCTCCACGAGAGTACAGAACCCGGCTTACAGGTCTGCCACCCCCGCCTCTAGCTGCCTGCCTCTGTATGCGCCGGCTTGCGCAGCGCCAGCGACGCGTACCCGACGACGCGGGATACGTCGCCAGTCGTGTCTCCGCTGGTGGCGTACTTCAGCAACTCGGCACGCGTCGCCCCGCGAAGCAGCGCGGCATGCACCACCGCCGCCACGGGTCCGTAGCCACACATGCTGCAGTCCTCATCCGCGAGGATGCGGTACATGCCGTCAACGTCCAGAGCCTCGATAGCCTCGACCACGCCTGAATCCTTGCGCCCCGCCGACGCCTGCGACTCGTAGTGCGTGAGGTCGGTGCTGGCAATCAGCAGAACGTTGCCCTCGAGCTTGGCAAGGGCTTCCCCAATCGCAACTGCGGTGTGAGCATCCTGCGCCATCATGGCAACGGGGATGATCCTCACCGCGTCGCCGTACAGGTGCTGCAGCCAGGGGATCTGCACCTCAACGCTGTGTTCGTAGACATGGGCCGATTCGTCAGCGCGTACCACCCCACCGAGGAGCTGCCGGGCCCGGGCTTCGTCAACTCGCGCTTCGCCGATCGGCGTACTCCACGAACCGGCGACCCAGACAGACACCGGGCTCCCATAGCCGGTGTGGTTCGGTCCAACGATGACTGCCGTCTCGACGACGCCGTCAAGCGCCAGCGCATGGTAGGCGTGGGCGGCCACGGGTCCGGACGCCATGTAGCCGGCATGCGGGGCCACGAGGGCGACGATCTCGCGAGGGCCGGATGGGTTCACCTCCGGCACGTCCCCCGGGCCGAGACGGTGGCGATAGCTCCACTCAAGCTGGGCAAGCACTCCGCTGCGTGTCGCAGCATAGAACGTACCGGCTACCGCCGGCTGCCTGATACTCATTGCCCTGCCTCCTCTTCCGACCCCTCCGTTGCAGCACTCTCCTGTTCCGGCTTCTCCTCCGCAGGTTGACGTGAGTGGTCGCGAAGCCAGCGATGCAGCTCATCGAACGCGGGCGGGACGACGCTGAAGACCTCGATGTCGGCCGGGAACTGGAGCCCGTGTCCCTCGCGCGCAAAGAGCAGGCCCACCTCGTCGTCGCCGAGCGTCTTCTGGATGACGTCGATGGCGTGCTCGTTCCGCTGCTTCAGCGCGCCCGAGTACAGGTCGCTCACGAGGTCGGCGACCTTGCTGCTGGCGAATCCCAGCATGACGAACCGCTCCCAGTCGCTCAACTCCGCCGCGAGGTCCCGGTCCTCGAGCGCCTCCATGGCGGCCCCGCCGGAGCAGAGAGAGCGCGCGATGCCGTGGCTGTGACGGCTCATCCTCTCGAGGAGAGCCAGTCCGGCCTCGCCGGCGTCCCAGACGGATTCGTGATAGACGTGCCGCACCGTGCCTATGCGCGAAGCGAGCTTCGCCACCTGCTCGGCAACCTGTCCCCAGTAGCGGTCGCAGAGCGCAGCGTACTCGGCCGGCGCCTTCTCGTGGCTGAACACCAGGAACACAACGAGGAGCTTGCGCCGCCCCTGGAAGCTCTCGGCTGCCGGCCGCTCCAGCCGGCCGAGCGCCTCACTCACGATGCGGCTCCCTTCGCCGGCTCATCGCCCTGGCCCCACCGCTGCATCAGCAGCTTGATGTGCTCCGCCAGCCTCGGGTCGGACTTGAGCCTCTCGGTGAACACCGGGCAGCTCTGCACCATCATGTTCTGGCCCATGGCCGCGACGCTTTCCAGCACGCGCTCCATCTCCGGGTTGCCCTCGGCTCCCAGGACGCCGCCCTGCATCATCAGCTTGAACTGATTTATCTCACCGGAGCCAATCTGCATCGGCATGACGCAGTTCTTGTACCACGGACACTGTCGGCACTGGACGACAGCACCGGCTTCTTCAATTATGTCTCCCATTCCTGACGCACCTTCCTTCGAGATTACTCAGCGGTGTGAAGCAGCCTCTTCGGACGCGGGATGAACGCTCCCGAGGAAATCAGAGGCCGCCGAACCTGCGATGACGCTCCGCGTAGGCCGAGAGAGCACGGTCCAGTTCACCCTCGTCAACGTCCGGCCACAGCACCGGACTGAAGTATAACTCAGCATACGCTGCCTGCCACAGCATGAAGTTGCTGAGTCGAAGCTCGCCGCCGGGGCGAACCACGAGGTCGGGATCCGGGACCCCTGCCGTGTAGAGGCCATCCGCGATACTCCGTTCGTCGACGCCGCCCGCGGAGACTTGCGACAGGGCGCCCTTGATGGCGTCGACGATCTCGGCGCGGCCGCCGTAGTTGATGGCAAGGCCCAGGAGCAATCCACCGTCGGCATCCGCAGCGCCGCAGGTAACGTCCAGTGCGCCCAGCAGCGCCGTCGGCAGAGGTTCCCTCCTGCCGAAGTGCCGGAACCGGATGCCCGCGGCACGCATCCGGGGTCCCGCCTCCTCGAGCCAGCCGGCAAGAAGGGCGAAGATGCCGTCGACCTCCTCCTTCGGCCGCTTCCAGTTCTCCGTCGAGAACATGTAGATGGTCATGAAGGTAACGGCGCGCTGCAGCAACGCGCCGGCGATCCGTTCAACGTTCTCGATACCCTTGCGGTGCCCCGCCAGCCGCGGGAGGCCCTGCCGGGTCGCCCACCGCCCGTTGCCATCCATGATGAAGGCAACGTGGCGGGGCAAAGTGGTCGACATCCTCTGTTCGGACATGCCTTCAACCCGGACCGGCCGCGCTTCATGGCGACCGGACGCAGCTCACCCATTATAGACGCTGCCCACAGACAGATGCGACTCCCGCGTACGTCTCACGCTTCACGTCCTGCTGCACATCCGAAAGCATGCGATGGTTGTGTGAAAACGACCGTGACGCTACAATAGGTCTCGTCCGCGATGGGCGGTTAGCTCAGTGGTTAGAGCGCCTGCTTCACACGCAGGAGGTCACTGGTTCAAGTCCAGTACTGCCCACCACTGTTCCTGACTTCCGAAGCCCTCACTGCGCAAAAGCCTCGAGCCGCGCGCTGCCGCCGCCTACCCGCCCGGCACGATACTGACCACGCCCAGCGTCGCCAGCATGACGACGATGCCGGCGACAAGCACGCCCAGCACGACCGCGACGAATGAGCGTTTCCACTCGATGGCCAGCAGCCAGCTCAGAATGGTCCCCGTGTAGGCTCCCGTGAGCGGCAGCGGCACGGCGACAAACAGCGCCAACCCCAGGAGGCCGTACTTCTCGACCACCGGCTGTCCCCGCCTCCGCACCCCCAGCAGATAGCGGTCGAACCGCGGCAGACGCCGGAGGACGCTGCTGTAGAAGAACTCCAGGACGAAGCGGGTCGGCAGGAACAGAAGCGCGTTCGTGGCGACCGCCACTGCAAACGTCAGCACAGGGTCCAGGCCAAGCCCGATGCCGAGCGGAATCGCGCCGCGAAGCTCGCTCACGGGAGTGACGGTGGCCAGGACGACGAGCAGCACCTCGCGCATCAGTGCGCTCCTCCGGTCTGGAGGCCGCCGAAGCGGCGGTTGCGCGCCGCGTAGGCCGCAAGCGCGGCATCGATGTCTGCTTCTCCGAAGTCGGGCCAGAGCACATCGGTGAAGTACAGCTCGGCGTACGCGACTTGCCACATCAGGAAGTTGCTGAGCCGCAGCTCGCCCCCGCAGCGGATGAACAGGTCAACGTCCGGCATGCCGGCGGTGAACAGGCGCCGGGAGACCTGCTCCTCATCCACCGCTGCGGCAGCGACGCCGTCGGCAGCCATGGACCGGGCCGCCCGGGCAATCTCGTCGCGCGAGCCGTAGTCGAAGGCGAGGCACAGGACCATGCCGGTGTTGTTGCGATTCAGGTCCACTGCCGCCTGCACCTTCTGCTGCAGCCACGGTTCGAGGCGCTCCACCGTGCCGACAAGGCGCAGTTGCAGGTTATCCCGGAGGCAGGTCCTCGCCTCGGCGTCGATCATCGTGGCAAGCAGCCGCAGAAGCGCCGAGACCTCGGCAGCCGGCCGGCGCCAGTTCTCAGTCGAGAACGCATACAGCGTCAGGTGCTCCACGCCGCGCTGAGCGCAAGCCACGGCAACGGGGTGGATGCGGTCGACGCCCCGGCGGTGGCCGAGGGAACGCGGCAGCCCGCGACTCCGCGCCCAGCGGCCATTGCCGTCCATGACGATGGCTACATGCCGGGGCGGCCGGGACAGGTCGGTCACGCGTCTGCCTCCATTCGTCCCGCGGCCGGACGCCACAGTACCCCCGGCAGGCATCGCAGCAGCCCGGAGAGCAGCGCCCCACTGTGGCGGTCGAACGAAAACGACGGCGAAGTGAGCAGCTTCTCAGCCACGTGAGTACGCTCCGCCATATCGATGATGCCATCGACCTGTCGAGCGGAGAGGCGCGAGTACACCCCGCGTGCGACGCCGCCGCGGCGCAACTCGTCTCCAAATGCGCAACGCCACTCAGCGTCGTAGCCCGACAATGCCCGGGCGGAGAGATCATCTTTCGCGAGAGCATCGCACAGAGCCCTGCCGGCTGACTCTGCCCCCATCGCTCCGAGGTAGAGGCCGCCGCCGGTGGTCGGTTTCACCTGCCCGGCCGCATCGCCGACCACGAGGACCCGGTCCGCGAACATATGACGCGAGAGCGCGACCGGCACCGGACGCTGCGAGAGCCGGTCCGGCCGCTGCCGCAGCCTGCGTCGGACCTCCGGGCGCTCCAGGAAACGCTCCGCCAGCCGTGCAGCCGACGACGGCGACAGCACGCCGAGGCGCACGCGGCGCTCGTCCACCGGCACGAGCCAGGCGAACGCGCCGGGGGCGAAGTCGGAAAGGAAGTAGACCTCGGTCTGGTCCACGTCATCCATCTCGACCTCGGCATGGGCTCCCACCATGTGTCGTGACGGCGGGGCGAGGTGCGCCTGCCGCAACAGTCCGGGAGCCACGCCGGCGGCGATGACGAGTGCCCGGGAGAGGAAGACAGGTTCCCCGGAGGCCGTGCGCCCGCGTATCGTGCAGCCATGATGCGTCACATCGACGCGGGTCGCGAGGGCTCCGTCGACAACCCTCGCTCCCGCTGCGGTTGCCTGTTGCCTGAGTCGCCGCTCGAGCTCTCTCCTGTCGAGGATGAACGCCTGGTCGGTGGACGCCGACACATGCAGGCGCCTTCCTGAAGGGGAGATGAGGACAGCGGAGCGGGCCGAGCGGAGCACAAGGTCCTGGGCAACCGGCAAGGTGTCGAGGTACGGCCGCCCGACGATGCCCGTGCAGCTCGGCTCGAACACCCCGGCGCGACGCCGCTCCAGCAAGACGACGCGGTTGCCCGCGGACGCAAGAGATGAAGCGACGAGGCACCCGGAGGGCCCACCGCCTATCACGGCAACGTCGTAGAGTTCAGGCACTCGGTCTCATCTCGCGTGACCAGTCCATGCGTTGCTGGTAATGCTAGTATACGTGCGGATGCCCGGCAACCCGTGGAAGCTGCCTCGTATTTCACTTTGGAGACGCACATGCTCTTGCTCGGCCACGTCGGCATAACCTGCGGAACCGCGCTTGCGGTCGAGGCAGTCCTGCTTCGGAGGATGCAGGGGCCGGACTACCCTCGCGGTCTGGCGGCACGGCTACGCCAGGCAACGGCGATGCTGGCGCGCCGCGTTGACCTCCGTCTCCTGGCGGTGGCTTCCCTGCTGCCGGACATCATCGACAAGCCCCTGGGGATGCTTCTACTTGCAGACGTGTATGGCACAGGCAGGCTCTTCTGCCACGCCCTCATCTTCCCCGTTGCTCTCGCCCTTGCCGGCATGGCGCTGTGGCATTGGCGCGGCATACGCTGGATGCTGATTCTGGCATACGGCTCCGGCCTACATCTCGTCCTCGACGGCATGTGGCGGACGCCGGCGACGCTTTTCTGGCCCGTGACACGTATCGCCACCCGGGCCGAATCCACCGGAGACTGGCTGGCGCGCCTGCTGCAGGAGTTGCTCACGAATCCCTCCGCGTACGTTTCCGAGATAGTGGGTGCTATAATCCTTCTGCCCCTCGTCTGCGCGATACTCAAAGGAACGGGTCCTGTCCGCTTTCTTCGTTCGGGAACCGTGGAGGTGCATTGAGACTCGGGTGGTCTCCGGCCAGGAAGGGCGTTCTCCTGCTTCCCCTGCTTCTCAGCGTGCCGCTTCTGTTGCCGCGGCCTGCGTCGGCCCTGAGCCTCAATCCGCTGGACTACTACGACGTCGACTACCGCCTCTCTGTGAGCCACACCGTCGTCGAGCCGGGCGAGTCCTTCTCGGTCGGAGTCAACGCCGATATCCGCTGCATCAAGGACATGCCGTTCGGCGTGAAGAAGGCCGTGGGGGTCGCCTCGGTGCTCGCGCGGCACACCACCTCGGACGTTGAGCTCACGCTGCTGGAGTCGTATGAGGTCACCATCGACGGTTTCCCCGACTGGGAAGGCGACGAGTATCTGATTGACGAGTCGATTGACCTGGCGTTCCCATCCGATGCACCCGACGGCGTCTACGAGTTGGTGGCGAAGCTCGACCGGGTCAGCCTCGACGGATGGAATATCACTTCGCTCATCCCCGGTTCCTACCGGCGGTTCGGAGTCGCCTCCATCAGATGCGCCGCGGAAGACGTCCCGCCTGTCCCGCCGGAGCCCGAGCCCGAGCCGGGCGTGTTGCGGGTCGCGGTTCTCGGCCACACCTTCCGCCCGTCGCTCAATGCCGACGGCATCCTTCTCGAGAACGTAGCCGAGGACCTCATCGAAGGGCAGGTGTCACTGACCATCCGTTCCGGCACCCGTTGCGAGGACAGCTCGGGCGAGCCTCTGACCTATCTCTCGTTGGCCGAAGACCCGAGGCCTCCGGCGTACGCCGATGGCGTCATCATCGCCGCCCTCTCGGCGCAGCCATCGGGCGCTCAGTTCAGTCCGGCAATCGAGATAGGCATCCAATACAACCTCGATGCTCTGCCCGGCACGGTTGACGTCGCCGGCCTCGTTGTCGCCTGGTACGACCGGCAGACCGGCGCATGGATGGAACTCGATACGACGGTTGATACGCAGCGGCGCATCGCGTACGCCGACGTGTCTCACTTCAGCAGCATCGCGCTGCTCGGTCCGACCGGCGAGCCCGGTCCGGCAAGGTTCGAGGTTCGCAGTCTGACGGTCTCCTCAACGAAGGTGTCCCCTCTCACCAGGGTGTTGGCGAACGTCACCGTCGTGAACACAGGCGGCAGTGAGGGCGACTACCACCTGGTCATGAAGGTCAACGGTGAAAGCTCCCACACGCAGGACCTGTCACTCGGCCCGCGAGAGAGCCGGACGGTCCAGTTCGTGCTCGCCCGGTCGAAGCCCGGCGTCTACCGCGTCGAAGTGGGCGGACTGACGGCTGAGTTCACGGTGCTGGCGCCCGGGTCCTCGTCAGGCGGCGCCACCCAGGACGACGCTCCACCGGTCTCCACGGCAGGCGCGGCCCACTCCTCGCCGGATTCCCGCGAGCAGGGCGGCCTCCACCCTGTCTACATCGCGCTGCTGGCGCTTGCAGGGGTGGCCTTTCTCACCCTTGTGGTCCTGGTACTGGCGGGGGTATTGTGAGATTCTCCGCTTCGTGCCTATACTGGCTCGGTCTCCGATGGGGGCTGCAGCCATGCGAATACGCGCCTGCCGGAGTTTCCGCGGGCGACTGCGCGGAGGTGTGGCAGAGATGTTGAGCACAAGAGACAGAATGAGGACGACTCCCCGCCTGGTGATGACTGTGGTCATCCTGGCGCTCCTCTCTGTCGGGACTCCGGCCTCGCTGGTGAGCGCGGAGGACACAGCGGCCTACACTGCGGCAGAGATTCAGACCTGGCTGGAGGATGCCATATCGGGCACCACGGTGAGCGTGACGACGCCACCCTCGGTGACGCTGGACGACACCACGCGCCGCATGGTGATTGAGGACCTGGTCTTCGAGGTGCGCGGCGTCAG
>CAZLPP010000007.1:0-51783 GCA_964561465.1 uncultured Dehalococcoidales bacterium
CCCCCACCACCCCCACGGCACCTGCCGACGTCAAGATCTCGTGGCGCATGCAGATGCCATTCCCGACCGGCTTCATCATGTACAAGGGCGGCGACACATTTGCCGAGTACGTCGCGGCGATGTCCGGCGGCCGGCTGACCGTGACGAACAATCCTTCCGGCGCAATCGTCGACGGCTTGAAGGAGATGCGCGCGGTGCATGAGGGCGTGCTGGACTGCACGCTGACCGGCTCGCACTACCACACGAGCGAGATCGGCATGGCCGGCGACCTGTTCAACCTGTATCCGGCCGGCCTCAGCCCGCAGGAGTTCTTCGTCTGGTACTACGATGGCGGCGGCGCGGCCCTGCATCAGGAGATGTACGACCGCAAGAGCCTCAAAGTGAAGGCCAACCTGGGCATGTTCACATCTGCCGAGCTGTTCGGCTGGTTCGCCAAGCCGGTCACCAGCATGAACGACTTCAAAGGCATGAAGTTCAGGACAGCCGGCATCTGGGGCGAGATGCTCAACGCAGCCGGTGCGGCGGTCGTCACCATGCCGGGCGGCGAGATCTACGAGTCCATGCAGCGCGGTGTCATCGATGCCTTCGAATACAGTACCCCGAGCGTTGACTGGAGCGCTGGCTTCCATGAGCTGGGCGCCTATGTCCACGGCCCCGGCATCCACGCGCCTGAGTCGGCGTTCGAGATGCTCATCGGCTCCGCCAAGTACAATGCGCTGCCGGCTGACCTGCAGGCCATCGTCAATCACGCCTGCGAGGCGACCACCATCCGCGTATGGTCGATGATCGACTACCAGGATGTGCTCGCCATGAAGAAGCTCACGGACTACGGCACCAAGTTCGTGTACCTCCCCGAGGATGTCCAGAAGTCCATCGTCGTCATCGCCAACAAGAAGTACGACGAACTGGCGAAGGGCGATGAGTTCTTTGCGAAGGTGCTCGCCTCTCAGCGCGACTTCGCAGCCGCGTACCGCGACTTCAAGGCATTCGCGCAGCCCAATCCCTCGCTGATGACCTACAATCCGTAACACCCGACCCCGTGTGAGGGAGGCTTCCCGGTGGGGAGCCTCCCTCACCAGTTCGCTCGCGCCGTATTCAACAGATAGAGGCAGAATCCAGTGAAGAAAGCTCTAGGAGCCATATTCAAGACCGTCGACCTCGCCAGCACGTGGGCAGGCAAAGCTGTCGCCTGGTTCCTCGTCGCGCTGATCGTCGCTCTGACCTTTGACACGTTCATGAGGTATCTGTTCGACAAGCCCACGGTGTGGGCGTTCGATATCTCCTACATGCTGGGCGGCACCATCATGCTCATGGGAATGGCATGGGTAACCACCCGCCGTGAACAGGTGCGCGTCGACATCCTGTATGCGAAGTACCCACCGAAGGTGAAGATGATAGTGGATGCGGTGCTGAACATCTTCCTGTTCTTCCCCCTGTTCTTCATGCTGCTGCAGCGGGCCGTTCCTCGCGCCATCTACGCCTTCACCAACCACGAGTTCTCGGAAGTGGGTTTCTGGCGCCCGATCATGTGGCCGTACCGGTGGATGATCGTCGTTGCGCTCCTGCTGTGGGTTCTCGCAGCGATCGTATGGGTCATCCGCGACCTCCACAAGCTGAGGACAGGAGAGGACCTATGATAGACGCCAGTCCTGAGACCATCACTGTGGTCATGGTCGGTCTTCTCATCGTGCTCATCGGCAGCGGATTCCCTCTGGGTCTCGCTTTGGGGGGAGTGGCGCTCATCGCAGGCCTTCTGTTCTGGAACCAGTCCATCTTCTCGCTGTTCTACGACAGGCTCTTCGGCGTCACGACGAACTACACATTCCTGGCCGTGCCGCTGTTCATCTTCATGGGCATCATGGTCGAGAGGTCGGGGATCTCAAGCGACCTGTTCAGCAGTCTCTACCTCTGGCTGGGCGGCATCAGAGGCGGCCTCGCCGTAGCGACGATCTGGTTCGGAACCATCCTCGCTGCTACGGTCGGCGTAATCGCCGCGTCGGTAACGATGCTGGGACTGATAGCGCTGCCAGCCATGCTGCAGCGGGGATACGCCAAGGAGATATCTACGGGCGCGTGCTGCGCGGGAGGGTCGCTTGGCATCCTCATACCGCCGAGCATCATGCTCATCTTCTACGGCCCAATGGCCAACATATCGGTCGGTAAGCTGTTCATGGCGGCGTTTCCCGCCGGGCTGACGCTGTCGGCGCTCTATACCATCTACATTCTCGTGCGGTGCGCCCTGCGCCCCAGCGAGGCGCCCGTGCTGCCGCCCGAGGAGCGCAACGTACCCATGCAGCGGAAGCTCAAACTCCTCTTCACGGCGTTGCTGCCGCCGGTTGTCCTCGTCCTCGCGGTCCTGGGCAGCATCTTCTTCGGCATCGCCGCACCGACCGAGGCGGCTGCCGTCGGCGCCCTCGCGTCGGCACTCATGGCCGCAGCGTACCGCAAGCTGAATCTCAGGGTGCTCAAGGAAACGTGTTTCACCACCGCAGGCACATTCAGCATGGTCTTCATCGTGGTGGTAGGCGCCACGTTCTTCACGAGCATCTTCCTCGGACTCGGCTGCGGACAGGTCGTCAACAACTTCGTGCTCGCTGCTCCAGGTGGGAAATGGGGCGCGTTCCTCGTCGTGATGTTCCTCGTGTTCATCATGGGGATGTTCATCGACTGGATAGGAATCGTGCTCATCATGATTCCCATCGTGACGCCCATCGCCGGGGCAGTCGGGTTCGACCCGCTCTGGTTCTCGATGATGATCATCGTGAACCTGCAGATGTCATTTCTGAGTCCGCCGTTCGCCTACGCCATCTTCTTCCTCAAGGCGGTCACGAAGCCGGAGATGGGTATCGACACGGGACACATCATCAGAGGGGCCGTGCCGTTCATCGGCATCATCGGCATCGCACTCGTCCTTATGGCCGTGTTCCCCGAGATCATCACGTGGCTGCCGAGCCAGATGATCAAGTAGCGCCTCGCAGAGGGTGGCCGGAAGTCCCGCGCCACCCTCTCCTCTTATCACGGTACCGACCGTCCGGCTGACCGGTTCCTGCTGAGAGAAGAGACGGCGTCCGCCATCCGCAGGGTCTCGCACACATGCTATTATTGGAAGGCACGGTCCGCCATCGGGCATACAACCCGTGACGTTCTGTTCGATAGCGGTGTGGCAGCACCCGAGTCGTCGCGCACCGGCGAAAGGACCTTCCATGGCAACGGTCTCCCGGTTGAAGATTGCGATTGCACAGACAGCAAGTGGAGCCGACAAGCGGCACAACATCGAGCGCGCGGTAGCGCTCGTCCGCGAAGCGGCGGACACCGGAGCCGCTGTGGTGGCGCTGCCGGAGACATTCGACTTCCGCGGCGACACGGCGAGACTCCCCGATGTCGCCGAGCCCCTCCCCGGGAGTGCCATCAGCGCGCTGATGGCCGTCGCGCGCGACCTCGGCATATGGGTACTTGCCGGAAGCGTGCATGAGCGCCACCCCGACGGAGGAATGCCGTACAACACATCCGTGCTCATCACTCCTGCGGGAGATACGGCAGCCGTCTACCGCAAGATACACCTGTTCGATATCAGCATCGGCGGCAGGTCGGTGGCGGAATCCGCCCACTACTCTCGCGGCCGCGACGTTGTATGCGCCACCGCCGCCGGAGTGAAAGTCGGCCTGTCCATCTGCTACGACATGCGCTTCCCGGAGTTGTACAGGCGCTTTGCCGATGCCGGGACCGACCTCGTCTTCATTCCGTCATCCTTCACTGCGCCCACCGGGGAAGCTCACTGGGAAGTGCTCGTGCGCGCACGGGCCATCGAGAACCAGTGCTTCGTGGCCGCGCCCGGGCAGGCCGGCATCGGCGCCGGAGGAATCCCGACGTACGGCAACAGCATGATCGTGGATCCGTGGGGACGCGTGCTGGCCCGAGCCTCGGGAGAAGGCGAGCAGGTCATCGCGGCGACGCTCGACTTCGAGGAGATGGCAGCCATAAGGGAACGTTTGCCGGCGCTCCATAATCGGAAGCTGCCGGTGATTCGTTGAAATCATGGGGGACGGCCACTACAATAGGCCTCATGCGCCTCGGGCCGCCACTCAGCCTGGAGCGGAGCAAAAGAGAGGATTATCGCTGACAGATGGAACGGGAATCCCCTTCATTTGAAGAAGCCGTAGCACGCGCCGAGCAGATGAGCCTGGCTGCACGCCAGGCGGCGGAGCAGTCTCGAAGAGCTTCCGACGTGGCTGTCGGCCGGGTTGAATCCATCGGGCGCGAAGCGCGGGCCGCCGCCGAAGAGGCGCAGCGCATGGCCGAAGAGGCCGTGCGAAAAGCCACAGAGACAAGCGAGACATCCAGCAGGCTCGCTCAGGAGACCGTCGCCAGAGCACAGCAGGCAGTTGCATCCGCAGAACAGGCTGTCCGTGGGGCAACCGACGCGTCGGCAGCCAGCTCACGTACCTTTGAAGAAGCCGTCGCCCGGCTTGAGGAACTCGTCAACCAGGCAATCGCCTCTGTCGAAGACTCCATCTCATCGTCGCAGCGCTCCATCGGCAGGATCGAGAAGTCGACCCTGGCAGCCCAGCAGAAGGCTGAGGAAGCCCGCAAGGCCGCTCAGCAGGCGGTCGCGCGTGCCGAGGAGCAAGGGCAGCTTGCCACGAAGGCAGCGGAGGACTCGGTCCGAGCCTCCCGCGAGGCACAGATAACGCTGGATCGCGTCGTTCGCTCAGCCGAGAAGACATCGAAGGATGCCGAGAAGGCGGCCGAGCGCGCGGTGGCCCGGGCCGAGAAGGTGTACCAGGCCGCAGCGGACTCGGCGTCCCTGTCGTCCGCGGCGTTCGAGGAAGCGCGGGCGCGTGCAGAGGAGGCAATCGCGACGGCGGCCGCATCCGCGGAGCAGTCGAGCCGGGTCTTCGAAGCGGCGCTGCGACGCGCCGAAGAGGCCGGCAAGCTGAGCCAGCGCGAGGCGGAGAAGCAGGTTCGAGCCTCGCAAGAGGCCATCGCACGGATCGAGTCGGCAGTCCGCTCCAGCCGAGAGGCAGTCGAGTCGGCCACCAGAGCCTCACAGGAGGCGATGGGCAGGGCGGAGGAAGCGGAACGTGCGTCACGCGAGGCCGTACGTCGAACCGAGGAAGTGACAGCCGCCGCGACCCGGCTGGCTGAGGAAGCCATGAAGTCGTCTGAGGGCGCCATGGGCAGGGCGGACGAGATCGGCCGCGTGGCGGCGGAGGCCGCGACCGAAGCTCAGCAACTGGCTGCGGAGGCTACGAGGCGCTCGGAAGAGATGAGTGCCCAGGCAGTACGCACTGCCGCAGAATCGAAGCAGATAGTCAAGGAGGCGACGGAAGCCTCCGTACGGGCGGCTCGAGACACGGTGGTGGCCGCGGTCAAGGTTCTCAACGAGGCCATCGCCAAGGCCGAAGAGACGACCAAGGCCGCTCGGAAGGCGGCGCGGGCTTCGGTCAAGGTGTTCGAGGAGGCGCTCTCGAGCGCCGAGAAGACGAGCCAGGAGGTTGAGGAGCAACCTCTCGAGTTGCCTTCGAAGCTGTTCGAGGAGGCCATGAGCCGGCTCGAACCCGACGAGTCGAAAGCCAAGCCGCAGCCGCGCGAGGCGCGCCGGGACATCAACTCCCGGCTGCAATTCCTGGCGAAAATGTACGCCACCGACAAGGACAAACCCTTCGACAAGGCCGACCGCCTTGAAGAAGAAGAGTAGAGTTCGCGCTGCTGGCTCCCCGCGTGAGAGATGCCTCAGCGCGTTGTTCATCGGGTACAGGCAGTGTGAAGGAGGGCAGAGTAATGGCCAACGAGGAAGTCACCGCGAAGGCGGCAGCCGGGCGGGCCCCGGCTGATGAGCCCAGGAAGGCGCCGAAGGCTGCGGAGCCGATGATTGATCTCCTTGACGAGACTCAACAGCGAGCCGCGGCGGCCTACGTCGCCTACATCGAGGCCGAGCGCCAACTGGAGCGCGCCTACAAGGACCAGGAAGCACAGGCGGAGAAGGCGTACGGGGAGTCTCTGGACCAGGCTCGCAGAGAGAACCAGGAGGCCCTGGGCCAGGCGCGCAAGTCCTTCGAGCATGCGGTGGCGCAGGCGAAGAAGGCGCTCGACGAGGGTCTGGCCAAGGCGCGTCAGGCGTACGACGAGACAGCGGCCCAGTTGAGGAAGAGCTACGACGACGCCGTGGCGCAGGCCAAGAGAGAGCACGACGAGGCAGCCGCGCAGGCCCTGAAAGCTCGTGACGAGGTTGAGAAGGCAGCGCGCCAGGTGCACAGCGAGGCCATGGCGCACACGTGGACGGTCTTCACCAAGGCACGCAGGTAGAGGCTGACACACAGAGGAATAGAAAGGGAGAGTCCGTACGGACTCTCCCTTCTGTTGCTGGAACTGGACGAGGCGCCTGTTGCGTCGGAGATCAGCTACAGGAGCACGGGAATCTCGTCGAAAGACTCCTCCAGCCGGCGGGCCTGGTAGCCGAGTCCCTTCTTCGCCTTCATCACGGAGATGAGGTCAATGGCCTTGGTGAAGTAGTCGGTTATCTTACGCACGCTGGAGATCTCGGACAGGACAAGAGTCACGTCGACCTGCCGGCTGTCCCTTGGGTAGTCGCCGCTCCGGATGAGCGCGTTGGGCGCGAGGTTCCGCAGGTTGTCTCCCAGTTGCTTGATGGAGTCCATGCTCATCTCTCTCGCGGGAGCGGTCAACAGATAGAGAGCCCTGCCGGCATCGGCGGGGTCGATGGTCATGGACAGCTCGCTGATGGCCTGGTCCATGGCGTGCACGGCCCGACTGGTATCGAACATCTTGTCGCGGAAATCGCGCTTGGGTCCGCAGAACGGCAGCCTGCGCTCGAGAACAGACGAACCCCCGCCGATGACGGTCCACCCGGCGAGCGTCTGGATGATGTCACCGGCATCGAGTGTCTTCGACCCGACGAAGCGTCGATTGGTTTCCTCGCCGGCGCACAACACATTGTAGAAGGGCTCAGCCACGCGGGCGTTGATGGTGCTGAGGTTGTTCTCGGCGGGCGAGTCCTTCTTCACGTAGCGCTGGTTGTCGATGAGAAACACTGCGTCCGCGACCAAGTACGTCGACTTCAGGCACGTAGCGGTGTTGTAGATGGTGCGGGTCTCCGTGGTCTCCTCCTGCCGGAACGGCAGAACGACCACGTCGTAGACAGGCTTGCCTATATAGCGCTCCTTGAGGTGCTTGGTGAGGACACCGATGGAGCCTGACCCGGTACCACCGGCGGCTCCGGCACAAAGGAGAAACGCGTCGGTCTCATAGAACCCTTCGGCAGTGCGGATGGCATCGATTATCTTGTCGACGTCCTCGTTCGCGATCTCTGCCCCCAGCTCGCTGATCTTGCCGACACCGTGGCCGTTAGTTCTCTGGGCGCCGATGAGGATCCGATGCTTGTAGTCAGGCTTGATGGTCCGCAGGCCGCTGAGATCCGTTACGTCTGTGTTGACCGCAAAGACACCTGCGAGGGTATCCATCCCCCTCAGCGCGTGTCCCCTCTTGTTCAAGCGGGCAAACCTGTCCGCGATACGTCCACCACATTGACCTAGGCCTATCACCAACAGCTTCATGGCGCTATTCTAATGCCCTCCTTCACGAATGTCAACGTACGTGCGTCAACCACCCCGCGGCGTGCCTCAAGGACGGCACCGGCCAAACCAATCCGCAGTACCGGGGCAGACAAGACCCCGGACGCCGGGGGCCGGCATGCTCCCTCGCGCACCCTGAAGCCATGATACACGGACAGCCTCGCGTGCCGGAGGGATAGGGCGTAACCGAGAGGATCGGGGCGTGAGCCGGCCGCCCTCACTCTGCTCATATAACGTTGAGACGGCCGTAGTGGTTGCGCTTGAGGTCATGGAATCGCTCCCTGTAGCCGCGGATCGCCATCGGCGTCTGCTCCAACACATCGGTTGCCGTAAGACCGTCCTGCCCGAGCCGCTCCGCCGCCATGTCGCCGGCCATGCCGTGGACGAAAGCGCCGACCTCGGCCGCGGCGCGCAACTCGAGACCCATGCCGAAGAGCGCCGCAATGATTCCGCAGAGCACATCCCCGCATCCGGCCGTTGCCATGCCCGGGTTGCCGCTCAGGTTCAGAGAGACGAGACCGTCGGGACCGCAGACCAGCGTGCTCGCACCTTTGAGCAGCACAATCGCCCCAAGCTCGCGTGCAGCGCGCTGCACCACTCCCACCCTGTCGCGCGCCACGTCGGCGAGGGCGATGCCGGGCAACCGGGCCAGCTCGCCCGCGTGAGGAGTGAGCAGGGCAGGCGCCTTGCGGCCGCTGAGGACCTGGGGTCGTGCGGCAACTGCGGTGATGCCATCGCCGTCGATGAGCACCGGGCGGGACACGCGCGACACCAGACCTCGCACCAGTTCCTGGGACTGTTCATCCAGCGATACGCCGGGTCCGACCACGAGCAGGTCCACCTTGGCGGCCAGTTCGCACAGCTCATCGAGGTTCGCGAGGGCAGCGCTGCCCGACTCAGTCTCGCGCAGCGGCACCATGACAGCCTCGCCCGCGTGTGCGCCGAGCACGGCCGCAACCGACTCGGGCGCGGCCAGACGAGCGTAGCCGCCGCCGGCCTTCAGGAACGACCTGACGGCGAACAGCGGCGCTCCCAGATACGTGCGCGCCCCGGCCAGGAAGAGGACGTCGCCATAATCTCGCTTGTGGCTCTCCATGCGCCTTGGCGGGAGGGCCACCAGGCGATTGGTCTCGACGTCGCCGACGGTGGAGTAGAGGGCGGGCGGGAAGGAGATGTGCGATACAAACAGCTTGCCGCCGAGTTCCCGGCCGGGTGGCAGCAGGTTGCCGCGCTTGGGCAGACCGAAGGCAACGGTGCAGGCAGCCCTCACGGCGGCCCCCGGGGTAGCACCCGTATCTCCGCTCACGCCGGAGGGTATGTCCGCCGCGACAACCGGGAGGCAGGAGGCATTCAACTGCTCGATGACGTCGGCGACCAGGCCCTCCGGACTCCGCGACAGTCCTGTGCCTATCAGGGCGTCGACGACTACGTCGCACTGGCCGGCGAGGACAAGCTCGGCCGCGGAGTCCAGGCGCTGTACCGCGATGCCGGCGCGGGCGGCTGCATCGAGATTGCGTGCCGGGGCGCCCCGCAGGGAAGCGGCATCGACGAGAAGGCAGACTCGAACGTCGCAGCCCGCCGAGTTCAGTTTCCGGGCGACGACAAGTCCGTCGCCGCCGTTGTTGCCGCCTCCGCAGAGAACGACGAAACGCCGTCCAGCCAGTCCGTACTCGGACTTGAGCACCTCGTAGAGCGCCTGTCCGGCATTCTCCATGAGGATGTCATCAGAAAGACCATAGTCTTCCGATGCACGCCGGTCGCACTCCCGCATCTCCTGCACGGTACAGACTCTCATGGGCTCACCCCCGTTGCACGTATCCGTCGAAGCCAGGTCGAGGCAGTTGATTCAAGGGTGTCCAGCGTACACTCCAGTACAGACGGCAGCCTGCCGTCCGTCGTGCCGGCCACCTTGAGGCCTGCGCCGGTGGCAACGCAAACAACCGTGTCGGTGCGTCCTATGACGCTCGAGCCGGCGAGCACCCGGGCGGCGGCGAGGGAGGCGGCCGCTGCCGGCTGCCCGAACACCCCGGCGGACGCCATCTCAATCTGTGCGTCCAGGATGCTCTCATCGGAAACGGCAACGCACATACCCGCGCCTTCGCGGAGCTTCCGAAGCACTGCATTGCCGCTGGGAGGAGAGGGATTGGCGATGGCGTGCGCAACCGTACGGGGCTCCGTCACGCGTGCAATCACCTCGCTCCCCCTTTCCCAGGCCGTGGCAATGGGCGCGCACCCGCTTGCCTGGGCGCACACCATCTTCGGCACCTCGGGGATGAGGCTGGCTTCGCGCATCTCCTCGAAACCCTTCAGTATCCCGCGAATGTTGCCGCCGGAGCTGGTGGGCACGATGACCCAGTCCGGCGGCGCGAAGTCACACTGCTCGCAGATCTCGAATGCGATCGTCTTGGAGCCCTCAACGCGTGCGGGGGCATCCGAGTTCAGGAACCGAACCCCGTCCAGTACGAGGCTCCGATGGTAGAGAGCCCCGTAGTCGCCATCGACTCTGACGACGGTGCAGCCGTAGACGGCTACCGGCGGCAGCTTCTCGGCAGGCGTCCCGGCACTCACCAGAACAATCACAGAAATGCCTGCCCGTGCGCCGTACGCAGCCACCGACGCAGCCATGTTGCCCGTCGACACGACGCCGACGGCGCGACAACCGCGCGAGAGTGCATCGGCCATTGCCACGACGGTGCCACGGTCCTTGAACGACCAGGTCGGATTGGTCGTCTCGTTCTTGATGAGCAGCCTTCGAAGACCGAGAGCGTCAGCCAGGCGCGGGGCGTCCACCAGCGGAGTGAATCCCTCGCCCATCGAGAGTTCGGCGTAGCGGCCAAGAGGAGGCAAGAACCCGCCGTAGCGTTCCGCCAGACTCCGGCCGGGCCACGGGCATTCGCGCAGCGACGGGCGCCCGTACCCGCGTACCTCGAGCGGCTCCCCGCACGAGCGGCACCGGAGAGCCGGCTCGGTCAGAGGCAGAGACGCGCCGCAACCGGTACACGCCAGTTCGAGTCCCATGCCTTCAAACACTCCGGCCGCGATAGACTCCACGCGGCCAGATGTCACTATAGCCGCCTCGCCGAACGGGTGCAACCGATTGACGCAGCGAGAACGCAGGACGGAAGGCAAGCCCTTCCTGGTTGGCGCAACCCCGACAACAGGCCCGTCACAAGCCGGCAACGCCATCTGCGACCGGCGGTTCGGCGGGCAACGTCTTCGGCCGCAGCCTGGTCGCGAGGTACATGAAAGGCGTGTCCAGCACCGCGACGATCCACTTGAGCAGATACGTCGTGGCGAGGATCTCGAGCCAGGTCGAGGGTTCGAAGAGCCCCCAGAGGCCGATGGTACAGAACAGCAGGGAATCGATGGCCTGGGAGACCATGGTCGAGGCGCAGTTCCGGAGCCAGAGGCGGCGGCCGCCCGTGCGACGACGCCAGAACATGAAGGCCGACACGTCGTGGTGCTGCGAGACGAGATACGCCACCAGGCTTCCGGCGGCCACCCGAGGCATCACACCGAAGACCGTGACAAGCGCGTCGTGAGCCAGGTCCTCGGGACCCGGAATGAGTCGCAGAGCGAACTGCATCCACACGATCGTCAGGCCCATGGCGAGGAAGCCCAGCCAGACGCACTTCCGAGCTTCCCTCTCTCCGTACAGCTCACTGAGTATGTCCGTCGCGAGGAAGATGCAGCCATACACGGCGTTGCCCAGCGTCGCCGTGAGCCCGAAGAGCACGACGGTCTTCGTGACCTGGATGTTGGCCACGATGACGCCGGCAACAACCAGGGCGTGCAGTCCGGCCCGGCCGAAGAGGCGGAAGACGAGCACGGTGAGGGACAACGCCGTCAGAACGAAGACGCCCCAGACGAGATTGTTGAACGTGAGAAGGTCAATCACGACGTCATCTGCCGCCCAGTTCTACTGAAGCCGAAGCCTGCCGCGATTCCGGACAAGCTGAGCGCGGGCCGCCCCCTGACTGAGCCGCATCTCTTCGTCGGCAACGCGGTACCGCCCGTGGAACTCCTCGCGGAAGAGTGCGAAGTCACCACACCTGATGGACGCTCGCATGTCACGCATGAGCCGCCACATGAACCTGAGGTTGTGCACCGTCGCCAGCCTGTACGCAAGCAGCTCCTCACAGCGAAAGAGGTGATGAATGTAGGCGGCGGAGAACGTCCGGCACGCGTAGCAGTCGCACCCCGGATCTACCGGGCCGTCCATCGTGCGGAACGAGGAGTGGCGGATGCTCATGCGGCCGGTCCGCGTGTACACGCCCCCGTTGCGTGCGACGCGCGTGGGAAGGACGCAGTCAAACATGTCCACGCCGCACGAGACAGCCTCGACCAGGTCCTCGGGAGCTCCGACCCCCATGAGATAGCGGGGACGCTCAACCGGCAGCAGAGGCACGACATCCTGCAGCACCGCGCGCATGACGTGCTTTGGCTCGCCCACGCTCAGACCTCCGACTGCGTAGCCGGCGAAGTCCATCGCCGTGAGCGTTTCCGCGGAGCGCCGGCGTAGCTCGATGTCGCCACCCCCCTGGACGATAGCGAACATCAACTGGTCTTGCCGCCGTTTGGCTCTCTGGCAGCGCTCCGCCCAGAGGTTCGTCCTGTCCACCGCCTCTGCCAGCCGGCGCGGGTCGGACGTGCCGGCCGGGACATCGTCCAGAACCATGCAGATGTCAGACCCGAGCGCCTCCTGTATCTCCACGGCCCTCTCCGGAGTCAGAAGGTGCTCGCTGCCATCGATGTGTGACCGGAAGGTCACGCCCCGGTCGTCCAGGCTGCGCAGCGCCGCCAGGCTGAACACCTGAAAGCCTCCGCTGTCCGTGAGTATCGAGCGATCCCACGCCATGAAACGGTGGAGACCTCCCGCCGCCTGCACGATATCGACACCGGGGCGCAGGTAGAGGTGGTAGGCATTGCCGAGAATCAGGTCGAAGCCCAGCTCCCGAAGGTCCGCCGGCGTGAGCGACTTGACAGTCGCCTGGCTGCCCACGGGCATGAAGACAGGCGTGTCGACCGACCCGTGAGCCGTCTCGAGCCGGCCCGTGCGAGCCGCCAGGTTCGCCGCCGCGTGGTCAATCGAGAAGCAGTGACTGCCGATAGTGAGAGGGCCTCCGCGCCGAAGTATACCATCCACCCGCGTACGAGCCGTTGCGCGGCGCGGTCAAAGGAGGTTAGGAGCGCACCGGGCGGGTGGGAAGCAAGGAAGGGAGGCCCGGTCCGTCCGCGTCACTTGAAGTGTCCCTGAGCAACGACCGAGACTCGTCCGCCCACGGCGACCCTGCCCGCCTGCCCGTCGCGTCTGGCCCGTGCGAAGAGCAGCGAGGGACGGCGAATCTCATAGCCCTGCTCGATGCGCAGGTCGAGGCCGGCCGCTTCTGGTCGAAGGTAGCGAAGGCCGTAGACGCCGAGGCAGCCGGCTGCGGCCCCCGTCGCCGCATCCTCGGAGATGCCGTAGTAGTGGGCGAACATGCGCACGTTGAAGTCGTTGTCCGGGTTGTAGCACTCGGACGAGAAGACGTAGAGGGCTCGGGCGGACGTCGCCCTCAGCAGTCGTGCGTATTCGTCGGGGACCACGTGGCAACGGCGGACAGCGGAGAGGGAGCGGAGGGGGACAACGATGAAGGGCAGTCCCGTGGATACCTCCTGCACCGGCCAGCGCTCATCGACATCCGACGGAGACAGACTGAGCACCCGTGCGGCAGTGTCCGGTGGAAGAGTAGCCCCGAATTCGGCCGCCCTCTGGTTCACCCAGACGGTATCGACGTTGCCGTAGTGGTAGGTGAAGCTGATCTCAAGGGGGGCCCCACCGATGGTGACGCTCATGCTCGTCACCGGCTCGTCGATGAGTTCATGCCGGAGCACGTACGCCGCCCCGAGCACGGCATGGCCCGAAAAGGGTATCTCCTCAGTTGGAGTGAACACGCGGATGTCGTAGCCTCCGTCGCGTGGCTCATCCGAGAGGATGAAGGCTGTCTCGGAGAAGTGCACCTCACCGGCTAGCCGGTGCATGTCCTCGTCGCGTAGCTGCGCCGCGTTCCTGAAGACCGCGAGCTGGTTACCGGTGTACGGTCCCTCGGCGAACACATCCAGCAGATAGAAACTGTGCTCCATCGTGCGGGCATGCGCCCGGGGCAGTCGGTCTGGTGGCAACATAATAGACGACCCTGTTTCGATTGTAGCAGAAGCTCCGCCGGTTCGCGCACCGCCGGTCAGGTATTACGTCCGAATACGGCGTAGTGCATTTGAGGCCTTTGCCGCCTCGCGCCCGTATTGCGCAAGGCATGGTATATACTACGAGCGGGTACACGCCCATGGAGAGTCCCGCCGGCTTTCAGCAGAGGATCGAGTCCCTTCGCAAGGAGATTCTCCACCACAACCATCGGTACTACGTTCTCGACAGCCCTGAGATCAGCGATGAGGCCTATGATCGCCTCTTTGCCGAGCTCAGGGAACTCGAGCAGCAGCACCCCGAATTGGTGACGCCTGATTCCCCGACTCAGCGGGTGGGAGCCGGTCCCGTCGAGTCCTTCGGGGTCATCGAGCACCGCGTACCGCTGCTCAGCCTCGCCAATGCCTTCACGCAGGACGACCTGGCCGCCTGGTGGCGGCGCACCTCCACGCTGGTTGGTCGGGCGGAGTTCGACACGGTGTGTGAGCCGAAGATAGACGGCCTCGCCGTGGCTCTGACCTACGTCGACGGGCTTCTGTCGGTCGGCGCAACGAGAGGGGATGGCTTTCGCGGGGAAGACATCACCCGGAACCTGCGAACGGTGAAGAGTATCCCTCTCTCCGTTCCTCGCGACATCGCCCCGCCCCGCTTCGAGGTAAGGGGTGAGGTGTACCTGCCCAAGGAAGGCTTCAAACGACTGAATGAGCGGCGCACGGCTGAGGGACTTCCACTGTTCGCCAACCCCAGGAACGCGGCGGCAGGCTCAGTGCGTCAGCTTGACCCTTCAGTCACGGCGACACGCCCCCTCGAGATCTATGTGTACGGGCTGGGATGGACGGAGGGAAGAGCCGGTCCCCCGACCCACAGCGAGACGCTGGAGTGGCTGCGTGCAATGGGATTCAGGACAAGCCGGCTGGTGACGCCGGCGCGAACGC
Source organism: uncultured Dehalococcoidales bacterium (assembly GCA_964561465.1). Taxonomy (GTDB): domain Bacteria; phylum Chloroflexota; class Dehalococcoidia; order GIF9; family AB-539-J10; genus SKVJ01. Next base: position 14,709 of record CAZLPP010000007.1, read on the forward strand.
TTGATGAGGCGCAGCTCATCCGCGAGAGGTGGGCGCAAGAGCGGCCCACATGGCCGTTCGAGGCCGACGGCATGGTCGTGAAGGTCAACTCCCTGCAGTTGCAGCAAGAGCTGGGAACGGTAGGCCGGGAACCCCGCTGGGCCATCGCCTACAAGTTCGCGGCGATGCAGGGCACCACGCGCCTGAAAGAGATACGGGTGAACGTCGGCCGGACCGGAAGCCTCAACCCGTACGCGGTACTGGAACCCGTGCGAATCGGCGGCGTCGTCATCAGCCAGGCAGCCCTGCACAATGAGGAAGACATCCACCGGAAGGACATCCGCGAAGGCGACATCGTGATCGTCCAGCGGGCGGGCGACGTCATCCCCGAGGTAGTGGGACCCGTGGTGAGCCTGCGCACGGGAAGCGAGCAGGTCTTCCACATGCCGGGCACCTGCCCCGTCTGCGGTTCGGAGGTCACGAAACCGGAGGACGAGGCCATGCACCGCTGCACCAACGCCGCGTGCCCGGCGCAGGCCCTCGAGCGCATCAAGCACTTCGTCAGCCGCGATGCGATGGACATAGAGGGGGCGGGGGAGAAGCTGTGCGAGGCACTCTTCTCCCGGAACATGGTCAAAGATGCGGGCGACCTCTACTCCCTCACGAAGGAAGACCTGCTGAAGCTGGAGCGCATGGGAGAGAAGAGCGCCGCAAACGTCCTCGCCTCAATCGAGGGGAGCAAGAGCCGTCCGCTCGGCCGGGTCATCTTCGCCCTCGGCATACCGCACGTCGGCCAGGAGTACGCAGAGCTGCTGGCAGGGCGGTACCGCAGCGTGGACGAGCTGGAGGCAGCGGGCGTCGACGAGCTGTCGCAACTGTCGTCCGTGGGTCCTACGATTGCCGGCAGCATCGCGGCGTTCTTCAGGCAGGACAGGAACCGGCAGATAGTCGAGAAGCTGCGCGCCGCAGGCGTCGCGCTCTCAAGAGGAGAAACGCAGCCGGCGAGCGGCCAGCCGCTGGCAGGGCTGACCTTCGTGTTCACCGGTCGACTGAGCCGTCTCAGCCGTCCTGAAGCCGAGGCGATGGTTGTCCGGCTTGGAGGGAGAGCGGGGCAGGACGTCAGCCGGAACACGTCCTACGTTGTCATCGGCGAGGATCCCGGCTCGAAGGCAACCAGAGCCCGCACGCTGGGCGTGAAGTCGATCAGCGAAGCAGAGTTCCTCCAGTTGACGGGCGGGAGCTAGCGGCGGTTGCGGACCTCGTCGACGACGTCGCGCAACGACCGAGCGAGGTAGGCAGGCAGGTCCGCCGCCTCACAGTAGCGGACATCGTCCACCTCGGTGCCGGCAGCCGGCTCGCCTGCGGTCACGTTCACCAGATAGCTCACCGCAAGCATGTCGCCATAGAGCTCCTCATCCTGGAGCCTGACGACGCGCACGAGGCGTTCAATCGCACCCGTCACACCGGCCTCTTCACGAAGCTCGCGAAGGCAAGCCTCCTCGGGGGTTTCACCGGACTCGACAAACCCCGAAGGACAGCCCCACAGGCCCTTCTTGGGAGGAATCCCGCGCTTGATGAGCAGGAACCGTCCGTCTTTCACCGCAACGGCGACGACCACGGGCAGGGGATTCTCATAGCGCACGAAACCACAGGTGGTGCAGTGCTTGCGGACTCTGCCGTCCACCATCCCTTCGACCAGCGGCGAAGAGCACTCAGGACAGAACCGGTACGGCTTCGGCGGCACGTTTCGCTCCGGGCACTGCCTGAGGCGCCAGGCGCCTCGGGCAAGGCTGTCCGGCAATGATATATCGACCGGACTCGAGCCGCAATCGCCGGCGCGGCTCAGCCTCTCGTGACCTGGCGCCGGGCATGGTATCCTTGCGGTACCGAAAGGCGCCCGCTGAGGTGCTCCAGCTCTACCCTCCCCCCGCTGGTGCACCGGCCACACCCGTTCGAGAACGCGCCATGGATGCCTATCTCGACATCGAGACAACCGGACTCAGTCCTTTCGCCGACGCCATCACCGTCGTCGGCATCTATCGCGATACCCCTGAGGGGTTCGTGCTGCGACAGCTCGTGGGAGGGGACGTAACCGCCGGGAACCTGATGGCCGCGCTTGACGGAGTGCGTCACCTGTACACCTACAACGGGGCCCGGTTCGACCTCGTCTTCATCGAGTGCAAGCTCGGAGTCGAGCTGAAGTCACGCCTCACGCACACCGACCTGATGCACTCCTGCTGGAGCAAGGGGCTCTACGGCGGTTTCAAGGCGGTCGAGCGGCAGCTCGGCATCCAGAGAGTGCTGCAGGGGGTCTCAGGGCTCGATGCCGTGGACCTCTGGTGGCGGTACGTGCGCCGAGGCGATCAGCACGCCCTGCGCAAGCTGCTGGACTACAATCGTGAGGACGTGGTGAACCTGAAGGTCCTCCGAGAGCTACTCTCCGTCAATCAGGTCGCGCAGTGAGGAACAGGTGACCGTCATCGACTTTCACACACACATCGCCCCGCCGTGGGTCCGGGACTGCAGGGCGCAGCTCGCCCGCGACGACGCCTGCTTCGGTGCTCTCTACGCTGATCCGCGGGCGCGGCTCGCCACTGCGGACGAGTTGCTTGCGAGCATGGATGAAGCCGGAGTATCGGCATCCGTGGCGCTCAACCTCGGCTGGACGAGCGGAAGCATGTGTGCGCGCACAAACGACTACCTGCTCGAGAGCGGCGCCCGGTGGCCGGGCCGCATCATCCCCTTCGTGGCTGTGCAGCCGGCGGACCCTGACACCGCTGCGAAGGAACTGGAACGCTGCATTGCGGCAAGCGCGCGCGGAATCGGAGAGCTACGGCCGGACATCCAGGGCTTCGCGCTGGCGGATGCGGACCGGCTCCGCCCGGTGGTCGACATGGCAACGGCCCACGGCCTGCCGATCCTGACACACGTCTCGGAGCCGGTGGGACATGTCTATCCCGGCAAGGGCGCCGTCACGCCGGAACAGCCCTACGATTTCGCACGGGCCTTCCCGGAGGCGGTCCTGGTGTGCGCACACTGGGGAGGCGGACTGCCTTTCTACAGCCTCATGCCGGAAGTGAGGCAGGCTCTTGCCCGGGTGTTCTTCGACAGTGCCGCGTCGCACTACCTGTACAGCCGCGATGTCTTCCGGGTCACCGCCGGACTCGTGGGCGCGGACCACATACTGCTTGGCTCCGACTTCCCGCTCATTCGCCAACAGCGGGCCATCGAGGAGGTCCGACGAGCCGGGCTCCCGGAGCCGGACGCCATCGCCATCCTGGGAGGGAATGCCGGCCGGTTGCTGGCGCAGGGAGGTGGTAACGATGCCCGGGAGTGAGTCGCTTCGCCTCTTCGTGGCTATCGAGTTGCCTCCCGAGGTGAAGGCGGAGCTGGACCGGTCGGCGAAGCGGCTGCGGATGCGATGCGGCGTCAGCCAGTTGAAGTGGGTAGCAGTGGAGAGCATCCACCTCACTCTGAAGTTCCTCGGGGAGACGGCTGCCGAACGGCTGGACGCCGTAAAGAGCGCCCTGGCCACGTCCACCGACGGCGTCGGCGCCCTCACCCTTGCACTGGGCACCGTGGGGGCGTTCCCGGCATTGTCCCGACCCCGGGTCATCTGGGTCGGACTTGAAGGCGACACCCAGGGATTGATTGCCCTCGCAGGGCGGCTCGACCAGTCCCTGCAGACAGCCGGGTTTGAACCGGAGGCAAGACCCTTCTCGCCCCACCTGACGCTCGCGCGGCTGCGACCCGAGGCCCCATCGCAGGCGCAGGCGGAGATAGGGTCCGCTCTCTCCCGCGCGCAGCCGCCCGAACACCTTCAATTCACGGCGTCGCACGTGAGTCTCATCCGGAGCCAGCTCAGGCCCGAGGGGCCGCTCTACACCTGCCTGGCCCGCTGGCCTCTGGGCCGCCCGGCATAGAGCCAGCCTGTTCGTGTGCGGATTGCGACCGAATCTGGCGTGAGGTATAATACTCGGATACTCGGTCCGGGAGGTGGATTCCGTTGGAGAATGCTCCTTTCCCTAAGTGCTTGAAGTGCGGCAAGGGTGACCTCGTTCCCCTGTCGGACTTCGGAAGCCAGGGTGCGACGATCCGGTACAAGGCCTGGGTATGCACGAATCCTGATTGCGGCTACAACATCAAGATCCGGAACGGCGAAGTTTACCTCAACGAGCCCATCCTGAGCGGCGAACTGCGCGCCCGCAGCCACTAGTCCAGGCGACACCTGGTCTCAGGCCATAGTGCAACTACTTGGCAGGGCGACACGTGTGGCGCTTGACTGCCTCTTTCCGCGGCTCTGCGTGGGTTGCGGCAGGATTGGAGCCTATGTGTGTGACCAGTGCGAGAGGACTCGCCCTGTTCTCTTCGGACCGCTGTGCCCCAGGTGCGGGCAACCTCAGTCGAGCGGCATGCTGTGCCCCTCCTGCGCACGCCACCCCTCTGACATCACGTCGATACGCTCGGTCTACCGCTTCGAGGGGGTCATTCGCAGAGCCATCATCGAACTCAAGTACCACAACCTGAGGGCGATAGCGCCCCTGTTGTCCGCCAGCATGGCGGAACGACTGAGAAACGAGTCCTTCATTCCCGATCTGATTGTGCCGGTGCCGCTGCACCCGTCGCGGCTTCGCCGCAGAGGCTATAACCAGGCCGCTCTGCTTGCCCGGGAGCTTGGCCTGCTGCAGAAGGTGGAAGTCTCCGAGGGCTCACTGAGACGCATCCGCGAGGGGGACAGCCAGGTGCGCACGCACAACGCTGAGGCCCGGAGGCAGAATGTGGCCGGTGCCTTCGCTTGCACGGACTCCTCCGTTTCTGGTAAACGAATCCTGGTTGTCGACGACGTCTGCACGACGGGAGCAACGCTTGAGGCATGTGCTTCGGCACTCCGCGATGCAGGCGCGGCGGAGGTGTGGGGACTCACGCTCGCCAGAGAAGTGTAGGAAGGGAGGTTCGTATGCAGCTTCAGATTCTCTCGAAGAACGACTTGCCCATCTCTCCCGCTGTCGAACAGTACGTCACCCGGCGCATCGGCAAGATGGACCGCTACCTTCCAAGCATCGACCAGGGAAAGGTTGAGATCTCCCGGGAGGAGACGAAGCAGCCGGACCAGCGCTTCGTCGTCCAGGTCACGCTGGACAGCAACGGCGTGCTCATACGCGCCCAGGAGCGTGCGGACGATGTTCGCACCGCCGTCGACCGGGTCGTCGATGCGCTGGCAAACCGCATAGCCCGGTACAAGGGCAGGCGCTTCGCAAAGGGAAAGGACTCGGTGCGCACCATGGAGTCAGCGCCGCAGGCAGAAGAAGCCGCGCCGAGCGAACCGCGCCGCGTGGTGAAGACAAAGCAATTCACGCTCAAGCCCATGGCGCTGGACGAGGCAACCGAGCAGATGGAGTTGCTGGGTCATGATTTCTTCCTGTTCGTCGACTCCGACACTGGCAAGGCCAATCTGCTGTACCGCAGGAAGGACGGGGACTACGGTCTGATAGAGCCGAGCGTGTAACGGAAGCACTGTATGGAATTCGCGCTCTTCGTCACCGCTCTGGGCTGGATGGCGACGGGCCGCACGGAGGCCGGCATCTCCAGGGTTGTCCTGCCCAGGAAGAGCAGAGACGCGGCCTTCGAGGCCCTGGTCGAAGGCCGCGGCCGGATCAGGACGCCGCTGGTTGAGAGGGATGCCACAGCTTTCGACTCGCTGGCATCCCGTCTGCAGCGTTTCATGGAAGGGCACAAAGTGGAGTTCCCTGACCGGCTGGACACCACGGGTTGGACGCCCTTCAGCAGACGCGTGTGGGAAACGACCAGGCAGATCCCCTACGGGCAGACCTGGAGCTACGGCCGGGTGGCCGCGGCGATGGGGCAGCCGCGCGCGTGCCGCGCAGTGGGACAGGCTCTGCATCGTAACCCTGTCCCCGTAATCATCCCATGTCACCGGGTCATCGGAGCAGACTCCGGCCTCACCGGTTTCGGAAGCGGTCTGGAGTTGAAGCAGACTCTGCTTCGGCTCGAATCGTCCGCCGGAGCTACGAGTCTACCCTGAAGCCGGCGGCGCCAACCAGCCCGCCAAGGTCCTGCTCAAGCTCGGGAGTCACCTCAACACGGATGGAAGGCATTTCGACTACGGTCCGCCTGCCATCCGGCGAGTGGACGACTACCGTGACGCGATCCTCTCCTGAGTGTCCCCGCAGGAGCTGGAGCACCTGCGCCAGCCGGGAGAGGTCGGCCGCGGAGTCCTGCGTCTCCTCGAGGTAGATGCTGAGCACGCGGGGCTTGCGCTGACGCCGGTGGTTACCGTTGGTGGGCGCGTACCGTTGCGCCTGCTGGCAACTCACCTGCAACTGGCCGTCGCGACTTCGTAGCTGTCCCTTGACGACGATGAGCGCCCCTTCCACCCAGAGACCCCGGGTAGTCTCGTGAACGCGCGGCCAGACCGTCACCTCCACCCTGCCGGACGTGTCCTCAAGCTCGGCGACGACAAACGGCTTCCCTTCTCGGGTGGCCGTCTGGCGGACCGATGCCACCATGCCGGCAATCACGACCTCCTGCCCGACGCGGTCGTATCCGAGCATGGCGCACGGCGCCGTCACGATACCGTCAAGCTCCTCGCGAATAGCCTCGGCGGGATGCGGCGAGAAGTAGACGCCTGTCAGCTCCTTCTCCCAGGCTATCCTCTCACGCAACTGGACCTCCGGAACGCCGGCCTCAAGTTGCAGCTCGGCGCCGTCCGGGGATGCCGGCAGCGAGTCGAACATGGAGGTCTGCCCGGAGTCCCGTGCGCGCTGCTCCGACTGCGCCACAGAGACGATCCGATCGAGAGACGCGAGCAGGCTTGAACGTGTCCCCAGACGGTCGAGGGCACCCGCTCGAATGAGGCTTTCGACCGCCTTCTTGTTGATGCCTTTCGTGCCGACCCTGCGGCAGAAATCCATGACCGAGGCGAACGGCCCGCTGTCCTTCCGGCCCTCTACGATCGCCTCCACCGGACCGAGACCTACGTTCTTGATGGAAGCCAGGCCGAAGCGTATGGCGGGACCGGACGCAATCTCCTCGATGGTGAATCCGACATCGCTTGAGCAGACGTCCGGCGGCAGAATCGGGATGCCCATCCTGCGGCATTCTTCAGCGGCGAGACAGACCTTCTCCGCGTTGTCCCAGTACGTGTTCATGAACGCAGCGATGTACTCCACCGCGTAGTTGGCCTTGAGATAGGCCCCGCGATAGGCCACCAGCGCGTAGCTGACGCTGTGGGCCTTGTTGAACGCGTAGCCGGCGAAAGGCTCGATGAGTGCGAATATCTCGCGCGCCAGCCGTTCCTCGATGCCGTTCTTGACGGCCCCGGCAACGAACGTCTCCTGCTGCTCCTTCATGACTTCCGGGATCTTCTTTCCCATCGCCTTCCGGAAGATGTCCGCCTGGCCCATCGAGTAGCCTGCCAGGATGCGGGCGATGAACATCACCTGCTCCTGGTAGACGATGATCCCGTACGTCTCTTGAAGTATCTGCTCCAGGGCCGGATGAGGATAGCTGACCGGCTCGATTCCCTGCTTGGCGCGGATGAACTTGTCTATCTGCTCCATCGGGCCGGGCCGGTACAGGGCGACCATGGCCGAGATGTCGGCAAACACGGACGGCCGCAGCTCCTGCAGGTAGCGGCGCATGCCTTTGCTCTCCAGTTGGAAGATGTCGCGCGTTTCGCCTGATGCGAGCAGCTCGAATGTCTTCTGATCATCGAGGGCCAAGTGCGGGAAATCGAGGAGCACGCCATGGCGCCGGTGGATTATGTCGCGTGCCTTCGACAGAATCGTCAAATTGGAGAGCCCCAGGAAGTCCATCTTCAGAAGGCCCAGCTTGGCGATATTCCACATGTGATACTGGGTCATGAGGCCCTGTCCCTGCTGACCGGCCTTGCCGACCGGCTGCAACGGAGCGTATGCGACCAGAGGGTCACGCGAGATGACGACACCGGCTGCGTGGGTGCTCGCGTGCCGGACCAGGCCCTCGATGCTGCGCGCCGCGTCGAGCAGACGCTTCACTTCAGCATCGCCCTCGTACATCTGCCTGAGCTCGACGCTGTCCGAGAGCGACTTGTCGAGCGTGATGGTCAGCTCCTGCGGAATGAGCCGCACGACCGTGTCAACCTGGCTGTAGGGCATACCGAGCGCGCGGCCCGCATCGCGAAGGGCGGCACGCGCGCCCAGTGTCCCGAACGTAATAATCTGGGCGACGTGGTCCGTACCGTAGCGCTGATTCACATACGCCAGCATCTCGTCGCGCCGGTCGTCCTGGAAATCGAGGTCGATATCGGGCATCTCACGCCGCTCCACGTTCAGGAAGCGCTCGAACACCAGCCCGTACTCGATGGGGTCGATATCGGTGATGGAGAGACAGTAGAGGACGAGGCTCGCCGCGGCGCTGCCGCGCACCCCGTAGTAGAGACCCTGACGCTTGGCGTACGAGACGATGTCCCACACGACCAGGAAGTAGTCAGCGAAGTGCGTCTTCTCGATGACGTCCAGCTCATGATTGAGTCTGTCTTCGTACTCGCGGCTCGGCTCAGGGAACTTCCTGGCGAACCCCTCACGGCAGAGACTGCCGAGGTAGGCTTCGGCGGCAACCCCGTCAGGCAGGGACACTTCCGGGAGGTGCAACCCGCCGAAGCTCAGTTCGAGATTGCAGAGGTCGGCGATGCGGACGCTGTTCTCGACCGCCTCGGGCAGGTCCTGGAACAGACTCGCCACCTCCTCCGGGCTGCGAAGGTAGAAGTAGTCCCCGGCCATCTTGAGGCGCTTCTCATCCGCCACGGAGGCATTGGTCTGCACGCAGAGTAGAAGGTCGTGCGCTTCCGCCTCTTCCTGCCGGACATAGTGAACATCGAACGTCGCCACCAGCGGGATTCCGAGCCTTCCGGCCAGCGCTATGAGCTCCGGATTCGCGCGCTCCAGGTCAGGTATCGGATGCCGCTGTATCTCCACGTAGTAGTGCTGGAAGACGTCCCTGTACCACGAGGCAGCGGCTTCGGCGTCGGCGATGCGCCCGTCCAACACCAGCCGAACGAGTTCGCCATTCGCGCAGCCCGACAGGGCTACGAGGCCCGCGGAGTGCCGGCGCAGCAACTCGCGATCGACGCGCGGCTTGTAGTAGAAGCCATCGACGTGCGCCCTGGTGACCAGTTGAAGCAGGTTATGGTATCCTTCGATGTCCTTCGCCAGCAGAGTCAGGTGGTACGGACTTCGGCTCGCCGGGTCTCTCAGGGTGCAGGAGGACTCTGCAACGTAGACCTCGCACCCGATGATCGGTTTCAGTCCGGCAGCGCGGGCAGCCGTGTAGAAGTCAAGGACACCGTACATGTTCCCGTGGTCGGTGATGGCGACGCTCGCCATGCCGAGGTCCTTGGAGCGTGCGATGAGCTGTGGGATGCGGCACATCCCGTCGAGGAGGCTGTACTCTGTATGAACGTGGAGATGCACGAAGGCCGAAGCCATCGCGCCGATTATACCATGGGGTCCGGAGACGGCCGGTGACCGCCGATGTCTGACCGGAGGCTTTCGACCTCACGATTGCTCGGGCTGCTCCTGCCGCTTCTTGTCCCCGTCCTGTGCCTGTGTACCTGCCTCAGGCTTGAGATGAACAGCCCCACCCTCTACAACCAGGGATTCGTTCGCTACGACATCCCGGCTTCAACCGGACTCCCGGCAAGTCAGCTGGACGCCATCACCGCCCGGCTCATCCGCTACTTCAACTCGCTCGACGCGACGCCCCAGATGCGGGTGACGAATCTGGCGGGGAGCACGTTTGATCTCTTCCACGACTACGAGGTCGTCCATCTCGAAGACGTGAAGCGCCTTTTCGCGTTCAACTCGAGCCTGCAGGCGCTGAGCCTGCTCCTGCTTCTGGCTCTGTGCGCGATCGGGTTCTCGCACGGCCGCCGGGTGGATGTGGCCGCCGGGCTTCGCCGGGGCGCCCTCTTCACCCTTGGCCTTCTGGCGGTGACCGGCACTCTGTTCGTGGCCGACTTCGATTGGGCGTTCGTCGGCTTCCATCTGGTCGCCTTTGACAACTCCTTCTGGCAACTCGACCCGAGTACCGACTTTCTTGTCCGGCTCTTCCCGTGGGGCTTCTGGCAAGACATGAGCCTGCTGGCCGGCATCGCGACCGGTCTGACAGCAGGGGCCATCCTTCTGCTGGCCCGGATGGCAGGCCAGGGCGACACGAACGACTGACACGTTCCGCAAACGTCGGCTGCGAAAGAGCGTGATGTATAATGCCATCGGCCGTCGGAGCAACCTCCGGCGCACAGGGAGGTCATCGCCATGGATTTCAAGCCCGCTGTCGTGAGGCTCCAGTCCTCCGGGACATACCCGCCTTACACGGCCACCTTCCCGGTACCGCGCGAGTACAACGACATCATCATGGAGTGGGATGTCCCGAGCCACGTTGCAGTCATCACACTCAATCGCCCCGAGGTTCTGAACGCCCTCAGCCCGACGCTGCTCGAGGAGACTATCGACGCGTTGCGTCTCATCGACGAGAACGACGATATCAGTTGCACGATCCTCCGTTCCTCCAGTGAACACTTCTGCTCCGGCGGCGACTTCAAGTCCTTCGCGAACAAGGACCTGCTGACCCAGCGGTGGTACTTCGAGATGACGCCACGGCTGCTGCAGGTCATGACAAACGCCGCTGTGCCGATCATCGCCGCCGTGCGAGGCACCTGTTGCGCGCTGGGCGTCTCGCTGGCAGGGAGCAGCGACATCGTGCTGGCATCGGACACGGCGAGCTTCTTCCTTCCCGGCGGAGGCATGGGGTTCGGCTGCTTCACGCCGACCGCAGGCGTGTACAAGTCACTCCTCAGGAAGAGGATGTTCGAGCTCCTGCTGACCGCCAAGCCCCACCCTGCGGACTGGGCTCGCGAATCGGGGCTGGTCAACTACGTGTATCCCGATGCCGAGCTCGACACACGGGCGTGGGAGTTGGCCAAGACCATCGCCGCAAACGCTCCCATGGTGGTCAGGTGGTCGAAGCAGTTCTGCTACCACGTGCAGGATATCGACGAGAAGCACGCCTTCCGGTATGCCAGCGACCTCATCACGATGCAGTCGCTCACGCGTGACGGATACGAAGGTCAGAACGCGTTTCTGGAGAAGAGGAAGCCCGTCTGGCAGGGACGCAAGGGCGGCTCAGCGCGGGGCGACGTACATGCACCGGAAGAGGAGCACGTGTGGAAGGTCGGCAAAGAGGTGCGGCGCAAGTAGAGCTTGCAGGCTTCGGCTCCGCGGGCCGGTCCGCGGGAAGAGGGGGACGCGATGACTACTGAGAAAGACAAGGCAGTCGAGCTCGCAATCGAGCAGATTGAGCGCAAGTTCGGGCGCGGCTCTCTGATGCGGTTGGGAGAGGTGGCAAGCAGGCAGGAGATCGACGCCATATCGACCGGCTCGCTCTCCCTCGACCTGGCGCTCGGTGTTGGCGGAATTCCCCGGGGACGCGTCACGGAGATATTCGGGTCGGAGTCGTCCGGCAAGACGACCCTGGCCCAGCACATCATCGCGGAAGCGCAGAAAGCGGGCGGCAAGGCGGTGTACATCGATGCCGAGCACGCTCTCGACCCCCGGTATGCCGCCGCCTGCGGCGTCGACATCGATGAGCTCATCGTCTCGCAGCCGGGCACGGGGGAAGAGGCGCTCGACATCACAGAGGAGCTCGTTCGGAGTTCCGGCGTGGACGTCATCGTCATCGACAGCGTGGCCGCCCTTGTGCCGAAGGCGGAGATAGAGGGCGAGATGGGCGACTCCCACGTCGGGCTGCAGGCCAGGCTCATGTCACAGGCCCTGCGCAAGCTCACGGCCTCCATCAATCGGTCTCGGACGGCCGTGGTGTTCATCAACCAGCTTCGAGAGAAGGTCGGCATCGTCTTCGGGAACCCCGAGGTGACACCCGGCGGACGCGCCCTCAAGTTCTACTCATCGGTGCGCATCGACCTGCGAAGAGGTGACACGCTGAAGAGGGGTTCCGATGTGGTTGGTTCACGTGTCAAGGCTCGTGTGGTGAAGAACAAGGTGGCTCCGCCGTTCCGAACGGCCGAGTTCGATATCCTGTTCAACCAGGGCATAAGCAAGGAGGGCGACCTTCTTGACCTGGGCGTCACCTCGGGCGCCGTCAAGAAGTCGGGCGCCTTCCTGACTTACGGAGACCACAAGCTCGGGCAGGGCAGGGAGAACGCAAGGGAGTATCTGAAGCAGAACCCCGAGGTGGCCGCTCAACTCGAAGCAGCGATAAAGGGTTCCCGCCAACCGCTTCAGACCGCCGCGCCGGATGCGGGCGGCGACGCAGAATCCGCATAGCCGGAGCGCCCAATGGAGCCCGATTCGCAGCATCGGAGAGCACTGTCTCTGGCGTACGAGTTCCTCGCCGGCCGCCAGCGGAGCGAAGCCGAGATGCGAGCCTACCTTCGACGGTGGGACATCGAAGACGCCACCGCTGACGATACCGTTGCCGCGCTGGCGCGACAGGGGTTGCTGGACGACCGGTCGTTCGCCGCTGCCTGGACCGAGAGCCGTCTATCGTCTCGACCCCGAAGCCGCCGTCTGTTGCACCGGGAACTGCGCGGCAAGGGGGTCGACGACGAGATCGCGTCCGAGGCCACACAGGCGGTAGATGACGAGTCCACCGCGACGGAACTTGCCAGGCGCAGAGCTCACGTGCTGCGCGGGCTCGACAGGGGCACTGCTGTCCGGAGGCTGTCGGACTATCTCCTGCGCCGCGGCTTCGACGGCGACACAGTGCGGAGAGCCGTTCGAGATGCGCTGTCGGGCGACGATGACTCGTAGCGGCACAGCGGGCATGTTACACTATTGCGCTACGATTCCCGGCGGGACACCAGGAAGCAGTCGTCGGGCTCCCTGACTGCCGGAAGCACTCACGTTTTCCGCAAGGGAGCAGACTCATGACTGACTGGAACTTCGCCCTTCAAATCGCCGCCGGCGGTTTTGGCATGGTATTCCTCCTGCTCGCCATCCTGCAGGTTCTCGTGTGGGCGGCATCGCGCCTCATCGTTCGCCTGTCCAGAGGCAAGACCAGCAGCTGACGCGTCCTGCAGGCACGCCGGTCTCATCACGGTCACGGAGGAGAAGATTGTTCGGGCTACTTGAAAGCGGTTTCCAGCAGTTCTACTGGGGCAACGCCGTCATGCTCATGATCGGCGGACTGCTCATCTACCTCGCCGTCGGGCGGAAGATGGAACCGCTGCTGCTAGTACCTATCGGATTCGGAATGATGCTCGTGAACCTCCCCCTGGGCGGCATCATGGACTACCAGATGGACCTGAAGGCGCAGGCGTCGGGCACCGTCATCAGCATCGAAGCCGAGGAGGGCTCTCGCTTCGAGAAGAACACGGTCCTTATACGGCTCGACAGCGGCGAAGTGGTCAGTCCCGTGTTCGGGCGAGTCGACACGTATCTTGTGGCCGCCGGAGACCGGGTGGAGGCGGGTCAATCCATCGCCACCGTCATCACCCAGGAGCAGACCGACCAGGAGCAGTACCCGACAACGCCCATCGGGCTGCTGTCGCGCATATTCAAGTACGGCGTCATGTGGCAGATACTGCCTCCGCTGATGTTCCTCTGTCTGGGTGCATTGACCGACTTCGGTCCGATGCTCGCGAACCCGAAGACGCTGCTTCTCGGAGCAGCCGCACAGTTCGGCGTGTACTTCGCCTTCTTCCTGGCTCTCCTGGCGGGCTTCTCGATCCCGGAGGCATGCGCCATAGGCATCATCGGAGGGGCCGAGGGCCCCACAACGATATACGTCACGTCGATGCTGGCGCCGCAAATCATCGGCGCCACGGCGGTGGCCTGCTACTCTTACATGGCGCTCGTCCCGGTCATTCTTCCGCCGGTCATCCGTCTGCTGACGACAAAGGAAGAGCGGAAGATATACATGAAGCCGCAGTTGCGACCGGTGAGCCGCCTCGAGAAGATACTCTTCCCGATTGCGACAGCGGTTGTCGTCATCCTCTTCGTGCCATCGTCCGCTCCTCTGATGGGTTGCTTCATGGTGGGTAACCTGTTCCGCGAGTGCGGAGTGGTTGAGCGGTTGAGCAACACCTCTCAAACGACACTCGTGGACATACTGACCATCTTCCTGACGCTGGCCATCGGGGCCAGCATGCCGGCGGAGAACTTCCTCCAGCCCCGAACTCTGCTCATCCTGGTGCTGGGCGTGGTCGCCTTCGCCAGCGCCGCCGGCGCCGGGGTGCTGCTCGCCAAGTTCATGAACCTCTTCTCGAAGGAGAAGATCAATCCGATGATTGGCGCTGCCGGGGTGTCTGCCGTACCGATGTCCGCCAGAGTAGTGCAAGTACTGGGCCAGAAGGAAAACCCCAGGAACTTCCTGCTGATGCACGCGATGGGTCCGAACGTGGCAGGGGCCATTGGCGCCGCCATCGCGGGCGGCGTGTTCCTGGGCATCCTCGGCTAGCGCTTTGCAGCCGGCGGTCACTCCTTCAAAACGACAACGGGGGTACATAGCATGGAAGAGATGAACGAGGCACAGAGGAAGCTCAACGAGCTCGAGCAGAAACGGGCGTCCGTCCACCGTCACGGTGGCGATGAGCGCGTCGAGGCGCAGCACGCCAAGGGTAAGCTGACGGCACGCGAGCGGATTGCCCTTCTCGTCGACGAAGGTTCGTTTGTCGAGTATGACGAGTTCATGAAGACGCGCTCCACGTACTACGGACTGGACAAGATGGACCTGCCGGCCGATGGCGTGGTGACCGGCATCGGTCGCATCAACGGGCGCAAGGCCGCCATCTACGCCCAGGACTTCACGGTGCTCGGTGGCTCTCTCGGAGAGACACATGCGCTCAAGATTGCCAGGATGCAGGACCTTGCACTGCAGTCCGGTATCCCGTGCATAGCCATGCTGGACTCGGGCGGCGCCCGCATCCAGGAGGGCGTCGACGCACTGGACGGCTATGGCCGCATCTTCTTCCGCAACTCCCGCTCGTCAGGTGTCATTCCCCAGATTTCGCTCATCCTCGGTCCGACCGCAGGCGGAGCGGTGTACTCGCCTGCCATCACGGACTTCGTCATCATGACCCGGAAGTCAAGCACGATGTACATCACGGGGCCGGCAGTCGTGAAGGACGTCCTCTCCGAGGAAGTCACGCACGAGCAACTGGGAGGAGGCCTCGTCCACAACCAGCGAAGCGGCGTGGCCCACTTCCTTGCGGCGGATGACGATGGCGCAATCGCGACGGTACGTGACCTGCTGTCGTACATGCCACAGAGCTACCGGGAGAAGCCACCTTCAACGGCGGCCCAGGACCCCGTCACAAGGGAGGACGAGACTCTGCGCGACGTCGTGCCTTCCGACCCGAACAAGCCATACGACGTGAAGGACATCATCACAAGGGTGGTGGATGACGGCCGCTTCCTCGAGGTGCACCGGCTGTACGCACAGAACATCGTGGTCGGATTCGCGCGCATCGGCGGCCGCAGCATCGGCATCATCGCCAACCAGGCGAAGTACATGGCGGGAGTGCTCGACATCAACGCCTCGGACAAGGCGTCCCGCTTCATCCGCTTCTGCGACTGCTTCAACATCCCGCTGCTGACGCTTGTGGACGTTCCGGGATACATGCCCGGGACGGCGCAGGAGCACGGTGGCATCATCCGCCATGGCGCGAAGCTCCTGTACGTTTACTCCGAGGCGACGGTGCCCAAGGTCACTCTCATTCTCCGAAAGGCGTATGGTGGCGCGTACGTGGGGATGTGCTCCAAGTATCTCGGGGCCGACATGGTGCTCGCGTATCCGCTTGCCGAGATCGCGGTCATGGGAGCGAGCGGAGCCGCGGAGATAGTCTTCGCGCGGGAGATAAAGAACGCGGAGAATCCTGAGGCCGTCAGGGCCCAGCGCATCAAGGAATACCAGGCGCAGTTCTCCAACCCCTACCGGGCGGCGGAGCGCGGCTCGGTGGACGACATCATCGACCCGAAGGACACGCGCCGCAAGCTGGCGCAGGCCTTCGACGTTCTCGAATCGAAGAGCGAGCACTATCCGGAGAAGAGACACGGCAACATACCGCTGTGACGAGCATACTTCCCAGAGACCGCGTCTCAGTGACACAGAGAGACAGATGTGAGGCTCGCCGAACCAACTCAAGACAGGAGGAGGATCAGGAACACATGGCAACCGAGGTGATAACGTCCCCGCTCCCGGGCAAGATAATGGCCGTGAAGGTCACCCCCGGTCAGAAGGTCAAGGAAGGCGACCTGCTGCTGACCATCGAAGCCATGAAGATGGAGAATGAGATCGTGGCGCCGATTGACGGCACAGTCAGCGAGGTGGCAGTCAAACCTCAAGCCACGGTCCAAATCGGCGACAACCTGGTTACTATCGCCGAGGGCTAGCTTGGCGACACGTGTCGTCGTCTTGACAGCACGTACCCTGAACGCGGTATAGTATTGAGGTTCCGGGCCATTAGCTCAGTTGGCTAGAGCACGGTCCTGATAAGACCGGG
Source organism: uncultured Dehalococcoidales bacterium (assembly GCA_964561465.1). GTDB lineage: Bacteria > Chloroflexota > Dehalococcoidia > GIF9 > AB-539-J10 > SKVJ01. Next base: position 31,207 of record CAZLPP010000007.1, read on the forward strand.
GTCTGTGGTTCGAGTCCACAATGGCCCATTCCTCATCTTCCCGCAGCGGACCTGGTTCCCCCAGTCAAATCCCACAGAGCCGGCACTCGACCGCGCCGACAGGCGCGACTCACTCTTCCCAGGCTTCGCCCGAGCGCTGGTTATAGCTATCAAACAGCTTGCCGGCCATCTCGTCGATGTCGTGCGACAGCCCCGCTTCGAAGTAGCGGAAGTAGCAGTTGTCCGGCGGAGGGGGTTCAGTAAGCCTGGTGAGCAGTCTCTTGTGGAGGTTCGGCACCTTGCCGAGGCGCCACAGTCGCTTGCCTTCCGGTGAAAGGCTGCAGATCTCGTAGATGCCCTGCGTGTCAGGCACCACCTCTACGTTCTCGCGGGTGAATCTGAGCCACGCCTTGTCAGCCCCCATGCTTTTTGAGTCCTCCTCAAGTGCCTCGACGGCGTCTAAACGAGAGTCTCCAACCACCCGCCCGCCAGCGGCTGTATCATCCCCGACCGCAGCCGGCCTGCCCTTCGGCCGCGTCCCTCTCCGGAGACGCGCAACGCACAGAGACGAGACAGCTCCCCTTCCCCTGAGGCGATCCGTCGTCCTGCCGGCCGCATGCTCCCCGGGAGGCAGCAAGAGCGACCTGCACATCCCCAACGCGGGATGATGCAGGCGGAAACGCACCCGGCATCAATCACACCCTCGTGCGACACCCTGGCAGAGGCACCTCAGAAATGGAACCTGCCGCATGGCCAGCCCGCGCCGGGCATCCGGTACTCAGCAGCCAAGGAGGCACGTCTGCCGCGCAGTACGCTTCGCAGCAATGTTACGCCTTTGGCATGCGCCACTCAACGGCTGCCAGAGGGTCGCCCAGGCAGCGCAACTCCCCCAGCCCGCAGCCCGCGGGCTCCCGCGACGCGCTGCTGTTCCGCGAAGTGGCGCCAGGAACAAGCAACGGGTGGCAACCGCAGTTGCCACCCGTTGTCGAGACGCATGCAGCCAGTGACTAACGCTTCGTGTACTGAGGAGCCTTGCGAGCACGGAGCAGGCCGGGCTTCTTCCGTTCCTTGACGCGCGGATCCCGCGTGAGGAATCCCTCCTTCCGGAGAACCGGCTTCAGAGCCTCGGTCTCACGAACGAGAGCCCTGGCGATTCCGAGCCGGATTGCGGCAGCCTGACCGCTCATGCCCCCACCCGTCACCTTGACCTCGACGCGGAACTTGCCCGCCATCTCGGTCGCGGTCAGAGGGCCTTCGATAACACGCCTGTGCTCCAGGCGGGGAAACAGCTCGGCGTAGGGCTTGCCGTTCACAACGATGCCGCCCTCGCCGGCGAACAGGCGGACCTGCGCCACGGCGCACTTGCGTCGGCCAGTACCCCAGACATACGCTGCGTCACTCATAGCTCACTACCTTCCTTCCGGATTAGCTGTCCCTGGTGGGGATGCTCCGCCCCAGTGTAGACACGGAGTTTGCGATACATGGCGCGGCCGATGCTGTTCTTAGGCAGCATGCCCCAGACGGCGTGCTCGATGATCTTCCTCGGATCCTGCGACATGACCGTCTCGAAGTTCGGCGCCTTGAGGCCACCCGGGTAGCCCGAATGCCGATAGTAGATCTTCTCGGTTCGTTTCTTGCCCGTCACAGCCACTTTGGCCGCGTTCACCACGATGACGTAGTCACCGGTATCCATCGACGGCGCAAACATGGCCTTGTGCTTTCCACGAAGCAGCGCAGCGGCCTGCACGGCGACATCACCGAGGATTCTGCCGTCCGCGTCGATGACGTGCCACTTCCGCTGGACGTCCTTAGCCTTCGGACTATATGTTTTCATCAGTTTCACTCCCCAAGTCGCTCGCAGTCACGCCGCGAACGGCAACGCGGACTCATAGCCAATCCGCATCAGGCATAGACCACGGGCCGGCGCTGCCGGTCCGACGGTACCGGGACACGCTTCATCCACGAACCGGGAGAACTGCTCCACAGTGCATTTCCCCACGCCAACCCTTATCAATTGCCCGACGGTATTGCGCACCTGGTGTCTCAGGAACGCATTGGCGGCAATCATGAACTCTACGCAACCGGCCGATTCGAGTACACGTGCCTCATGCACCAGTCTGACCGTCGGTTCCCCTGCTTCCAGTGCCGTCGCAAACGACCCGAAATCGTGCACGCCCTGCAATCGGCGAGCCGCCGCGCGCATCAGCTTCGTATCCAGCCTCTCTCGAACTCGAAGGCTGAAGCGCTCTTCAAGCGGTCTCTTCGTTGCGACGGTCACGATCCTGTAGCAGTACTCGCGAACCGTCGCCCGCCGGCGCACGTCGAAATCCGGATCTATGACACATGCCCCCTTGACCGCTACATCCGCCGGCAGATAGTAGTTCATGCCGCGAACGAACGTCGAAGGCTGGAAATCCTCGCGCACCCAGGTGCTGACAACCTGTCCGGCGGCGTGGACGCCGGTATCCGTCCTGCTCGCAGCCTGCACACGAGAAGCGGCCCCACACAGCTTCAGCACAGCCGCCTCAAGTTCGCCCTGCACCGTGCGAACGCCGACCTGGAGTTGATACCCCGAGAACATGGTCCCGTCATACTCGATCAGCGCCGCAACCTTGTGAAGTGCCACTACTCGACGAGCTCAAGCTGAGCCATCTCGGAGGCATCGCCCTGCCGCATCCCGATGCGCACCAGCCTCACGTAGCCCCCCTGCCGGCTTGCGTACCGGCGTGCAAGCACATCGAAGACCTTCTTCACTATCTTGTCCTGCGTGATGAACGCAACCGCCTCACGCCTGGACGCGAGGTCTCCTGCCTTGCCGAGCGTGATCATCTGCTCGGCGAAGCCCTTGACCTCCTTGGCCTTCGCGACTGTCGTCACCATCTTCTCGTGATCGAGCAACTCGGTCACCTGATTCCGGTACAGCGCGAGCCGCTGCTCCGTGGGTCTGTCAAGCCTTCTGCCTGCAACTCGGTGTCTCACTTGGTCTTCCCCTTCGTCTTGTCCGGGATGGCAAAGCCCAGGGAGGTCAACAGGTCCTGGACCTCAACCTGGGACTTCTCACCGAATCCGGGAAGCGGCGGCAATCCATCCCTGGTCTTCTCAATAAGCTGGCCCAGCGTCATGATGCCGCCCCGCCGCAAGCTATTGTGGGCACGGGTCGACAAACCAACATCGGCCAGAGGAGTGTTGTACTGCTCGGGCGAAATGGCGAGTCCAGCAGGAACTCGATCCTTCTCCTCCGAAGGGACAGCGAGCCCCTTGAACGCCGCGAACTCCTTCATCAGGATCTCGGCGCTCTGGGTTACCGCCTCCCACGGCGTCATGGTGCCATCGGTCCAGACCTCAACGATGAGCCTCTCGGGGCTGCGCTCCTCCCCGGGGTTGATGGGCTCAACAGTGAAGTTGGCCTTTCGTACCGGCGAGAACACTGCATCGACCGGAAGAGCGCCTACGGGCAAGCCCTCGGACGAGATGGCGGGAACGTAGCCGCGCCCCAACTCCACGTTGAACTCGACGTGAAGCTTCGCCTCAGGCGAGTCAAGGTTCGCGAGGCTCAGGTCGGGATTCACGATTTCGAAGTCGGTGGAACCCTGCATATCGGCGGCGCAAACGGTGCCCTCGCCCTCGGTATCCAGGAACATCTTGCCTTCCTGGTGAGTGACCGAGCGAAGCCGAAGCTCCTTCACATTGAGCAGGAACTCAAGGACATCCTCCCGCACGTGCGGGATCGTTGAGAACTCGTGCTGGATGCCCTCGATCTTCAGCCACGTCACGGCGGCGCCGGGAAGCGAACTGAGGAGGACTCGGCGCATGGCGTTGCCAAGGGTCACACCGAACCCGATGTCAAGCGGTTCGGCGGAGAACCGTCCGTACGATCCCGCTGACTGGACGCACGACACAGCCGGAATGGAGATCTCGCTCACTACACGTCCTCCCTATCACTACCTGGAGTAGTACTCGACGACGGCCTTGCCGCTGAGCCTGCTGTCAACATCCTCGGACGTCGGCAGACTCACGACGGTGCCCTTCATCTGCTGCTCATCGAGCCGCAGCCAGGACGGCACGTTTCGAGCTTCCACCTGCTCGGCAACCACCTTGTAGAGGGCGGTCTTGGCACTACCCGGTCGCCAACTGACCACATCACCGGCGTTGACCACGTAGGAGGGCACATCGACCCTTCGGTCGTTCACCCAGATGTGGCCGTGTCGGACGATCTGGCGGGCGTGCGGTCGCGACTCTCCAAACCCAAGCCGGTAGACCACGTTGTCCAACCGTCTCTCGAGGAGCGTTAGAACGTTGTCGCTCGTCATGCCCGGCTGTCGCTTGGCCTCTTCAAAGAAGCGCCGGAACTGGGCCTCCAGCACGCCGTAGGTAAAGCGGACCTTCTGCTTCTCGCGAAGCTGCAATCCGCGGTCGGATACGCGCCTGCGGGTCTTGGTCTTGAGGCGACTGCCGCGAGCCGTGTTGGAGCGCCGCTCGAACGGGCAGTGCGGGCTGGCGCACTTGTCTCCTTTGAGCATCAGCTTCTCGCCGATGTAGCGACACAGCTCACATCGCGGGCCAGTATATCGGGCCATGGACTACACCCTCCTCCTGCCGCGTGGGCGACAACCATCGTGGGGGATAGGGGTAACATCCCTGATGCTTGTCACCATCAGTCCTGCCCCCTGGAGAGCCCTGATAGCCGCCTCGCGGCCGCTGCCCGGCCCCTTCACAAACACTTCCACGCGTCGCATGCCGTCATTGAGAGCCTGGCGCGCGGCATCCTGAGCCGCCAACTGTGCCGCATATGGCGTGCCCTTACGGGAGCCCTTGAAGCCGGCCTTGCCGGAGCTACCCCACGCAATCACGCCCCCGGCGGGATCAGTGACGGTGACAATCGTGTTGTTGAACGTCGACTGAATGAAGGCCTTGCCTTCGGCTATATTGCGACGAACTCGCCTCTTGGTCTTGCCCTTTACTGCCTTCTTAGCCATCTTACCTCATCTGATGACACGACTACTTCTTCGCCGTGCCGCGCTTCTGACCCCTGCCGGCAACCGTCTTCCTGGTACCCTTGCGGGTCCTGGCATTGGTCCGCGTCCTCTGTCCGCGCACCGGCAGGTTGCGCTTGTGGCGCAGACCGCGTACGCAGCCGATATCCACAAGCCTCTTGATATTCAACTGGACTTCCCGACGCAGGTCGCCCTCAACCGTGTAGTCGCTGTCCAGCACCGCTCGAATCTGGCTGGCCTGCTCCTCAGAGAGGTCACGCGCCTTCACGTCTCCAGCGACACCTGCCTTCTCCAGGATACGCTTGCTCGAAGCCGCACCTATCCCGTAGATGTACTGCAGGCCGACGACGATATGCTTGTCTTTCGGCAGGTCAACACCAGCAATACGAGCCATACTTCACAGCTCCTCACGCAGGATACAAGTCGAGCACCGGCGGGCTAGCCCTGCCTCTGCTTGTGCTTGGGGTTCTCGCACAGCACCCGGACGATGCCGCGGCGGCGTACGATCTTGCACTTGTTGCAGCGTCGCTTCACAGACGAACTAACTTTCATAGCAGCTCACCATGCACCAAAACCTTACTATGATAGACGATTGCTTCGTACGTGTCAAAAGGACGGCTACTTCAATCGGTAGGTGACACGTCCTCGGGTCAGGTCATACGGCGACAACTCAACCAGCACGCGGTCGCCGGGCAGTATCTTGATATAGTGCTTCCGCATCTTACCCGAGATGTGCGCCAGCACCGTGTGGCCGTTGGGGAGCTCCACACGGAACATCGTGTTGGGGAGGCACAGCGTCACCTTCCCTTCGACTTCGATCTTCTCTTTCTTCGCCATGAGCTCCAGGGCCTACGCGAACAACTCCGGCTCTCCCTCGGTCACCACCACCGTGTGCTCGAAATGCGCCGCGAGGCTCCCGTCCATCGTGAGCACCGTCCACCTGTTGGGGGCGAGCTTCGTTCGCCACCCGCCGCTTGTGACCATCGGCTCGATCGCCAGCGTCATCCCTTTCCGCAGGACCGGTCCTTTCCCGCAGCAGAAATTGGGGATCTGCGGCTCCTCATGAAGCTCTCGGCCCACTCCATGCCCCGTATACTCGCGCACGACGGCAAACCCGTTGGCCTCCACATGCCGCTGTATGGCTGCAGAGACATCGCCCAGGAAGTTGCCCGCACGAGCGAACTTCACGCCCTCCTCGAGGGCGGCCTTGGTGACCTCGATCAACCGCTTCGCGCCGGCCGCCACATCCCCTACCCCTACCGTTACCGCGGCGTCGGTATGGAATCCCCGATGCAGCACGCCCAGGTCCAGTGAGACGACGTCGCCTTCCCGTATGACCCTGGTCCCCGGTATCCCGTGAACAACTTCGTCGTTGATGGACACGCACACGCTCGCCGGATAGCCATGGTATCCCTTGAATGAGGCGACCACCCCTCTCTTCCTGAACTCCTGCTCGACCAGATCGTCGATATCCCGAGTTCTCATGCCCGCCACCACCGCCGCGGAGAGCTGATCAAGCACCTTCCGCAGCACCAGTCCCCCTTCGCGCATCAGCCCGAGCTCCTCGGGCGACTTCACCACGATCAAGCACTCTCCACGCCGAGAGCGGCCGTTATTGCCGACGAGACCCGGTCTATCGGCAGGTTGCCGTCCACACGCACCAGCTTGCCCTGGCGGTCGTAGTAGTCGATCATCGGCACGGTCTGAGAGAAGAATACCTTCAGCCTCTCGCGCACCGTCTCTTCCTTGTCGTCCGCTCTCTGGTAGAGCTCTCCGCCGCATGCGTCGCACCGGCCGGCCACGGCCGGCGGCGAACTGATCTCGTGATACGGGGCCTGGCACTGACGGCAGATCCAGCGTCCGCTCAACCGCTTGACGAGCTCATCCTCAGGCACCTCGATGTACACAGCCCGATCGATAGCCCTGTGCTCATCCGCGAGCCGGCTGTCCAGCGCCTTCGCCTGGCTCAGAGTACGAGGGAAGCCGTCGAACAGCACTCCTTTGCTGCAGTCAGGTTTCCGGATGCGCTCAAGCACCATGCTGATTGTGACCTCATCCGGCACCAGCTCGCCCTTCTCCATGAAGGTCCTGGCCTTCAGCCCCAGTTCCGTCTTCTCTTCAAGAGCTCGACGGAAGAGGTCACCCGAGGCCACATGCACGATGCCAAAGGTCTTTGAGAGCACAGACGCTTGCGTGCCTTTCCCGGCTCCCGGTGCGCCAAGCAACACGATGTTCACTCCGGCTCCCCTCCCTACTTCAAGAATCCGTCGTAGCGCCTCATCGTAAGCTGCGACTCAAGCTGCTTCATGACGTCAAGCGCCACGCCAACGGCGATCAGAATGGCCGTGCTCGATATGGTCAGGACGCTGACACCTGTCACCACACGCGCAAGGAAGGGCATGATGGCGACGATTGCCAGGAACAACGCCCCACCGAACGTCAGCCGCTTGATGATGGCGTTCAGATAGTCGGATGTCGACTTCCCGGGTCGAACCCCCGGCACAAAGCCGCCCTGCTGCTGCAGTGTCCGCGGCAGGCTCATCTGCTCGAATATGACCATCGTGTAGAAGAAGGTGAAACCGAAGACGAGCAGGAAGTACAGGCCCCAGTACAGGAGTCCTCCCGGCAGTCCGGCGGAGGCGTCGAATGCCCTGTACAGGCCATCCCAGACGTTCGGGGCCTGAGGGTTCATGAAGTAGCTCGCGATGAGCTGCGGTAGCTGCATCATCGCGATGGCGAAGATGAGCGGGATCATGCCGGCGGTGTTCACCCTCAGCGGGATGTAGGTCGAGCCCGACTGGCGGTACATGCGACCGCCGCGGAACGTGCTCCGCGCATACTGGACCGGAATACGCCGGTGGGCCTCGATGAAGACCACAATCATGACAAGGGTGAGCGCGCCGAGGATTCCGAAAACCGCGGTGCCGATGGGGTTCTCCTGGAAGGCAAGGCCCGCTCTGCCTGTCGACTCCGCGAGTGAAGCCACGATTCCGGCGAAGATGATGATCGAGATGCCGTTACCGATGCCGCGCTCGGTGATGAGTTCGCCAAGCCAGACAAGCAGGATGGTGCCGGCGGTCATGCACGTGATTATCGTGATGGTCGTCATGACATCAGGCCGGGCAATCACATTCTGACTGGTAAGCAGCGCGAGCTGGGAGTAGGCCTGCAACGCAGCGAGCGGAACTGCCAGAAAGTGAGTTATCCGGTTGATCCGCCGTTGGCCCGATTCGCCCTGCTGTGAGATGGCCTGGAGGCTGGGAATCACAGGCACAAGCAGTTGCATGATGATGGACGATGTGATGTACGGATACACGCCCATCGCCGCGATGCTGAAGTTCCGCATCGCGCCGCCGCTGAAGAGGTCAAGCATCCCGAGCAGTGCGTTCTGTTCAAAGAACTGCGTGAGGGCGGCAAGATCCACGCCCGGGAGCGGCACGTGGACGAGGAAGCGGAACGCCACGAGGATCCCGAACGTGAAGACGAGTCTCTGACGCAGATCCGGGAGCGAGAACGCATCCCGCATCGCCTGGATGAGACGCGGCTGACCTTCTTTCTGCTGCTGCTGCATGCTACGCCGTCCTCACCGTGCCTTGTGCGGCAGTGATCTTCTGCTGAGCCGCTGCCGAGAAGCATGCCGCCTGAACGGTCAGCCGCTTCTCGAGGTCGCCGTATCCGAGCACCTTGGTGGGCTTGGACAGGGACCGGATGAGACCCGCCTTGAGCATGACCTCAGGCGTCACCTCGGTCCCATCGGGGAAGACATTCAGCGAGTTGACGTTCACGACGTTGAACTCGGTCTTGAACACATTCGTGAAACCGCGCTTGCGCGGCAGGCGCTTGATGAGCGGCAACTGGCCGCCCTCGAAGCCGAGCCGGACACCGCCGCCGGACCTGGCCTTCTGGCCCTTCTGGCCTCTACCGGAGTACGTGCCGTGCCCGCTACCGTCGCCTCTTCCGACCCTGTGCGCCTTGTGGGTCGCACCGGCCGCAGGGCTCAACTCATTCAGCCGCATCGTTGGCCTCCGAAGACGTCATATCGATGTCGGGTTCAGTCGCCGCGGGACCAGTCCTCCGCAGAGAAGCGAGCGCCAGCATCGTGGCGCGGGCGACGTTGATGCGGTTCTGGCTCCCGAGCGACTTGCTGATGACATTCCTGACACCGGCAAGCTCGAGAACTGTGCGTACCGTGGTGCTGGCAATCATGCCGCGGCCGGGAGCCGCAGGTCTGAGGAGCACCATCGATGCGCCGTACTTGGCGAGCGCTTCGTGAGGAATCGTCTGGTTGACGACAGGGACCTCGATGAGCTGCTTGCGCCCCATGGCGCCCGCCTTGCGGATGGCCTCGGGCACACCGGTCGCCTTCGCGAGCCCGACGCCCACATGGCCGTTCCCGTCACCGACCACCATGAGTGCGCGGAAGCGAAGTCGGCGACCGCCCTTCACGACCTTCGTCACTCGATCGACCGTCATCAGCTTCTCTTCAATCGCAAGTTCGGATGGTTCGATCCTCGCGACTCTGGAAGGTGTCCTGGTTACTGCCTTCATTTGCGATACCCTTTTCTGCCGTACTTCGACGACCTGCCGGCCCGACTAGAACTCGAGGCCGCCCTTGCGGGCTTCATCCGCCAGCGCCTTGACGCGCCCGTGGTACTTGAAGCCGCCCCGGTCAAACACGACCGCCTTGATGCCATGCTCGATGGCTCTTGCTGCAATGAGCGCCCCGACGCGGGACGCCGAGTCCTTCTTCGACGCCGCCTTCTCGCCGCTCGCGGCAGCGACGTCTCTAGAGCTCGCAGCGGCGAGCGTGCGGCCCTTCTCGTCGTCGATAACCTGCGCATACATGTGCTGGAGACTCCTGAAGACAGCCAGCCGCGGACGGTCGGCCGTCCCGTGGAGATTCCGCCTGACCCGCTCGTGGCGGATCTTCCTCATCAGTCTCGGGTTCTTCGTCGCCATGTCACCCTATCCTTTTGTCACTTTGCCGGCCTTGCCTGGCTTGATGCGGACTTTCTCTTCAACGTACTTGATGCCCTTGCCCTTGTAGTGGTCGCACGGCCGGATAGCGCGAACGCTGGCCGCAACCTGCCCGAGCAGCTCCTTGTCGAACCCGGTCAGGCGGATGCGGTTGGTCCCCTCGACCGCCGCCTCGATACCGGTGGGCAGATGGTAGTCGACGGCGCTGCTGAACCCAACCTGGAACTGAAGGGCATCGCCTGCTTTCTGCACGCGGTAGCCGACACCGCTGACCTCGAGCACGCGCTCGAACCCGGTGCTCACACCGCGAACCATGTTCGCAAGCAACGTCCGCGTCAGCCCGTGCATCGACCGGTGGATCCGGTCGTCGGTCGGGCGTTCCACCAGCAGCTTCTTGTCCTCCATCCTGATGCGCATGTCGCGATTGAAGGTGCGTGTCAACTGTCCACGCGAGCCCTTCACCGTGACGGTATTGTCATCAGCAATGGACACCTGGACCCCGCCAGGCACGTCTATCGGCATTAGTCCTATTCGAGACATCGGTCAGTCACCCCACAGTCGGACTACCAGACGTAGCACAGAATCTCGCCACCGAGCTTCCGGCGCCACGCATCCTGGCCAGTCATGATTCCCTTTGACGTAGACACCACCGCCACTCCGAGACCACCGTAGACCCTCGGAATCTCGGTCTTGCCCGCGTACACTCGCAGTCCGGGCCGGCTGACCCTCTCGAGGCCGAGAACGGCTGGCTGCTTGTCGGCGTACTTGAGCTGCACCCGCAGCATGTCCGCGGGCTTACTCTTGACGACCTCGTAGTCCTGGATGAATTCCTGCTCCTTGAATATCTTCGCGATGGCGCCCTTCACGCTCGAGTGAGGCATGAGCACACTTTCGTGGCCGACCATCACGGCGTTCCGGATTCTGGTCAGCATGTCAGCAATCGGATCGTTAACCATAGTGCGCTCTCCTACCAGCTCGACTTCCTGACGCCAGGCACCTGCCCTTGCACGGCAAGTCTCCTGAAGCAGATACGACACAGCCCGAACTTGCGCATGTAGGCGCGAGGTCTACCGCACAGATTGCAGCGGTTGCGCTGCTGTACAGCGAACTTGGGCTGTCGCTTCGATTTCGCTATCTTCGATTTCTTCGCCATGCTACTCTCCCGCGAAGGGCATTCCCATCAGTTTCAACAGAAGCCGGGCTTCGTCGTCGCGCCTCGCGGTGGTGACGATGGTCACCTGGAGGCCGCGTATCTTCTCGATCTTGTCGTACTCGATCTCAGGGAACACGATCTGCTCCTTGAAACCGAGGCTGTAGTTCCCCCTGCCATCGAACGCCTCCGGGGAGATGCCCCGGAAGTCACGGAGGCGGGGCAGGACGATGCCCACGAGGCGGTCAAAGAAGTCGTACATCCGCTTGCCGCGCAATGTCACCATCATGCCGATGGGCATGCCCGTGCGAAGCTTGAACGTGGCAATGGACCTCCTCGCATGGGTGACCACGGGTTTCTGTCCCGTGATGGTCGTCAGGTCCTTCTCCGCCGACTCAAGGGCCTTGGCGTTCTGAATGGCTTCGCCCAGGCCGATGCCAACAACGATCTTGGTCATACGCGGAAGCTCCATCACGTTCTGGTGTCCGAGCCGGTTCTTCAGCTCGGGGAGGACTTCCTGCGTGTATCTTTCTCTTGCAGCCAGCATGGCAGTCGCTCTCCTCAGTCAAGCACTTCCTGGCAGGTCCGACAGAATCTCACCTTGCGGCCATCCTCAAGGGTTCTGATACCCACCCGGGCGGGCTTCTTGCACTTGCTGCACAGCAGCATCACATCGGACACGTGAAGCGGCGCCTCCAACTCCACGATGCCGGCCTGCCTCGCCGCCCTGCGGGCGCGCGAGTGACGCTTGATCATGTTCAGTCCCTCGACCACAACACGGTCCTCCCTGGGCAACGAGCGCCGTACTTTGCCCTTCTTCCCGCGGTCTTTGCCGCTGATGACAAGCACCATGTCGTTCTTCTTGATCCTCATGTCAGATCACCTCCGGAGCAAGCGAGATGATCTTGGTGAAGTCCTTCTCGCGCAGCTCCCGGGCAACCGGTCCGAAGATGCGGCTGCCCTTGGGGTTGTTCTTGTCGCCGAGTACGACGACTGCATTCTCGTCGAATCGAACGTACGCGCCGTTGGAGCGCCTGAACGGCCTCACCTCACGAACCACGACGGCCTTGACGACATCGCCCTCCTTCACGGCGCCGTGCGGCGCGGCCTGCTTCACGGAGACGACGATGACGTCGCCCACATGCGCATAGCGACGCCGGCTGCCGCCCGGGACGTTGATGCACATCACTTCTTTGGCGCCGGTATTATCGGCGACCCGAAGTCGAGTGTAGGTCTGGATCATTTCTCACCACCCTGGTCCGGCACGGCCGTAACCTTCGAGGAGGACTCACGGCTCACGACGCACCAGCGTTTGCGGGCCGAGAGGGGTCGCGTCTCGATTATCTCGACGATGTCGCCAACATGGCACATACCCGATTCATCGTGAGCCATGAACTTGCGGATGCGGCGCATCGGCTTCTTGTACAACGGATGGCGCCGCGTCGTCTCGACGGCCACGATGACCGTCTTCTCCGTCTTGTCGCTCACGACTCGTCCCTTGATGGTCTCCTTCATACCCATGGTCATCACCTGATCCCCAACTCTCTCTGCCGCTTTATGGTCTTGAGTAGGGCAACACGCTTCTTCACGTTCGCCAACTCGCGGTGGTTCACCAGCTGCCTGCTCGCCACACGGACACTGAGGCTCACCAGCTGCAGATCTGCCTCTTCGAGCTGCTTGTTGATCTCCGCATCGGAGAGTGCGCGCACTTCATCAGCTTTCAACCTGGCTCACCTCCCTCTCCACAAAAGTCGTGTCGATGGGCAGTTTGAACGACGCCAGGTGAATCGCCTCTTTGGCCATCTCCTGAGTCACGCCACCGAGCTCAAAGAGGATCTTTCCCCGCTTGACGACCGCCACCCAGTGGTCAGGTGCGCCCTTGCCGCCACCCTGCCGGGTCTCGGCGGGCTTCTTGGTCGCGGACTTGTCCGGGAACACGCGAATCCAGAGCTTCCCTCCGGTCCGGAGGAAGCGCACGAACACACGTCGCGCGGCCTCTATCTGCTGCGCCGTCAGCCATGCATTTTCGTCGGCGCACATGCCGTAGTCGCCAAACGCAACGGTGGCGCCGCTGTGGGCCGACCCCTGCCTGCGGCCACGATGCATCTTACGATACTTCACTCGTTTCGGTTGTAGCACGACGCCTCCTCGCCTCAGGCAGAATCTCGCCCTTGAAGACCCAGACCTTCACGCCGATGCGTCCCATGATGGTGTGCGCCTCGGTGAAGCCATAGTCGATGTCCGCTCTCAGGGTATGCAGGGGCATTCTGCCCTCATGTACTGACTGTGTTCGAGCAATCTCAGCACCGCCCAGCCGACCCGAGACCCTGATCCTGACTCCCTGGGCGCCGGCCTGAAGGGTGCGGAATGAAGCCTGCTTCATGACCCGACGGTAGGGCACCCGCGACTCGAGCCGCTCAGCGATATTGAACGCGACCAGAGCAGCCACGGTTTCAGGTTGATCAACCTCGCGTATTGTCAGCTTGACCCGCTCCTGAGCGATCCGCTCGAGCTCAAGGCGCAGCGCTTCCACGTTCTGGCCGCCACGCCCGATGAGGATGCCCGGGCGCGCCGAATGCACGGTCACAAACACCTCGCTGCCTGTACGCTCGATGTCGACGCGTGCGATGCCACACTCACGCGCCCGTCGCTGCAGCACACGGCGCAGCTTCACATCTTGCTCAAGCAGGGCGGCGTACCCCTTGCCGGCGTACCACTTGGCCTGCCACTCCTTCGTGATGCCCAGCCTGAAACCAACCGGGTTTACTTTCTGTCCCAAGTCTAGGCCTCCTCCACGAGCACGGTGACATGACTCGAGCGCTTCAGAATGGGGCTGATCCTGCCCCTCGCCTGCGGGCGGAACCGCTTCAGCGTGCGCCCCTCGTCAGCGTTGATGGCCACGATGCGAAGTCCATCCGCCGGTGTCTGGTAGTTGTTCTCCGCGTTGGCAGCGGCGGACTTGACGACCTTCGCCACCGCCCGCGCAGCCGGACTCGGCATGAACTTCAACACGGCGAGAGCCTCGTTGACCTTCTTGCCTCTCACGAGGTCGACCACGAGCCGCACCTTGCGCGGCGGCATCCCGATGTCCTTGGCAACAACCTTCACCTTCATGTCTGAAACCCCTAGCGCTTCACGGCAGCGGCAGCCTTAGCCTTGGCTACATGCCCTCTGAACGTATACGTCGGTACGAACTCGCCGAGCTTGTGCCCGACCATGTTCTCGGTGATGAAGATCGGAACGTGCTTCCGCCCATTGTGGACCGCGATGTTATGGCCGATCATCGACGGCAGCACCGTCGACGCCCGGGCCCACGTCCGGATGATGGTCCTCTCGCCGGACTTGTTGAGCGCGTCGATCTTCTTGACGAGCTTCGGGTGGCAGTAAGGTCCCTTCTTCAATGATCTAGACATGCTACTTTCTCCGCCTGACTATGAAGCGATCGGACGTCGTGCGCTTCCGGGTCTTGTAGCCCAGCGCCGGTTTGCCCCAGGGCGTCTTCGGAGGCATGCCGCGTGGCGTCTTGCCTTCACCGCCGCCGTGAGGGTGGTCACGAGGCGTCATGGCCGTGCCTCGGACGACGGGGCGCCTGCCCAGCCACCTGACCGCCCCAGCCTTACCGAACTTCACGTTCTTGCGCTCGACGTTCCCGAGCTGACCCACCGTGGCAAGACAGCTGCTGTGAATACGCCGCAACTCCTGCGACGGGAGACGCACAACTACGTAGTCGCCTTCCTTGCCCATCAGCTGAGCCGAGCCGCCGGCGCTGTGCACGATCTGGCCGCCCCGGCCGGGCGTGAGCTCGATATTGTGAACCAGCGTACCCAAGGGAATCGCACTCAGAGGCAAGGCATTGCCGGGCTTGATGGGGGCCTCGCGTCCCGAGACAACGGCGTCGCCCATTGCCAAGCCCTGCGGCGCCAGGATGTAGCGTTTGTCGCCATCGGCGTAGCTGACGAGAGCGATGTTGGCCGTCCGGCCCGGATCGTACTCGATGCTCATCACGCGCCCGGGCACATCCGCCTTGTTGCGCTTGAAGTCAACCATCCGCAGCATGCGCTTGCTGCCGCCCCCGCGATGTCGCACGGTAATGACGCCGCGGTTGTTCCTCCCGGCATTCTTCGTTGCAGGGACAAGCAGCGACTTGGTCGGAGGGGTGTTGGTCAGCTCCTCCGAGACCGTCGATACTCTGCCTCTCCTTCCAGGAGATGTGGGTCTATATGTCTTGAGAGCCATGAGACTTGCTTCCTCTACTGCTTCTCAGGGTCGACTATTCGCCCTGGCCTATACATGCCGGCGTTGCCATCTGGTCTTCTTCAGCAGCTTCTTGTGCTGATGCTTGGTGATCTTCTTGTTGCGCCACTTAAGTACTGATCCCATTACACGCCCTCAAAGTACGCAATTTTGTCGCCAGACTTCAGGCTGACAATCGCTTTCTTCCACGGAGACGTCGGCACCTGTCTCCTGCCCTTGCGCTTCGTCTTCCCAGGCACGGTGATGACGTTGACGTCAACAACATGCACGTTGAAAGCCTTTTCGACCGCCGACTTCACCTGCACCTTGTTGGCGGTGCGGGCGACCTCGAAGACGTACTTGTCCTCCTCCTGGAGTTCGGTAGCCTTCTCGGTGATCAGCGGACGACGAATCACATCATGCAGATTCATCGCTGTCACTCCCCTTGCTCCCCCAGATTGCCTCCATCCTGCGGAGTGCGGGGACCGTCACAATCATCTTGCCGGCGGCCATGACGTCGAGCGTGCTCAGAGTCGTGCACGGCTTGACGGACGTGCCAGGCAGGTTACGAGCCGACAGGAACAGGGCGGGCTGCGATTCGGGAGTCACGATGAGGGTCGATGACGAGAGCCCGGCGCTCGCAAGCATCGCCGCGACATCCTTCGTCCGCGGCTGTTGCACGTCGAGTGCCTCGACAACCCACAGGTCTCCGGAGCGCAGCTTCATCGACAGCGCGCAGGCAAGCGCCAGCCGGCGCATCTTCTTCGGGAAGCGCTGTCGGTAGGAGCGCGGGCTGGGACCGAAAACGATTCCTCCGCCACGCATCAGCGGCGACTTGATGCTGCCGCGCCGGGCGTGACCGGTCCCCTTCTGGGCGTACAGCTTGCGCGTACTGCCCGAGACCTCTCCGCGCGACTTCACCGACGCATTGCCCTGTCGCCTGTTCGCGAGCAGGCACGTCACTGCCTGGTGGACGAGGCCCTCACGAAACTCAACATCGAACACGGAGTCGTCGAGCTCAACCTCGCCGACAACTTGTCCCTGCAGATTGTGGACCGGAGTCTTCACGTTATTCACCCGCCTTCTCAACGATGACGACGCCGCCGTTGGCGCCCGGGACCGCGCCGTGTACCAGAAGCAGATTCCGCTCGGCGTCAATCCTGACTACCTTCAGGTTGGCTGCCGTCACGCGCGCACTGCCCAGGTGGCCGGCCATCCTCTTCCCTTTCAGCACCCGACCCGGCGTCGTGGTCGAACCGACGGACCCGGGAGCGCGATGCCGGTCTGACTGACCGTGCGTCTTCGGACCGCCGTGGAAGTGATACCGTTTCACGCCGCCCGCAAAGCCCCGGCCCTTCGACACGCCGGAGATCCGAAGAAGATCGCCGGGGGCGAAGCCGCCCACGTCCACGCGGTCGCCGACGGTCGCAGTACCGGCCGGAACGCGGAACTCGTGCAGATGGGGAGTTTCGGCAAGTCCCTTCAGGTGTCCCTTTTCCGCCTTGTTCAGGCGCTTCGAGCTGCCGAATCCGAGCTGGACCGCATCGTAGCCGTCCTTCTCGGCCGACTTCACCTGGACGACCGTGCAGGGGCCGGCCTCAATGGCGGTCACGCCGACGCACTCGCCGCCCTCCAGGAACAGCTGGGTCATACCTACTTTTCTACCGATAATGCCACGCACGGGAATGCTCCTCACTCGCGTATCTACAGTTTGATGTCGATCTCGACGCCGGACGCGACGTTGATCTG
The DNA here is from genome assembly GCA_964561465.1 of uncultured Dehalococcoidales bacterium. Classification (GTDB taxonomy): domain Bacteria; phylum Chloroflexota; class Dehalococcoidia; order GIF9; family AB-539-J10; genus SKVJ01. The sequence goes on from CAZLPP010000007.1 coordinate 48,289, forward strand.
GGTCAGGGCATCGATGGCTTTCGAGGTCGGATCCTGGATATCGATGAGTCTCTTGTGCGTCCTGATCTCGAACTGCTCACGCGAGTCCTTGTCGATGTTGGGTGAACGCGTGACGCAGAACTTCTCGATTCTCGTCGGCAGGGGTACCGGGCCGACAACGATGCCACCGGCACTCTCAACGGCCTCGACTATCTGCCTGACTGCCTGATCCACCAGCCGGTGGTCGAAGCTCTTGACCTTCACGCGCACTTTCTGACTCGTCATATCGATGCCTCTGTTCTCTCTACCTACTGACTCTTCCTGGCAATCTGCTCGGCCACCGTCGCGGGGGCCGGTTCGTACCGACAGAACTCCATCGTGTGGGTTACCCTGCCCTGGCTCAGAGACCGAAGCGCCGTCGCGATGCCGAAGGTCTCGCCCAGAGGAATCAGACAACCGACCACGGTGGAATCGGCCTGGGTGTCGATCCGCTCGATTCTCGCCCTGCGGGCGTTGAGATCACCGATGAGATCTCCGGTGAACTGCGTCGGTGTGGTAATCTCCAGCTTCATGATGGGCTCGAGGACCACCGGCTTCGCCTTCGGCAAGCCGGCCTTCACTGCCATCGAGCTGGCGATCTTAAATGCAAGCTCGGAGGAGTCCACCTCGTGGAAGCTGCCGTCGAACGCCGTCACGGTGACATCCACAACCGGGTAGCCCGCAGGACCACCCGTCTCGACGGCTTCACGGGCGCCGGACTGGATGGCCGGCAGGTATTCACGAGGCACGGTGCCGCCCTTGATCTCATCGACGAACTTGAAGCCGCTGCCGCGCTCTCCCGGTTCGAGCCGCAGCCAGACGTGACCGTACTGGCCGCGCCCGCCGGTCTGACGCACGAACCGGCCCTCACTCTCGACGGCCCGCGTGATGGCCTCGCGGTAGGCGACTCTCGGCTTACCGACGTTGACCTTAACGCCGAACTCACGCGACATGCGCTCCACCATGACTTCCAGGTGAAGCTCTCCCATGCCCATGATGATGGCCTGGCCGGTCTCGGGATCCTGGCGCACCTTGAAACTCGGATCCTCGTCGATCAGCTTGCCGAGCACATCCTCGAGCTTCTCCGAATCGGCCTTGGCTCTCGGCTCGATGGCCATGGCCAGAACCGGCTCGGCGAACCGGATGGATTCAAAGACCACCGGGCGGGACGGGCTGCAGAGCGTGTCTCCGGTAACGGTACCTCTCAGTCCGAGAGCAGCGACTATGCTTCCCGCGTCGGCATCGGTCACTTCTTCGCGATGGTTGGCATGCATCAAGTAGAGTCGCCCGATGCGCTCACGCTTCATCTTCGCCGTGTTGAGGACCTGTGCTCCCGACGTGATCGTCCCGGAGTAGACCCTCAGATAGGTGAGCCGCCCCATGAAGGGGTCGGATACCACCTTGAACGCCAGCGACGCCAGCGGCTCATCATCGCTCGGGCCGCACACAATCTCCTGTGAGCCGGCCGGATCGCGCCCAACGACCGCGGGGACATCCAGAGGCGACGGCAGGTAGGCAACGACGGCATCGAGCAACGGACGAACGCCCTTGCCGCGCAGCGCGCTGCCGCACAGGACCGGCACTACCCGATTCGCGACCGTGAGGCGCCTGATGGATTCGACCATCAGTTCGGAAGAGACTTCCTGTCCCTCAAGGTAGGGAAGCAGGACAGCGTCATCATGCTCAGCCAGCTTCTCGACAATCATGTGGCGGTACCTTGCCACGGCGTCGGCCTCGCTCGCCGGCACGGGTCCGTATTCGAGGGGCAAGTGAGAATCCTCCGGAAACAGGATAACCCTGTTGCCGATCAGATCGATGACGCCCCGGAACGAGGATTCAGAGCCGTACGGCAACTGGACCGGAACGGTGACAGCGCCGAGACGCGATTCGATGCTCGCCAGAGTGCGGAAGAAGTCGGCCCCGACCCTGTCCATCTTATTGACGAAGCAGACCCGGGCAACGTGATAACGGTCGGCCTGGCGCCAGACCATCTCCGACTGCGCCTCAACGCCCGCCACGGCATCGAGGATAACGACTCCGCCGTCAAGCACGCGGAGGCTGCGCTCAACCTCGGCAGTGAAATCCACGTGTCCGGGCGTGTCGATGATATTGATGCGGTAGTCACCCCAGTGGCACGTCGTGGCGGCGGCCATGATGGTGATGCCGCGTTCCCGTTCCTGGTCCATCCAGTCCATGACAGCGGTGCCCTCATCCACACCCCCGATCTTGTAGGTTCGACCGGTGTAGTGAAGGATGCGCTCAGTAACGGTCGTCTTACCGGCATCGATATGGGCAATGATGCCGATATTGCGGACCCTCTCCATAGCAAATGAGCGCGTCATCGCTTTGACCGTAGACTCAAGAACAGCTCTAACTGCGGCCATATCACCAGCGGTAGTGCACGAAGGCCCTGTTGGCGTCGGCCATCCTGTGAATCTCTTCCCGCTTCCTTACAGCAGAGCCCTTGCCCTGCACTGCATCCACAAGTTCGGCGGCCAACTTCTCGGCCATCGACTTCCCGCTCCGTGTCCTGGCGGCCGTGATGAGCCACCTCATCGCAAGAGCGCGGCCGATGCGTCTGTCGACCTCCATCGGCACCTGATACGTCGCACCGCCGACCCGGCGGGGCTTGACGCGGATAAGAGGCGTTGCGCTGTCGACCGCCTTCTCGAGCACCTCGACGGGCTCGATACTCGCCTGCTGAGCGGCCAACTCCATCGCGCCATAGACGATGCTCTCGGCGGTGGCCTTCTTGCCTCTGAGCATCACCCGGTTGACGAACTTGGCAACGTCCACACTGCCGTACTTGGCGTCCGGCAGAACCACGTGCTTGTTTACTCTCTTCGCTCTTCTGGGCATGTTCTCACACCTCGATGGACGCTACTGCGGGCGCTTGGCACCGTACAGGCTTCTGCCCTGCTTGCGATTCTGGACACCCTCGGTGTCCAGCACTCCGCGCACGATGTGATAGCGGATACCGGGGAGGTCCTTCACTCTGCCGCCTCTGATCAGCACAACCGAGTGTTCCTGCAGGTTATGACCCTCCCCCGGGATATACGCATTGACCTCAAGCTGATTGGTCAGCCGAACACGGGCAATCTTGCGCAGAGCCGAGTTCGGCTTCTTGGGGGTCACGGTCTTCACCTGGATACAGACCCCTCGCTTGAAGGGCGAGCCCTTCGTCCAGATCGTCCTGGACCTCGACGCATTCTGGATGTAGTGCAGCGCGGGAGCCTTCGTCTTGGAGACGATCTTCTTCCTGCCTTTTCTCACAAGCTGATTGATGGTCGGCATACGTACCACACCTCACTATATCTGGGCAATCAAAAGAGCCGGCTAGCCAAGCCGCGGGTCCGCTCCACACGAGCCCCGGCCCTAACTAGCTGGCTCAGTGCAACGAATCGAAGAGCAACCGGTGCTTTGAGGCTAACTCCGACGGTACACTTTATCACTGGGCAACGTACTTGTCAAAGGACG
>CAZLPP010000008.1:0-50892 GCA_964561465.1 uncultured Dehalococcoidales bacterium
ACTCGGAAGATGAGGCGGATTGGTACTACGTCGACATCTACTTCTCGGCCGATGAAGCCGACGAGGGCGACGAGATCGACAGCGACGTTGAGAACTACGAGAAGCTCAAGTCCGGCATTGAGGTGGATGGCAGCGGCGAATGGGACACGACCTTCAAGGTCCCGTCGGTGCTGACCGACGGTGAGGACGACGAGGCCGTCACCTCCGGCACCTACTACGTCTACGTAACCTACGAAGAAGACGCCGAGATAGTAGCGGTCGCCGAGTTCGACATCTCGGCCCCCGAGATAGAGATAGACCCCGAGGAGGGGCCGGTCGGCACCGAGGTAGAGATCTCCGGCGCCGGCTTCTCCTCTTCCTCGGACATCACCGTCAAGTTCGGCAGCGTCACGGTCGAAATCGAGGACGGCGACGACAGCACCGACAGCGACGGCGAGTTCAAGTGCACCATCATCGTGCCCGAGGCGCCGGCCGGGAACAACTCGATAACGGTCATAGACGAGGACGACGCCGAGGCGAAGCTCGATTTCACCGTTGAGTCTTCCATCGAGGTCAGTCCAGCGTCGGTCACCTCCGCCAGCACCTCCGTCAAGGTCACGGGCACCGGCTTCGATAAGTCCACTGAGGTGACAGTCTGGATAGACGGCGACGAGGTCGAGGTAGCAAACACCACCTCCAAGGGCAGCTTCAATGTCAGCTTCGTGCTGCCGACAAGCATCCTCTCCGGAGGCGCGAGGACTGTCACCGTCGAGGTATCCGACGAGGACGGCAACTCGGCTGAGGACAGTCTCTCCATCGCCTTCACGCCGTCGGCCACCACGACGCCGACGACCCCGACCACGCCGACGACCCCGACCACGCCGACTACGCCCACGACGCCCACGACGCCGACGGTGCCCACGACTCCGCCGTCCTCCTCTTCCGCGTTCGGCGGAGTGCCCATGTGGGCCATCGCCATAGGCGGAGTGCTCGTGCTTCTCATCATCGTTCTGGTCGTCTACATGCTGGTGAGGAGGTAGCCATCACCCGGGCGTGGCGGCCCGACGGCCGGAGTTCGGACGTCACGTTCAGAGTGCAACTCGAGAGAGGCGGCTGACATCCGTGTCAGCCGCCTCTTCTGCTTCTCTGACGCCAACACCATAGTCGCAGCGGTTTCGCGCATCATCGGCGAGACGAAAACCTGGTTCTTCGTCCGCTTCACGGGAAATTGACATTCCGTTGCTAGCATGAGCGAGGAAGAAGATGACCGGCGGCGGGCGAACAGGGAGGTGCACAGCTCTGCAATCCCTCCTCCGGACACTACAGCACGAAGCAGTGGAGGACAAGATGACGACAAGACGAAAGATCATCGCAGGCGCGCTCGTGGCAACGATGGCGGTGACCGGACTCATCGTGGGGACGGTATCCGCGGATGACGAGGACCGGGACGGGCCCGTCAACTCGCTGCTGGCGAGGGTCGCGGAGATCCTCGACATCGACCAGGACGACCTGGAGGACGCGTTCCGGCAGGCCCTTGAGGAGCAGCGCGAGCAAAGACAGGACGAGATGCAGGCGGCGCGTGATGCCCGCATGCAGGAACTCATCGACCAGGGCGTGCTGACCGAGGAACAGTCCGAGGAGTGGCAGGAATGGCTCGAGTCCCGACCCGACAATCGCGAGGAGATGCAGGAATGGCTGGAGTCCAGACCCGACATGGGTGACGCGTTCCCCTTCGCTCAGGGTCGCGGCATGCGCCCCGGCGGCATGATGCGCGGCGGCGGCATGCGCGCCTTCGGTGCAGCCGGCGGTTTCGGTTGCCCGACCGAGAGTGCAGCCTAGACGATTCCTCCTCTTGACGCGACGGGAGAGGAGCGCGATTCTCCTCTCCCGTCCGCCATACCCACCCCACCGGGCTTCGCTCTGCCGCCGGTGGTCTAAAATAGAGCAGGTGCTCGAAGCGGGGCGAGGTGAAGGCGATGGCGCACAAGGTGCTGGTAGTTGACGACGATCCCAACACGGTCCGATTGGTGAAGGCGTACCTCCAGAGGGAGGGGCACACCGTCTTCACCGCCTCAGACGGGGTCGAGGCGCTCGAGACCGCGAGGACAAAGAGGCCGGACCTCATCGTGCTCGACATCATGATGCCCGGGATGGACGGCATCGAGGTGTGCGAGGCGCTGCGCCAGGAGTCCGACGTGGCCGTCATCATGCTGACGGCACGCACCACTGACGAAGACAAGCTCAAGGGCCTCAATACCGGGGCGGACGACTACGTCACCAAACCATTCAGTCCCGGCGAGCTTGCCGCGCGCGTGCGCGCAGTGCTGCGACGTCTCCCCGGAGAGCGCGGCCCGGACGAGCTGCGCCGGGGCGACCTGCTGCTCGACTTCCGTCGGCGCGACGCCCTCCGCGACGGTCAGCCTCTCGGGCTCACGCGCGCCGAGTTCAAGATCCTGGGCGTGCTGGCCCTCGAGCCGGGCCGTGTCTTCAGCCGCGAGCAGCTCATCGAGAAGGCGCTCGGCCTCGATTTCGACGGCTACGAGCGGACCGTCGATGCCCACATCCGCAACCTGAGGCGCAAGGTTGAGCCGGACAGCGCCCACCCCCTCTACGTGAAGACCGTCTACGGCGCCGGCTACTCCTTCGCAGAGAAGGCCGATGAAGAGCAATAGCCTGCTGGTCAGGCTCATCGCGGCGTTCGCGGTCATCACCATCCTCGCGCTCGGCGCCGTGTTCGCGTTCATGACGTGGTCCACTTCCGCCGAATTCGACCGTGTCCGGGAGCGTCTCGACAACCAGCGGGCTTCCGAGCTTGGCATGGCCGCCACCCGCTACTACGTGGCGGCGGGAGACTGGACCGGCGTCCAGCCGTACCTGCGGCACATGGGAGACATGTGGGACTGGCGCATCATCCTGACGGACGCGGACGGCACGGTGGTGGCCGACTCGGACGAATCCCTGCTTGGGCAGACCTACTCGGCTGACCCCCGGGACGGACTCATCGTGGCGCAGGTAGGCGACCGCAAAGCTCCCGGAACGCTGTACATGGAACCGCAGAACCCGCCCGGGGCCGAACGCGCCATGCTGGCGGGCCTCCTGAAGCGCATCGGTCGCTTCCTCATCCTGGGCCTGCTGGTAGCATTCGCGGCATCGGTCGCGCTCGCCTGGTTCCTCTCGAGGCGCATCCTGACGCCGGTAACGGACCTCCGGTTGGCGGTGCAGCGCCTTGGTGCAGGCGACCTCTCCCAGAGGGTCGATGTAAAGGACCCAGGAGAACTGGGCGAGCTGGCCAACGCCTTCAATACCATGGTGGGCCAGCTTCAGCAAGCCGATGCGACGCAGCGGCAGATGATCGCCGACATCGCGCACGAGCTGCGCACGCCGCTGTCGAACATCCGCGGCTACGTGGAAGCCATCAAGGACAAGGTGCTCGAGCCCGATGCGGAGACCATCGCCGTGCTGGACGGCGAGGCCGTGCTGCTGTCACGCCTGGTCGAGGATCTGCAGGAGCTGAGCATCGTTGAGGCCGGACAGCTCACCCTCCAGAGGCAGCCCGAGGACATAGCGCAACTGGTGGCGCATGCCGCCGAGGCGATGCGGGCCGCGGCAACGGCGAAGGGTGTCACCGTCTCAACCAGCGTCGGCGACGAGCTTCCGTTAGTGTCCGTCGACTACCACCGCATCAGCCAGGTGCTGCGCAATCTCCTGGACAACGCGCTCACGCACACGGCTCAGGGCGGCAGCATCGCGGTCGAAGCGACGCCGCGCGGCGACTTCATCGAGGTCTCGGTCTCCGATACGGGGGAGGGCATCCAGCCGGAAGACCTGCCTCACGTGTTCGACCGCTTCTACCGGGCGGACAGGTCTCGCGCCCGGGCGACCGGCGGCAGGGGGCTCGGCCTCACCATCTCGAAGGAGCTGGTCGAAGCGCACGGCGGCGCCATCGGCGTGGGGAGCGAATCCGGCGAGGGCAGCCGCTTCTGGTTCACCGTTCCTGTCGACGTAGGCGAGTCGCCGGCAGACGGTCAAGCGGCGCACTCCACGCACTAGCCCGCCCACACACGACCCAGCGAGCCGCTGCAAGTGCTCTTGATCGGTCGTTGCGTGTCAACCGTGCAAATCTGCATTTCAAATGCAAAATTGCACAACCGTCCCCGACCATCACGTGCCGCCGTTGCTTGCCGGGTCGAAATGGACGCCGTGGACTCGATGGACAGCGCCGAATCCTGCCGCGCTACTTCCCGAACTGTGCTATCGGCTCGTAGAAAGCGCGGCCGGTCCATTCAACGGCCTTGCCGGCCATTTGCTTCTCCCTATCAGCCTTGGCGACGGCCAGGACGTCGCTGGCCAGCCACTTCTCGAAGGTGGCGCGGTCCTCGAACTCGCAGACGGTCATGTACTTGACGGCGTCGGTCTTCACCGCGTCCGTCACCCTGTAGCGCGTCGCGCCTTTCATCATGCCGCCCTTCATCACGAGTGGCATGTGCACCTCGTTGTACCACTTGTTGAACTCGGCGTCGGCTTCGGGCGCGCATCTGATCATCACCTGGTAGATGAACCGGGGCTTCGGCATCGCATCTCCTCCTGAACGTGGCGGGAAGGCCGTCCCAACGGACGCCGCCACACTGCAACCACTATACCACCCCTACCATGGCAGGTCCCGGGCGCACCCCGGTCAGCACCGCGCCAGAATCAGGTCCGATGGCATATGCCCGCACGGCGCCCAAGTCCGCATTCCCATTGCATCGGACAGCAGGGAGAAGCGCGGCGTCACCACAGTCCGCGCGTGCTACCATCCGCGGGACGACCCACCCCACACGGCAGAAAGGAGCACAGGTTCATTCAATGAGAGACGCTCGCGACGCGATTGACTACGGCAACTGGGTACCGGTCAGATTCATCGTCCTTCCGGCGGCACTGGCTGCTGCCTTCGCGGGATTCTCTCACTGGTGGAGGCCGCTCATGGTCGGGGCGGCTGTTTGCATCGTGGCAGCCGTGTACCTTCTCTACGCCCATCGCCGGTTCTCCCCGGCAGGCGGGAACCTGCAGGCCCGGATCAGGGACCTCGTGTTCGCCCATCTGCCCTGGGACGGCAAGGGTCAGCTCCTGGACATCGGCTGCGGCAATGGAGCCCTCGCCATCGAGGCGGCCCGACGGTACCCGAAGGCTCAGGTAACGGGCATTGACTGCTGGGGCGGGAAGTGGGAGTACTCCATGGAGCGCTGCCGGAGCAATGCCCGGCTCGCCGCAGTCGCCGATCGGACGACCTTCCGGAAGGCGAGCGCAGTCTGTCTTCCGTTCCCCGAGGAAGCCTTTGACGCCGTGGTGAGCAACCTCGTGTTTCACGAGGTTCAGGAGACGAGGGACAAGAGAGCCGTCGTCCGGGAAGCGCTGCGGGTAGTGAAGAAGGGCGGCGTGTTTGCATTTCAGGATCTGTTCCTGTGGAGGTCCCTGTACGGAGAACCGGGGGCGCTTGCCGCGAGCGTCAGGAGTTGGGGCATCGACGAAGTGAGTCTCATCGATACCAATCAGGAGCTGCTCGTGCCCCGGGCCTTGAGGCTCCCCTTCATGCTGGGCAACACCGAACTGCTTTTCGGCAGGAAGTGAACGCAGGGCCGAAAGGCGAGTGCAGCCGGCACCAGTGAACCACCAACAACGCGACGGAGGGCGGGCCAGGCAGGCCAACCCTTCGGGCTTTGGCCGCAACACCGGCGGGCGAACATGCGTGCGTGCCCGGTTCCTGGTACAGGGGCCGTCCAAGAACGGCCCAACGAAGCCGTGAGCCGGGAGTCGACCGGAGCGAGGGCAGCCTCGACTGCAACAGCCGTGTGCTGACCGCCGACGCCGGGCCGTTCGCGAACGGCCCCTGCATCCGGCCACGCCCCGCAGGCGTGGGAGCCTGCCCCTGCCTCAGAACCGCCCACTACCCGTCCCGGTACGGACGCCGCGCTCTCCTCAGGCGGGAGTTGCGCCACGGTGCCCTCGCCGCCTAGTAGTTCTCAGCCAGCAGTTCGTAGTAAGACTGCGGGTGCTTGCAGGCCGGGCATTCCTTCGGCGCCTCCGTACCCTCGTGCACGTAGCCGCAGTTGGTGCAGTGCCACTTCACGACTGCCTTCTTCTTGAAGACCTCGCCGTTCGCCACGTTCGCAGCCAGCTTGCGATACCGCTTCTCGTGGAACTCCTCGACCTCTGCAATCTCCTTGAAGGAGGTCGCCACATCCTCGAAGCCCTCTTTGCGGGCCGTCTTCTCGGCCTCAGCGTAGAGGACGCTCCACTCCAGCTTCTCGCCGGCCGCCGCCGCCAGCAGGTTCGCCTTCGTGTCGCCGATGATGCCCGCAGGGTACGAGGCGGTGATAGAGAGGTCTCCGCCCTCCAGGTACTTGAAGAACACCTCCGCATGCTCCTTCTCGTTGCCGGCGGTCTCCGTGAAGATGTTGGCTATCTGCTCGTACCCTTCCTTGCGCGCCACGCTGGCAAAGAAGGTGTAGCGGTTGCGCGCCTGCGATTCTCCCGCGAACGATGCCAGCAGGTTCTTCTCGGTCTGGGTCCCCTTGATGCTCTTGCTCACTCCGTCCTCCTCTCCGGTTGCGCTTCCGGCGCAACAGGTTTCTTCCTGCGGTGGCATTGCACCGCTCCCGTCCGACCACGCGCTGCGACCACCACAAATGATACCCGATTCAAGCGGATGCCCTGACCCTGATGCACCACAGCCGGCCGGTACGGCGGGAGGCCGATCCTCCCGGACTGTGGTAGCCTGAATACATGATGAAGCGAATGGTCGTCTGTCTGCTTTCGCTGAGCGTGCTGCTTCTCGCCGGTTGCGCGGAGCCGGCAACTCGGGAGGTCACACTCGGAACAGAGTTCACCCTTGCGGTGGGGCAGTCAGCCGCACTCACCGGGGAGAGTGTCAGCATCGACTTTGTCGAGGTTGTCTCGGACAGCCGCTGCCCGAACGGAGCCAGGTGCATCTGGGCCGGCGAGGTGAGCTGCCTCGTCAAGGTTACGCAGGCCGGCTCGACGTACGAGAAGGTACTGACGCAACCGGGCCTGTCAGGGCCAGCCTCGGATACCTTCGGCGGCTACAAAGTCGCTTTCGACGTCCTGCCCTACCCCGAGGTGGGCAAGGAGATCAAGGCGAAGGACTACGAGCTCAAGCTGACGGTCAGCAAGTAGCGGCGACCGCGGCCAGGGCGCCCGCTCGCGTCTGCTTGCCACTGGCTGCGCACGCCAGATGGACTGCCGCAGTTCGAAGCGGTACAGTACGCGCGGCAGGGCGGCACACATCCACCGGTCCGCACACCAGTCAGCGGCTTGCCATCCCGCGAGTCCGCAGACGACACCCAGCGATGAAGACACAGCCGAACGTCGCGCGCAGGCGGTCCGTGTTCTACGGCTACGTCATCGCTGCGGCTTCGTTCCTCCTGATAGCGGTCTCTTCCGGCGCCATCTTCAGCTTCAGCGTCTTCTTCGCCCCGCTTCAGGCGGAGTTCGGCTGGACCCGCGCGGTCACATCGAGTGCGTTCTCGCTTAACATGCTCGTGCAGGGCATGCTCGGCATAGTCGTGGGAAGGCTGAACGACCGCTTCGGTCCCCGCGTCATCCTCACCCTGTGCGGCGTCTTCCTCGGTGTCGGATTCATCCTGGTATCCAGAATCGATTCCCTTTGGCAGCTCTACCTGCTGTATGGAGTCGTCATCGGCATCGGGGTGAGCGGCGGGCCGGTGCCGCTGATGTCCACCGTTGCACGCTGGTTCCGCGCCCGCCGGGGACTGATGACCGGAATCGTCATGGCCGGTTTCGGGCTCGGCACCATGACCGTTCCGCCGGTGGCCGACTGGCTGATACGCACCCTGTCATGGCGTTCATCCTTCGTGGCAGTCGGAGTGCTTCTGCTGCTGGCAGTCCCCCTGATGGCGCAGGTGCTGAGACGAGACCCCGCTGGGATGGGACTGCAGCCTCTTGGCGGTCATGGAGCAACGAACGGCGCACGGATGCCGGCGGCATCTCCCGGACTGCGGTTCTCCGAGGCGGTCCGGACGCGTCAACTCTGGCTGCTGGTTGCGGCTTTCGGTGCGTTCGGATTCAGTGTGCAATCGGTCATGGTCCACATCGTCATCCACGGCATGGGACTCGGGCTTTCGTCCTCCACGGCCGCGGCAGTCATGACGGCCATCGGCGCCCTCGGCATGGTGGGGAGGGTGAGCACCGGCAGTATGGCCGACCGGCATGGCTCGAAGCGCCTTCTCGTTTCGCAGTATGCCCTGCTCTCGCTCAGCCTCCTCTGGCTCGCAGTCGCGAAGGACCTGTGGAGCGTATTCGGGGCGGCGGTGGCATTCGGCTTCGCCTTCGGCGGCATCGTGCCGCTCAACTCGCACATCATCGCCGAGCTGTTCGGCCTCCGTGCTCACGGTGCACTTCTCGGAGCCACCGGCATCAGCATCGGCATCGGCGGCTCGAGTGGCCCCGTCTTCACGGGCTACTGCTACGACATGCTCGCCAGCTACACAGTCCCCTTCGTGACCTGTGGCGTCGTCTCAGCCGTCGCGGCCCTGCCCACGTGCCTCGTCATTCCGCTGGCCGCGGACCGGACAGACGATAGCCTCTCCCGATAGAAGCCGGACCGACCGCCGCCGACAGAGGTACGTCAGTCTCATCGAGACAGAGGGAGAAGCGGCGGCAAACCCGCCAGGGGGGATTGAATACGGTCGTGAGTCGAACCATACTGGTAGTCAGCGCGGCCCGGAAACGAGACGGCGTTCCGGTGGGGCTCTCCGTCCGCTTCCCTGACCGGGCAGGGGAGAACGTGTGAAATGTCGAACACACCCATCGGGTTGTCATACGAGCACGGGATTGACGACGTCTTGAGAGCGTGGCGCACCAGGGCCGTCACCATCCTTCTCTACGTCATCTCCGTGGCGGCGCTGCCGACGGTCGTGACCGGAGTTGTCCTCAGCGGCGGACGCGGCGAAACGACCGCGATAATGGTGGCAATCTACGCGCTGCTCGTGGTGAATGCGCTCTACAGGAAGCTCGACTACCGGCTGCGGGGCTCGGTCGTCATCTCGGCCGGCTACGTGATGGCAATCAACAGCCTGCTGCCGTTCGGGCTTGAGGGCTCGGGGCGCAGCTATCTCATCGTGTTGCCCATCATCGCATTCATCCTGATCGGCATCCGCGCGGGCTGGATCACTACCGCGGTGAGTGTCCTCACGTACGGCGTCTTCGCTTTCCTCGCGTACACCGGCGCGCTTGCAGAGCGTCTCAATCCCTCAGCCGGTCCGCTCGACATGACCATGTGGAGCAGCACCGGACTGACGATGCTGATGCTGCTTGTCATCGTTGTCATGCTGTTCATGAGCATGTACCGGTTCCTGCTCGATGCGCTCAGGGCCGAGCGGAAGTCAGCGGTCGAGTTGGCTCAAACGTACGATGCAACGCTGGAGGGCTGGGCTCACGCACTCGAGCTTCGCGACCTCGAGACAGCCGGACACTGCCAGCGCGTCAGTGAAGTGGCGAGGCGCCTCGCGAGCGAGACCGGCATGCAGGGACAGAGCGCACACGACGTCTACCGCGGTTCACTGCTGCACGACGTGGGCAAGATGGGAGTGCCCGACGCCATCCTGCTCAAGCCCGGCAAGCTCACTGAAGAGGAATTCGACCGCATGCAGCAGCACACCAGATACGCTTACGAGTTGCTGGTGCACATCCCGTTCCTGCTCAAGGCACTCGACATACCCTACTGCCACCACGAGAAGTGGGACGGCAGCGGCTATCCGCGCGGCTTGAGAGGAACGGACATCCCGCTCTCCGCGCGCGTCTTCTCCGTCGTGGACGTGTATGACGCGCTGACCTCCGAGCGCCGTTACCGGGCGGCGTGGCCCGCGGACAAGGCGCTGGCCTACATCCGCGAGCGGGCCGGCACGGAGTTCGACCCGAACGTCGTCGAGGCTTTCGTCAAGATGGTCGCGAAGGACGAATCACAGCCTGGCGTCTCCGTCGCCTCCTTTCCTGAACACCACGGAAGCCACGTCACTCCCTGACCCTCTTCCGCAGGTCACGCGTGCGGCCTCACCACATGCAGATGCAGGCCGTTTGCGCGACCGGGAGCCCGGCGCCTCAGACCCGAGCCCGGCAATCGCCAGGCCACTCGCCCGGCAACTTTGCCCTTTCTCCAGCGGCGCGGTATCCTGAAAGTAGACGGAAGACGTGATTCGCGGCGCAATCTCACGCTCGTGATGTCCCGGGGCGGGGCCGGTAGCGGCACGCACCCGGATGAGGTTGGGGAGGAAGGAGGACGAGAGATGCGCGAGAGAATACTGGTTCCGTTGGATGGTTCGGAAGTCGGCGAATCCGCTCTACCCTACGTCAAAGACCTCCTCACCAAGATGTCCTTCCAGGTGGAGAGAGAGGTCATCCTGCTGCAGGTCGTGATTCCCATCCGGGTGATGCTGACGGAGACGGTCGTCCCTGACGCGGCCGCCGAGGAGGCGATGACCGAGCAAAGCAAGAGAATCGCCTCCGAGTACCTCGAGAGGGTCCGCCAGGCATGGGACCTCAAGGGGGTGACCGTCACGCCCACCGTTGTGGTGGGCCGCCCCGCCGAGCAGATAGTGAAGGCCGCCGAGGACATGAACGTCGACCTGATCGCCATGTCCACGCACGGTCGTTCAGGGCTCGGCCGGCTGGCCTTCGGCAGCATCACACACAAGGTGCTGCACTGGCAGGGCAGGGTCCCGATAGTCGTCATCAGAGCGGCGCCGTCGAAGTGAACCAGGCGTGAGGAGCCCCAGCTCAGGCGAACCAAGGAGCGCTCGTAGGGGCGGGACATGTCCCGCCCGTAGGATTGCGAATCGCGCGAGGTTGCGTTGAACGGTGGCCCGTGGATGCGCGTGGCTGACGGCTGCACACGTGAGATGGTAACGACCCGACGGGAGGCGCATACGCCTCCCCTGTGGATACCGCCACGACCAGCACCACCACGGAAGTGCGGGGACATCATGCACCTCATCCGTGCACAGCGTCCGAGAAGAAATGACGTCCCCGGGTTTCCCGGCGTGTGAATCTGCCGCTGCGGCAGGAGGACTGACAGGCGTGATCAGCAACCACGACCCTGAGTAGTCCCCGGCCCCGCTGGAGACGCGTGCGTCTGTCCTGCGAATACCGAGACAGCCAACGCTGCCCGAAACCCGGGGACACCATGCCCCTCCCTCATGCACTCCATCCGGAGAATGGTGTCCCCGCGTTTCGCAGGCCTCTCCTCCGTCCGAACCAGACGCACGATGGCATCCCCGCGTTCCATGCCCCGCTCGCCTCGACGGCCGGGAAGCCACTCGTGAGTGCCGACACCTTACGCACAACCGCTCAAGGAAGCGCCAATTGACACACTCCCGTGTCTTTTGTTAGACTGCGTCAAACAGTTCGCCCTGTGCGAATTGTTAATTTCTTGTGAAGATTTCTGCGAGTTCAAGGGGGAAGACGTGGCCGAAGAGTCCGGCAAAGAACACCTTGTAGATGGAATCCTCGCCATGGCGGATCGGCTGTTCCGTGAGCTGCTCCCTGCCGTGCCCCACGACCTGCTCTCCCTCGACATCACCATGCCGCAGTTCAAGATACTGCTCATCCTGTACGTGAGCGGCTCCAAACGCATGAGCGACATCGCCGCCGGGCTGGACGTGACTCTGCCCACCGCAACCAGCCTCGTCGACCGTCTCGTCGAGAAGCGCTTCGTGGAGCGGGAGACGCACCCGGACGACCGGCGAGTGGTCCTGTGCCACCTGGCCGACGCCGGCCAGCGGGCGCTCAGCCACATCTGGCAATCAGCACGCGAGAGGAGCTGGCTGCTGCTGCAGGCAATGGAGGTCCAGAACCTGCAACTGTTCGCCCAGGCGCTGGAGGCGATGCTCGATGCGGCGTCGTGCGGCAAGCTGGCGGCGCTGCGCGACTGACATAACCGGAAGCACCATGGGAGACCTCAAACTGGCCGTCTTTCTGGCCTGGAAGTCCATTTTCAAGGGAAGCCGCTGGGCGCTGGTTCTCATCATCATGGTCATGTCCCTGAGCTTCGCCAACCTGCTGCTGACGCCCTCCATCCTCCTCGGCGTCACCGATACCGTCAACCGGCAGCAGGTCGACGCGCTGTACGGTGACATCGTCGTCGACCCGCCGTCCGAGGACTACTACCTCAGGGGAGTAGACGGCATCATCGAGGCAATCGCGCAGGTGCCGGGGGTCGCCGGGGTCGCTCCCCGCCTGGCGGGCGCGGCGCTCATCGAGTACGACTGGCAGGCCAAGAACTCCGTGTCCGACAGGGGCAAGAGCGGAACATGGACAGTCCTCGGCATCGACCCCGCGCTCGAGTCCTCGGTGACCACCATCCCGGACAGCATCATCGAGGGGAGCTATCTCGAGGCGGGCGACCGCGATGCCGTGCTTCTCGGCGTCGAGATTGCCGGCGGCGAAAAAGCCGGCACGTCCGAGTTCCGAACGCTCGGCGGCATCGGACCGGGCGAGCGCGTGCGCGTCACCTACTCCAACGGCATCCAGCGCGAGTACACCGTGAAGGGCATCATGTATGCGCGAGAGAGCCAGTCCGACCACGCCGCTTTCGTCACGCTGGACGAGATGGCATCCGTCCTGGGGAGGACGGTCTACAGCAACCGCGCCAGTCAAATGCTCGTCGCCGTGGAGGACTCGGCCGACGCCGGTCAAGTGCTTGCGGCGATCCGGACGCTCGGCATCGAAGGCGAAGTCAGGAGCTGGCGCGAGTACGGCGGAGCCTGGGCCGGCGTTATCTCAAGCTTCAGCGTCATCGCCGGGCTCATCTCAGGCATCGGCCTCGTCGTCGCGGGCATCGTCATGTTCATCGTCATCTACATCAACGTCATCCACAGCAGGCGGCACATCGGCATACTGAGAGCCATCGGCATCAAGCGCGATGTCATTGTCGGCTCGTACCTCGCGCAGGCGCTGTTCTATGCCGCCGCGGGCATCGTGATCGGGTGGCTCGCATTCACCTTCGGCGTGCAGACGTACTTCGACCACCATCCCCTGGACCTCTCGATGGGGCTGGTAAAGCTCGTGCTTCGTCCCGAGACGACACAGAGCGCGATTGCCGGGCTTGTCGCCGCCGCTACTCTCGCCGGCCTTGTCCCCGTGCTGAACATCACCCGGCAGGGCATCATCCACGCAATCTGGGGGAACTGATACTGATGATCGAGACCATCGACCTCTGCAAGACGTACGGCCACGGCAAGACGGCCACGCGCGCACTGAACGGAGTGAATCTCACGGTACAGCCCGGGGAGTTCGTCGCCATCATGGGCCGGAGCGGCTCAGGGAAGTCAACGCTGCTCCATATCCTCGGACTGCTGGACACGCCGACGCAAGGGCGGTTCCTCGTCCAGGGCAGGGACATGCTGAAGCTGACCGAGACGGAGAAGGCCAGGTTTCGACTGCAGGAGTTCGGCTATGTCTTCCAGGAGTACTCGCTTCTGCCGGGGATGTCGATACTGGAGAACGTCTGCGTTCCGGCAATCGGGCTCGGCCGGGACGGCAACGTCAAGAGGCGGGCCACCGAGCTGCTCCGCGTCGTCGGACTCGAGCAGCGCATGAAGCATCAGCCGGGTGAGGTGTCGGGAGGAGAGCAGCAACGGGCCGCCATTGCACGGGCGCTCGTCAACCAGCCCAGGATACTGTTCGCCGACGAGCCGACGGCGAGCCTCGACGTAGCCTCGTCCGGAGTCGTCCTGGAGCTGTTCAGGAAGCTCAACAAGGAAATGGGGCAGACCATCGTCATGGTGACGCACGAGCCGGACGACAGCAGGTACGTGGACCGGGTCGTCTGGCTCAAGGACGGCGTGATTCAGAACGGGGACCGAGCCCTGCGGTCCGACGCCGTGTCGGCGGCGGCGTGACGACGGCCACGGGAAGCGGCCGTCAGGGGGATGGCGGGCGGGCCTGGGAGCCCGCCCCTGTGGGCGAAAACGTGCCTGCGTGACGGCGGCAGCGGCGGGGAATTACGGGGACACCATACTCAATTCACGTTCAAATGCGAGCCAGGCTGCAGTCGACGGCAACAGCGGGCGTCCAACAACCGGATGGTGGGCCGGTCTGAGACCGACCCCTGCTGCAGAACCGGAACCGGGCGTGGTTGGCCGGTGCAGCCCCGATACTCACCTGGCGCCAAGCATGCCCTGGACCGCGCCAAGCAGCGCGTTCACCACGAGCGAACTCGACTGCTCCCGGTAGCCCGAGCCCATGGCGCTCGCCGCAACGATGGCGCTCACCATAGCTTCAAGGTTGCTGCCGCCCCGGTTCTTCACCCTCATATAGGCGAGCGCCGCCCGCATCAGGTCGCCCGCGCCTATGCCCTTGTCCTGCTTTGGCGGCTGCTGTTGCTGCTGGCCACCGCCCAGCATGGCCCCAAGCAGGTCGCCCAGCCCGCCGCTGCTCTGCTGCTGCGGCGCGTACTGCGGCTGCTGTTGCTGCTGGCCGCCCCCTAGCATGGCCCCGAGCAGGTCGCCCAGGCCCCGGGAACCCGGCTTCTCCGGCACAGCCTGACCGCCTCCAAGGAGCATCTCGATGAGGTTCATGGCGTTCTCGGGTGTCACCTGCCTGCCCTTGTACTCCTGCGAGGCCTGCGAGAGCCCATCGGCGTACATCTTCGCCGAGCTGCTGTTGCTCTGGCGCAGACTGCGGGCGGCGTAGGCCATCTGGTCCGAGTGCGCCGCGCCCCGCGTCTGCTTCATGGAGCGGGTGATGACGCTGAACGTATCGACCATGTTGTCCCCGTGGTCGTGGTTGTAGTCGTCCGCCTGATTCAGTTGCTCACGGTGCTGCTGCAGCGATCGCAGCACCGTCCCGAACAGTTGCCCCAGATCAATTGATTGCTGCTGCTGCGACATCGTCTCCTCCTGCCGGATCATCCCACAGTATCTACATACGCGTGTGGGCTTCCGATGTCAAAGAGGTGGCCGGCGTGCTGCACACCGCCTTCGCGGAGGAAACGCAGGGCGGGCATCCACCGGCGGAACCGGCCGTCGACCGGAGCGCCGGGTAGCGCAAAGGGCGGGGGGCGAGTACAATCGCACGGACCGCACTCATCCGCGGGTAGGACGCAAGTGGCAGCAAGTGAACGACCGGAGGTGAGCGCATGAGACTGGCAGACAAGGTTGCCATCGTCACGGGAGGAAGCCGGGGCATAGGAAAGGCGACGTGCCTCGCCTTCGCCCGGGAAGGGGCGAAGGTGGCTGTGGTGGGGAGAAACGAGTCCGATTGCGGCAAGGTTGCCGCGCGCATCGCCGAGGAGGGGGGCACAGCCATCGCCGTTCAGGCGGATGTGTCCGTCGAGGCCGATGTCGCCGCCATGGCGGACAAGGTGAAGCAGCAGTTCGGCCGCATCGACATCCTGGTCAACAACGCAGGCGTGAACATCCCATACAAGACCGTCGCCGAGCTTTCTCTGGACGAGTGGAACCGCGTCGTTGCAACGAACCTGACGGGCACGTTCCTCTGCTGCAGAGCTGTCGTTCCCATCATGATGGCGCAGGGCTATGGCAGGATTGTCAACCTCTCGTCGATAGGGGGACGGAACGGCGCAGCGGGAAGGACGCCCTACCGACCGACCAAGGCCGCGCTCATCAACTTCACCGAGTGCCTCGCTGCCGAGGTGAAGGGGTACGGCATCGACGTGAACGCAGTGTGCCCGGGACCGACGGACACGGACATGATGCGGGACCTCACCGGAGGCAAGCTGCCGGCATACGTCATGCCGCCGGAGGACATCGCGGCAGTCATCCTGTACCTCGCCTGCGATGAGAGCAGGGCCATCACGGGAACGGCCGTCGACGCCTTCGGCACCGCTAGCCCCATCCTCGGCTCCAACATCGACCTGGCGAAGCGACGCTGACCCCGCGGTTCACGCCTTGCCAAGAAAGCGTCGGAGACCTCCGACGGTCGCCCGCGGCTGCACTCATCGCAGCCAGAGCAGCCAGACGGCGAGCGCGATTGCCGCGAGCCAGAGCGCGATAACGAGTGCGGCTCCGGCACGACTGCGCGGGCGCTGCTCCGCCAGCCGCGCGTCGGCCTGCCGTCGAAGGTCCGCCATCACCTCCGCGGGAACGAGACGCACCGTCAGAGCGATGAGCGCCGGCAGCAAGATGACGTCGTCCAGGTAGCCGAGCACCGGGATGAAGTCCGGTATGAGGTCGATGGGGCTCAGGGCATATGCCGCCGTTGCTGCCGCGAGCGCCTTCACGTACCACGGCACACGCGGGTCACGGACAGCCAGATAGAGTGCCAGGATGTCCCGCTTCATCCTGCCGGCCCAGGCCTTCAGGCGGTCGGCCGCGGATGCGTGCGCGGCTGCCCGGTGGCTGGCATCTCTGCCAGGGCTGCCTTCATCGCCTCGCGTTGTTTCAGGAAGCATCAGCCTCCATTCTCTCACACCTTCCTGTGCGCGCAGGCAGGCTCGGGAGCCTGAGACTTCCGGCCAAACAGGGCCGAAACAGGGGGACACCGTGCACGGTCCGGAAGGACGTGCGCCGCGTATGGGCAGGGGAGAGGCATGCCTCTCCCGTTGTACCGCGGGAGCAGGTGGCGTCGTCGTTACCATCCACCCCACCATGTTGGCGGCACTGTGGGGACACCATACCCATTTCACGTTCAAATGCGAGCACAGCCGCAGTCGGCCGTCACGGGATGGCGGGCGAGGCATACCTCGCCCCTGCGAGCAGGGAACAGAAGTCAACGTCGACGTGCGGTTAGTAGCGGTCGCGCGCCGTGCGCATGATGAGCACGATGAGCCCCAGCATGAAGATCGCCGCGAGGGCGAAGATGGCCCAGATGAACCAGTCGCTCACGCCGGAGTCCTGCGCCGGGATGTCGATGGTCTCGTTCGCCGGAGTGACGGGCGCCGTCGCGACCGAGCCGGTAGTGAACGAGCCCTCGACCCACGAGCCAACGGCATCGCCGCGCACGGACCGAACCCGCCAGAAGTAGTTGCTCCCGGCCGCAAGCTGAGTGCTGCAGACCCAGGAGGTGTTCGTGAGGAGGCTCTCGCCGCCGAACGACGCGACCACGCTCGCGTACTCAGGATCCTTCGCCAGGACAAACTCGAAGCCGTCGACCGTCGCCTGGCAGTCCCAGGTGAACGCCGGCGTCAGGCTCACGCCCGTGGCGCCGATGTTCGGCACGAGACCCTCGACGGGGCATAAGGTCGGCGTGAAGCTCCGCTGCACCGACCACGGGCTCAGGAACGGCTCGATGGCGCGGACGCGCCAGCCGTAGCGCTGGCCGCTCAGGAACTCCGTCGTATCGCCCGAGGGCGAGATGACGATGTCCTCTTCGTCGCTGGTCAGGGTCCAGAGCGGCCAGGAGACCGACGCATCGTGGTAGTACGTTATCTGGTACTCGTCGACCTCGTCCAGGTTCTCCCAGTCGAACGCCACCACCGCGTCCCGGTTGCAGTTGCACTCGTTGACATCCAGGTGGGCGCGGTCCTCCGGAGACTCCAGCTTGGGCCCGCGCTTGCAGAGCGTATCGCGAAACACGAAGATGCGCTGGCCCTGGCTGTCGATGGCGAAGACGTCGTTCTCCTTGTCGTTGCCCCAGAGCGTGCCGGCGGGGTGGGCCGTCGTGAAGACGCCGGCCGCCTCGAACTCCACGCCATCGGGCAAATCCTCGATGACGTGGTCGTACTCGAGGTCGGCGCACGGCGCGCAGGTCGGGCAGAGCCAGCGGGTCATGCCACCCGTGTCGTCCGACGCGGGTTCGATGCGCAGCGCGTACAGGGTTCCCTCGGGGCCGAGCAGCAGCCCTCCGATAGCCTGGCCGCCGCCCAGGCGCGTTATGTCGTCATCCATCGGCTCCCAGTCGTCGTACACGCCGAGCTTCCAGCGCCACAGTCCCTCGTCGTCACCATCTGTGGCGGCATAGAACCACCCGTTCTGCTCGAAGGCGACATCGGCCAGCACCTGCACGGCGCCGTCACCGAGAGGCTCGTCGATGAGCGTCCAGCTCGCGCCTCCATCGGTCGAGTACGAGACATAGCCGTCGGTGCTCCCGGCGAACAGCGTGCCGTCCGCAGCCATGGACAGCATATTGATCTCATCCAGCCCCGTGTCCATCGGTTCGTCCGACCAGCTCCGGGCGTGGTTTGTGCTCTTCATGACCTCGCCGCCGGGAATCGCCGCGTAGAGAGTGTTCTCGTCGACGACAACGATGTCCAGCAGCGGCTCGGGCGACTTCCTCTGCCACTTCCAGGGGCTGCCGGCGTCGTGCGACACCGCGATGCGGTCGCCGTTCTGCACGGCGACGTACAGGGTGCGGTCCTTGCCGAACTGCACGCTCATGGCAATCATGACCGCCTCGGTGTCCGAGTCGATTGTCAGCACGCGCTCCCAGCGCTTGCCGAGCGGGTCGGTGAAGCTCTGCCAGACCGATTCAGGGCCCCACGGATTCGAGGTAGTCAGGAACAGGTCCTTCCCATCAGGTGTTACCAGCAGGTCCGTGAGCGTGAACTCGGTATCGATGAGCGCCATCTGCCGCCAGAGGTCGCCATAGGTGCTCGCGGAGAAGGCGCTCTCATCCAGGGCCACTCCCGGCATGCTCGATGTGCCGCAGTAGGCCAGCGAGACGTCCGGCGCCCAGACCACGTACGCGTGCCCGGGGCCGGTAGGCGGAACAGAGGCAGCCTCCCAGTCGGGAGACGCCGCCCACGGGTCGACGCAACGCCACACCTGCGTGTTGAGGTCGCCCGGGGACACCGGCTCGCGTTCACCTGCAAGCAGCGTGCCATCGTCCAGGTCGCCTCGGTACGCAATGCTCCAGATATCGATGTCGGAGCCGCCGTCGACATCCATACGCCCGTCGATCGCCGGGTCAAGCTCGTCCTCGATGATGCGATAGACATCGTCGTTGTAGTCAGGCTCGCGCTCCAGGCTCAGGAAGAGCGAGCGGCTCTCTTCATCCTCGCTCGAAAAGTCCGAGGGCAACGCCAGCGTGGCGCGGAGATAGGTCACGCCCACGGCGTCGCCGGCCTCGAGCAGTTCCAGAGGATAGTCCGGGTCGAGAAATGCCCAGTCGGTCCCGCCGTCGTCGACATCCCTCTCACCAAGACAGAGGAACGTCCTGTTCTGCAGCCCGGCATCGAGCGTCCCATCCGCCCCCGTCGCGCAGACGACGACCAGCGTATGGTCATGTCCGTAGGCCGGAGAGTACGCCAGCGCCGCCACGTCGGCGCCGATGTGGGCCGGATCCGTCATGTCGACGGTCAGCTTCTGCTTCTGCCAGTACGACCAGGCGCAGCCGCCCTGCAGCACGTACACCTCTCCGTTGCTGAGGTCGTCGCCCCAGGAAGCCGTGCCGACGGCAATCTCGCGATACTCGTCGCCGCCGTCCGAGTACACTCCGGATATCGCGATGGAGGTGACTTCCTCTCCGGCAGCCAGCGCCGGCAGGTTCACGTCCTCCCACTTGAAGCCGCCGTCAAGCGTCACGAACAGCCTGTTGCCGCCGTCAGTCAGCGCCGCCACGATGCCCTCGTTATCCGGCGCAACGGCGATGAGGGTGGCCGGCAGCGTCGCGCCTGACTGGTCCAGGTACTTCGTCATCTCCTGCCAGTCGAGGCTGTAGTTCTGCGAGCGATAGAGCCGGCCGTTCGCGGCGTCCACGGCATAGATGAGACCGTTGTCGCCGGCGGCTATGCCGGTGACCTCCGAGGGAGACACGATGGTCAGGTCGTTGTCGCCCGGCAGGTCGATCTCAGCCCATTCCAGTATGGGGACAGCGGCCTGCACTATTGGGGCAGATGGAAGAAGCAGACTGAGCGAGGTGAGAGCGGCCGCCGTGCGCCTGGCGAATCGATTCATGACGCACCATTGTATGTGTAGAATGTCAATATTTGGTGAAGGCGCACTACACCGCCTCGCGTTCGAAGCAGTGCGACAACTTCACCGTTTCTTGATATTTGTCTGCCATACTGCTCGCAGCGCGCCACACTGGGCGCGCCGATATTTGAAACAGGTGGAACGAGAAATGATACACGCCAGGCGGCTTCTCTGCGTCATGCTCCTCGGACTGCTGGTCCTACCGCTGGCAGGCTGCAAAAAGGACGAGCAAGCGACCGACGGTGGAACGACACGGTACACCGTGGCGCGAGGCGATATCACCGTCGAGGTCTCGGCCTCCGGGAACCTCGCCTTCTCCACGACCGAGGACCTCGCCTTCGACATGGCAGGGACGGTTGAGGATGTGTTCGTGAAGGAAGGAGATTCGGTAAAAGCGGGCGACGTCGTGGCGACGCTTGATACAGCCGACTGGGAAGCGAAGCTCCGTTCTCTGAAGATGTCCGTGCTCTCCGCCCGCAAGAGTCTGAAGCAGGCGGAGTACTCGCTCGACCAATTGAAGTCGGAGACGTCGACTTCGATCACGGGCGATGTCGTCATCAGGGATTGCTGCAACGATGAGGACATCGAACTCCAGGAGATGGAGGTCGAGAGCGCCCGTCTCAGGCTCGAGGACGCGGAGGCGAACCTCGCGGAGCACCTGGTGCAGAGCCCCGAGGTCGTCGCGCCCTTCGATGGCTTCGTTACGAGCGTCAGTGCCGAGGGGGGCGACGAGGTGATGAACGGCTCCGTCGCCGTTACCATCGCCGACCCCGACCGATACGAGGTCGTCATCTACGTCAGTGAGAACGACATCTCGCAGGTATCGGAGGGGATGCAGGCGGAGGTCACCGTCGACACCTTGTCGCTCACGCTGCCCGCCGAGGTAACGGCCATCGCCCCGACTGCTTCGGTCTCATCCGGCGTGGTCAACTACAAGGTCACGGTCGAGGTGGCCACGCTCGCGGCCTATGCCGAGCAGTTGCAGCAGCAGATGGCTGCCACTCAGCAGCAGATGGCCCAGGCGAGACAACAGATGCAGAACCACATCGCTTCGGGTGAGATGCCGGACCAGTTGAAGCAGGCTGTCGAGTCCGGACAGATGACGCAGGAAGAAGCCGAGGCCGTCATGAAGCAGATGCAGTCCGGAGGAGGGCCGCAGGGAACGGCCCCGCAACAGATGGGCCCGCCGGACTCGATGCTCGAAGGCGTCCATCTGCGCGAGGGCCTCAGCGTCAGCGTTACCCTCATCGTTACTCAGAAGTCAGACGTGCTCGTCGTTCCGAACGCGTCCATCAGCACGCGGCGTGGCCAGGCCTACGTCACCGTCGTAGCCGAGGACGGCACCGAGGAGGAGCGGCAGGTCACAACCGGCGTGAGCGACTGGCAGTTGACTGAGATAACCGACGGGCTCGCCGAGGGCGAAATCATCAAGACAACAGGCACGGTGAGCAGCACGGGCAACTTCCCGGGTCCGGGCGGCATGATGTTCGCCATGGGAGGGAGGCCCCGGTAGTGATCAGGCTCGAGGGCATCACCAAGACCTACCCCATGGGCGACCGCGAGCTGACCGTACTTCACGGCATCACCTTCAGCATCGCGCGCGGAGAGATGGTTGCCATCATGGGGCCGTCAGGCTCGGGCAAGTCAACCACGCTCAACGTGCTGGGGTGCCTCGACCGGCCGACCTCGGGAAGCTACGTCCTCGACGGCAGAGACGTGAGCCGCCTCAACCGCCACGAGTTGGCGGACGTTAGGGCGAAGAAGATAGGTTTCGTCTTCCAGTCTTACAACCTTCTGCCGCGCATGAACGCGCTGGAGAACGTGAAGCTGGGGCTGAAGTACGCCGGCATCCACGAGGCGACACTCGCGAAGGAGGCACTGGCGCGCGTGGGCCTCGCCGAGCGCGCACACCACAAGCCGACTGAGCTGTCAGGCGGCGAGCAGCAACGGGTGGCCATCGCACGGGCACTCTCCAAGCGGCCGCCGGTCATCCTCGCGGACGAACCCACAGGGAACCTCGACAGCCGCGCAAGCGAAGAGATAATGAAGATGCTCGTCGAGCTGCACAAGGAGCAGAACAACACGCTCATCATGATCACACACGAGCCTGACATGGCTGCCTACTGCGAGAGGATAATCCACCTCAAGGACGGTCTGGTTCAGCGGGAGGAACGACTGTGAGGCGCGTGCTTGACCCTCTGCTGTCTGCCTGGTCGAGCGTCGTCGCCCACAAGCTGCGCAGCTTCCTGACCATGCTCGGTATCGTCATAGGCGTCGCCTCAGTCATCGCCCTGCTCGCCATCGGCCGAGGCGCGGAGAACCAGATTATCTCGAGCATCGAGTCGCTCGGCGCCAACCTCGTGCAGATCTCGCCAAGCTTCTACAGAGGGCCGGGGGGCGTGAGAGGCGGCGGCGGCATCACTCAGACACTCACGCTTGAGGATGCCATGGCCATCGAGGAGCAGGTGGAGCACGTCGTCGATGTCGCTCCCATCCTGCAGTCGAGCGCCCAGCTCATCGCCGGAAGCGAAAACACATCGGCGAGCGTCATCGGCACCACGTCCGCCTACCGCGTCACCTACAACCTCGAGGTGGCGACCGGGGCGTTCTTCTCCGACTACGATTACGACCGCGCCGCCAAGGTGGTCGTGCTCGGCGCCACCGTATCGGAGGAGCTGTTCGGCGAAGGCGCGGACCCGGTCGGCGAGACGCTCAAGCTGAACGGCAACATCGTGCGCGTGATCGGCGTGCTCAAGGAGAAGGGCGCGTCGATGATGAGTTCAGACGACTCCGTCTACGTGCCACTCACGTTCGTGCAACAGACATCGGCGCAACAGCGCACCGCGCAGGGGGACCACGTTGTCAGCAGCATCGGGCTCAGCCTCGAAGGGACCGGCTACTCCGAGCAGGTGACAGCGGACATCACGGAGCTACTGCGAACGCGGCACCGGCTGACGGCGGACGCGGAAGACGACTTCAATATCATGTCCACCGAGGAGATTGCCTCCCAGGTGTCCGAGGCGATGGGAATCATGACCATCTTCCTCGGCGCCATCGCCGCCATCTCGCTGCTCGTCGGCGGCATCGGCGTCATGAACATCATGCTGGTCTCGGTGCTGGAGCGGACCCGCGAGATAGGCATCCGCAAGGCGCTCGGAGCACAGGAACGGACCATCTGGACGCAGTTTCTCATCGAAGCGGCGCTGCTCACGTTCACCGGAGGACTCATCGGCATGGCGGCCGGATGGGGCATCGCGTACGGCGTCGGCTACTTCGTCGAGGAGATCACACCCATGGTCGAGCCGGACATCGTCGCCCTTGCCGTCGGTGTCTCGGTCGGCATCGGCCTCTTCTTCGGCTTCTACCCGGCGTGGCAGGCGTCCCGCCTCAACCCCATCGACGCCCTCAGGGCGGAATAGCGCCGACAGCAGGGACACGAAAGGGGAGCCCCGCCTCTCGGAGGCCGGACTCCCCTCGAGCAAACGTCCTGACCGGCGCGGGGTCGGCTACCTCCCCTGGCCGCGGTCGAGTTCCAGCACCGCGTCGAGCAACACGTTCGCACCGGCCGTCATCTGCTCCGGGCTCACGCGCTCGGCTTCGTTGTGGGACACACCATGCTCGCAGGGGATGAATATCATCGAGGTCGGCGCGACGCGCGCGACCTGCAGCGCGTCGTGTCCGGGGCCGGTGACGATGTCCATGTGGCTGTACCCACATTGCTCCGCCGCGTGCCGCACCGCCGTCACGCAACGGGCGTCGAACTGCATCGGCTCCACAGTCCAGAACTTCGTGAGCCTGACATCGAAGCCGCTGCCGGCCGACAGCTTCTCCACGCGGCGCGACAGCTCCTCATCCATCTGGTGCAGCAGCGGCTTGTCAGCGTGGCGCAGGTCGATGGTGAAGGCAACCGAACCCGGGACGACGTTGCGCGAGTTCGGACTCACGGCCACCTGACCGATGGTGGCAAGGCCGTCCGGCGCGTAGTCCCACGCAAGGGCGTACGTCTCGTTTGCGAGCCGGGTGAACATCGTCATGGCGTCGCGGCGCATGGCCATGGGAGTGGTGCCGGCGTGCCCCTGGGTGCCCTTGATGACGACGTCGTACCAGAGCTGTCCGCGCGCTCCCACGACCACTCCGATGGTCTTGTTCTCCATCTCCAGCACCGGCCCCTGCTCGATGTGCAGTTCGAGGTAGGCGCCGAGCTTGTGCCCCGCCGTCCAGGGTCCTCGGTACCCGATGCGCTCCAACTCCTGCAGGAACGTCACTCCCTCGGGGTCCCTGGAAGCATAGGCCCAGTCGAGCGCGTAGGCGCCGGCGAACACGCCGGAGCCGAGCAGCGGCGGGAACCGGCAGCCCTCCTCGGCAGTCCAGTTGATGAGCTCGAGGGGGGCGTTGGGGTGATAGCCGGCCCCATCGAGCGTGCGCAGCACTTCCAGCCCGGAGAGGACGCCGGCAGTACCGTCGAACTTGCCGCCCGCGAGCTGCGTATCGAGGTGGCTGCCGAAGCTGATCGGAGGCAGGGAGGAGTCGCGTCCTGCCAACCGCGCGAAGATGTTGCCCATCTCGTCGATCGCAATGGAGCAACCCATCGCGGCGCAGGCGTCCACGAACCAATCGCGGGCCTGCCTGTCGGCATCGCTGAGAGGCAATCGCGTGATGCCTCCACCCGGAGTCCCTCCGAACCGGGCGGTCTCCATCAGTGTGTCCCAGAGTCGCTCTCCGTTCACGCTCAGACGCTGCATGGTCTCTCCTCTCTACCGGCATCATTCCGGCCGACGCCATGGTTGCTGGTCGCGAGGTCGCAAGAATGAGGGCAGACCGGCCGCCCCCCTCCCGAAGAAGCGGAAGGGAGACAACGACTGTCTACGAAAGCACGTCGAGCACGGTCAGGTAGACCGCCGGCTCCTCCGCAAGCTCCTCGAGGTCGCGGATGGGCCGCCACGAGCGCCGGATGACCAGCGGGCTGAGCCAGCGGCTCGCCATGCGCGGCGTCAACGGCGATCCGGTCTCCGCCAGCCGCCTGAGCACCGCGAGCCCAGATTCATCGTCTTCGACGTAGAGCCGACTCGAGACGCTCATGTCGGCCAGCACGCGGAGCCGCAGGACCTCGCCGCCATGTGACACGTAGCAGCCGTCGCAGAGCAGCGGCACCGAACGGTGCACGCCCACGTCGTAGGGGAGCCGCGCTTCGCCCCAGAGCGCGGAGAGCATCATTGCGGGGGTGCCGACCGCCTCGCCGCCGGGCGAGTGGATGACCATCCCCGCGGCCAGCCCGAGCGGCAGCAGAGGAGGATACCGGTCCTCAAACAGGAAGCGGAAGCGGTACGAGTCGATGTAGCGCAGTTCGCACACAACCGGCCCGCCGGGGACCTCATCCTGCAGCGGCGAGTACACGAAGGAGACCATGCTGACGGTGAATCAGTCTAGCCTCCGCCCGCACCGAGCGTCAAACCGTCCGGATACCGGTGACTCCTCGCCCGAGGCCGGGGACGAGGAGCACTGGAACGGCACGAAGCCGTCCGGGGGACCATTGACTTCCGGGGGTGTTCGGCATACTGTCATATACGGGCGAACGCGCCCGGAAAGGAGGCTCGTATGGGGGACACCAAGACCAGCACCGGACTCGAGCCTAACATCGCCGGTTTGCTCTGCTACGCTGCGGGATGGATAACGGGGCTCGTCTTCTACTTCGTGGAGAAGGAAGACCGCTTCGTCCGCTTCCACGCCATGCAGTCGATCGTGGTGTTCGGAGCACTCACGGTAGCCGCCATGGTATTGAGCGTCATTCCGCTCCTCGGATGGATACTCGGATGGCTACTCGGAGTCCTCGGCCTCGTGCTCTGGATCCTGCTGATGGTCAAAGCCTACCAAGGCCAGATGTACAAGGTGAAGTGGGCCGGCGACTTCGCCGAGAAGCACATCTAGCACATAGGGAACGTACATCCGGAGGGGGACGGCGGCGTGCGCCGTCCCCTTTCTCGTTCCGCTCGCCGGTCCGTTGCCACTGCGCGTGCGAACGCGTATCCTCTTCCAGCACAGGGAGGAACCATGCGCGAGGACATCTGCTTCACCGACGCCACAGGGCTGGCCCGGCGAATCCGTCAGAAAGAGGTCTCTCCGGTTGAGGTTGTCAGAGCCCATCTGGAGCGTATCTCAGCCATCAATCCGAGGCTGAACGCGGTCGTCACTTTTGCCAGCAATGCGCTGGAGCAGGCCCGGCTCGCCGAGCGCGCCGTCATGCGGGGCGACATCTCCGGTCCGCTCCACGGCGTGCCGTTCACGTGCAAGGACATGTTCGACGTCGCCGGCGTCCGCACGACCCGCGGCTCGAAGCTGTTCGAGCATCGCGTCGCCGATACCGACGCGACCACCGTGGCGAGGCTGAAGCGCGCCGGCGGCATCTTCCTGGGCAAGACCAACGTTCCCGAGTTCGCCCTCTGGTGGGAGACGGACAACCGCGTCTTCGGCAGGACGAACAACCCCTGGAATCTGGGGCGCATCACCGGAGGTTCGAGCGGCGGCGAAGCGGCCGCCATCGCCGCGGGGCTCTCACCGCTCGGCATCGGCAGCGACGTCGGTGGCTCCATCCGCATGCCGGCGCACTACTGCGGCATCGTGGGCCTCAAGCCGACGCACGGTCGCGTGCCGCTCACCGGCCACTGGCCCGAAACCCTGCTGCGGGCACAGCACGTGGGGCCGATGGCGCGCACGGTGCGCGACGTCGCCCTGGGGCTTCACCTGATGTCCGGGCCGGACGGCATAGACCACGAATGCGTCCCCGTGCCGCCGCCGGATACGCTGGAGTCCATCGATCGGCCTATCAAGCTGCGCGCCGGTTGGCTGGCCGACGGCGCCTTCGCCCCCGTCGACCCGGAGGTGCAGGCGATCGTGCGGAAGGCGGCCGCTGCGCTGGAGTCCGCCGGCTGCAGCGTCGAGCACGTCGACCTCTCCGTTCTCGCCGAGAATCCGGCCTCGACGGTGTCCGGCCCCGTCTGGGCAGTGGAATCCGGCTACTACTTCGAGCCGTTCGTCCGGGGACGCGAGTCGGAGCTGTATCCCTTCATGCAGAAGCGTCTGGCCAATCCATGGCCGGACATGCGGGAGTACCTGAAGGGACTGGCAGGATGGGAAGCCCTGCGGCACGGCATGACGGCCTTCTTCCACGACTACGACCTGCTGCTCTGTCCGACGATACCGGTGCCCGCATACGAACACCACGCCAGGGAGCTCACTATCGACGGCGTGACCGTTCCCGCGCGGCAGAAGCTGAACACGGCCATGGTCTGGGACCTGACCGGCTCCCCGGCCATCTCGGTTCCCTTCGGGATGAGCGCCGACGGTCTGCCCATCGGCGTGCAACTGGTCGGGCGCCACTTCGACGAGGCAACCGTGCTCAGGGCGGCGATGGCGCTGGAAGAGGTCTCAGACGTTCGGAACGTACACCCGCCGCTGACGTGACCCGGGCGGACGCCGCGGCCCATCTCCCCGGTCGCTACTGCGGCATCCGCCGCCCGCCTCCGGGCCCGATGCCGGGGCCGCCCATCTGACCGGGCCTGGCGGAGCCGACCGCGGTCAACGGCCCCGACACGGTGAACTCGGCGTACCGAGTGCCGCCGGAGTACGTTCCGCCGGAGTACAGGCCATCGACGGCCGTTCCGGTCGACGAGCCACCCGTGTAAATGACGTAGGTTTCGCCATCCCTCAGCTCGGGCGAACCGAACACCACCGACTGGTAGGCCTTCGACGGCAGGAAGGTGAGAACACTCTCACCGCCGGCTGTCTCGATGCGGAACAGCGTGCCGGCCGCCTGAGCCGCAGCAAAGTCGACGATAACGCTGCGCTGACTGGACGACGTGTCCGGCGCCTGGGCCATGCCGGAGCTGCCGGCCGCGACCAGGAGCCCGCCGGTCATGACGAAGCCCCGCATGTAGTCGAGCGCCCCGTTCCAGTTCGATGTCGGGCCGTGGACGATGACCACGCCGCCGGTCATCGTGACAGCGCCGTTGACATCCAGTCCGTCGCCCAGGGCGTCGACCGCCAGGTAGCCGCCGTTGATCTCCAGGTACGTGTCCGCGGACGAGGCAAAGCTGTCCTGCCCCGGCCGAATCCCCATCATGCCGGAGCCGTCGTTCCCGGCGCTCACGTTGACACCGTCGTCGCTGGAGACGATGTGGATAGTCCCGTCATCGATCGTGATGACCGCGCTCTCAATGCCCTCGTAGCTGGCGGTGACGCCGATGACCCCGCCCGCGATGTGCACGCTTGCGTCGGCGTGCATGCCGTCGTCGCCGGTCGCCAGCGTCATTTGGCCGCCGCTGATGCTGATGCTGCCGTTTGAATGAACGGCGTCGTCGGACGAGTCGATGCTGATGCTGCCTCCGGTCACGATGAGATCAACGCCCGCCTTGAGTCCCTTGGCGCTGTCGGCCGTGTCCGTGCCCGCGCTCTCCACCGGCCGCTGCATGCCCGGGCCAGCCGGGAACGAGTCAACGTGCTGGCTTGCTTCGGCGCTTCCGCCACCGGACGTAATCGCTATCGTCCCGCCGCTCACCAGAAGGCTGGTCTCGGCCTGGATGCCGTCCATTCCGGCGCTGATGCTGATTTTGCCGCCCTCGATGAAGACGAACCCCTTCTCCGCATCCTCGTCGTTGCTCGCCTGTATCCCATCCCCGCCGGCGGTCACTGTGATGCTGCCGTCCCGGACGGCGACGGAATCCCTTCCCTTGATGCCGTCGTTCACCGCATCGACGGTGATGACTCCGCCGGCTATCTTGAGGTCGTCCTTGGACTGGATACCGTTGTCGTAGTTCGCCTCCACCGCCAGCGAGCCGCCGCCGTTGATGGTCAGGTCGTCGTGGCTGAAGATGGCGGCGTTCGGCTCGCCGGACTCGGGGTCTTCGAAGAGATACCGGGCACCGTCCGCCACGCGGTTCACTGTGCCCGCGGCAAGCGTGATGACCGTCTTCTCGGCGTTCACGACGTAGATTGGAGCGCTCGTGGAGCAGGTGATGTCCGCCCCGTTGAGCACGAGCCTGACGGTCTTCTTGTCATCAGTGTCGACCCGTATCCAGCCGCCGTCCAGCGTGCCGCTGATGACGTACATGCCTGAGGACGTGACCGTGACGGTGCTGCCGTCGACCGTCGCCCCGCGCCCTTCGACGCTGATGACATCGCCGTCCAGCGTGATGCTTGTAGCGCCGGAGCTGTTCCAGTCCTGGTCAAGGTCATCGACGTCCCAGGCCACCAGGACCGTCCCCACAGCGGCGACCGTGCTCCGCACGGTGCCGGCTGCGGCCGAGGTGACAGATGGTGCACCGGTCGATGGACTGGTTGCTGCATCGGCCTGCGGCGCGCCCACGGTGGAACACGCGGCCGGGAGCAGCACAAGCGCCATCGCCACTACTGTCAGCACGATTCGTCTCACTGTTAAGGTCATTGCGCCTTCCCGTCGTCAGTGTCAGAGATGCTCTCCGCAGCTAGCTGATGAAGACCTCGACCTTCGCCTCTCCGGCAAGTTTGTTCAACTCGCTCGTGAAGCCCGCCCAGTCGAAGCTCGACTGCCGCCGGTACTGGTAGTGCATCGACACGCGGCCGTCGATGGTCGACATCGTCTCCAGACTCAAGTCGCGCAGGCGCTGCTGCAGGAACGACGTCAATCCTTCCTCCAAGGCCGGGAAGGACGGCTGGTCGACCGATATCATCAGATGGCCCCGTCCCGACGTGCCGCTGTGGTCACCGATCAGCCGCTGCAGCCACAGCGCCAGGGCGACGACCGCGAAAAGGATGACGATGGCCATCAGGTTGCCGGTGGCCGCGCCGATGGACGAGGCGATGAGCAGCAGCAGGAAGCCTATCTCCGCCGGGTCCTTGATGGGCGTCCGGAAACGGACGAAGGAAAGCGCTCCCAGCAGCCCGATTCCCAGCGGGATGGACGTCTGGATGACCAGGAATATCATGGTGATGGCCGGGCCGCCCACCAGGAAGACGCGGTGCACGCCCGCGCCTATGTGCCTGGAGCCGTAGAAGACCTGGTACAGCAGGTACGCCACAGTGGCCGCAACCAGCGACACGCCGACGCGAACAACCGCTTCCCAGATCCCCAGGGGCGCCTGAAACAGTTCGGCAATCTCTTCGAGCATCTCTCTCTCCTCAACCGTGACTGGCTAGGGTTGAACCACCATACCTGACGGCGACAGCCGTCCGACCGAGCCGGGCCGCTCGCCGTGCGCATCGATGCAGGCCGAGTACTTCGAGAACCGTGTCCAATCCGTGTGCAGCAAACGTGCGCCCCGCAATGCCGGCGGCAACTCCATCGACCGCCCCTTTATCTCCAGGACGGCGCCGGGCAACTCCAGGCCATGCTCGCCGTTGCCCGGCTCCGGCATGACCATCGTCGAGCGGATGCGGCAATCGAGCGCCACGCGCTGCTCGGTCAGAATGTCCTCGAAGCGGTAGCGCCAGTAGGATATCCTCGCCACCGGCAGCAGCAGCCCGGAGGGGAAGTAGCCGAGCTTCGCCAGACGCTCCATCAGGACCGGAACCGGGAGGATGCCCCGCGCCAGGGCGGATGGCCCGAGGTTCTCCGCCGGCACCTGGAACCTGACGCGCTGCTTCGTACCGGCGAAGCCCCTTCGCCTCTTCAACTCGAGGAATACGTTCTGCATGCCTGCCAGGTGGCCGTCTTCGCCGTACCAGCGGATGCGGACCTTGTCCTTCAGATAATCGCCGGAAGAGGACCGCTCGTGCTGGTCAAGGTCGACAGTATCGAAGTAGAGGCTGTTGACCTGCTCGGACGGGTACTCCCGGGCCGGCAGGCAGACATGCCGCAGCAGCCCGAGAGCCAGCCCTGTCTCCATCGGCGCGAGGTAGTACTTGCGCTCGAACCGCTCCGGCAGCGTGCATACGGCGCCGTTCGGTGCTCCGTACAGGTGCGCGGACACGCTACGCCCCCTCCGCGGCCGCAAAGGCGGCGGCCGCCTCATGGCGCTGGTGGATGCGGTCGATGAGCTGCTGTACGGCAGAGTCGAAAGCGGGTTCGCCGACTTCCGCCGCGGCATAGGGAGCGATGAGCCCGGCCATGTCGCGGCACTCACGCTCGAGCGCCTTTGGGTCAAACGGGCCGGCGACGCTCTCCCGGACGGAGTCGACGTAGCGCTCGCAGTAGACAGGGTCGTCCAGCAGGTAGCGTATCAGCGGCCAGTTGGCGCCGACATCGTTGCGATCCAGCGTGACCGTGCGGCCGGGACCGCGAGGCGCCGGCATTCCTCCCGGGCCGGGAGGAAGAGCCGGTGCGCCCATGCTGCCGCCAGCCAGGACCTGGTTGTGGTCCCAGGAGACCCAGTTCAGCAGTCCGGTATCCGGGTCGTGGTAGAGGTAGAAGTTGTGCGACATCTGCCCGTACGTATCCCAGTGCTGCAGGACCGCGCTCAGCGCGAGCCACTCGAGGAAGCCGTCCACATTGAAGACGGACTCCAGCTCCGCCCGCCACGCGGCGGGGTTCGAGGCGCGCTTGTCCGAGTGGAGCACGGCATACAACTCCTCGATGTCGCTCCAGTCCGCCGCTTGCTCGTTGTTCTCCTTCTGGAAGCTGAGGCTGAGCTCGTCGAATGTGCCCTGGGCCAGGCTGGCACCGCGGCCGTCCGCCTCATAGATATTCCCCGAGCCTTCACCGAAGAACCGGTCGACCACCGTATCGTCGACCACCTCTATCGCCACGTAGAGCCCAAGGCTGACTGGCCCTTCGCCGTGGTCGAGAACGACCTCGTAGAAGGCCGTCTCCGCCGCGGGCAGCCCTGCCGCCCTCAGGACATCAGCCGCCAGCGCGTCCCGCATGAACGTTGCGTCGCTGAACGCATTCGAGAGCGAGAGTTGCTTGAAACCGTAGAAGCGCTGGTTGCCGGTCTCCGGGTGCCCGTTCTCGAACTGGTCGAAGTCCAGCTTGAGCGGCAGCTTCTGCGAGCCGCTGTTCCAGCCGCTCCGCAGCGAGGAGTTGCCCTTGTAGCGAACGCCGACGTTCGTCCAGGTCAGGCCGTCGCACTCGATTCTGGCCGGCACCCACATCGGGTTGACCGGCGTCATGTCTATCCATCCAGGCATCCCCGGCACCCTGGGACGGCCGGGCCGCTCCGCGCCACGCGGGCCGAGCAGTTCGGTCAAGTTCGCCTGCATCGCCTCCCAGTCCTCCGGAGAGATGGTGATCTCCAGTCGCTTCACCTCGTCATCGGGGAAGACGGCATCGTAGTCGGGAGCGACACCATCGCCGTGGGTCTCTTCCGTCCAGCCTGCCGGGCGCACGACCTGTTCCCTGCCTGGAGGAGACACCTGGTCCTCCGTTGCGCACCCCGGCAGAAGCGTTACCGCGAGCGCGGCAAGCGCAACCAGGCAGGCCGCCCGTGCGTGGTTCATCGCTCCGTCCCGTCTCCAGGCGTTGTCGTCACGGCGAACTCATTATGACGGATAACTATCAATAACTCATGAATGGCCAGGGGAACCCGGCCATTGAAAGAGCAACCGGCTGCAAGTAGAATGCCGCGCAGTCTACGGGTAGGGAGGGAATGTGAAGCTCTTCAAGGCGAAGTGGGGCCTCGTTCTCCGGGCGCTCGTCCTGGTGTTGCCTCTCATCGGGTTCAAAGCGCTGGTGCACTACCTCGGCTGGGACGTCATCCCGGTGGGCACGCTGACCTCCGCCCTCATCACCGGCACCGTCTTCGTCGTCGCCATCATCCTCGCCGGCGTCATGACCGACCTCAAGGAGAGCGAGCGAATTGTGAGCGAGTTCTCCGCCTCCATCGAGACGCTCTACAACGACGCCAGGCTGATGGAGCCGGACGTAGACGCGGCGGCCGTTCTCTCGCACCTGCGCGACCTCATCCGCGTGTCCATCGCGAACTTCGAGCGCAAAGGCAGTTGGAAGCTGAGCGAGGTCAGCCCGGCGCTGCGGCGCATCGAGGAGGACGTGCGGACTCTGAACCAGAAGGGCAAGCCTCTGTCCATCCTGCTGCGCATGCGCAGCGAGCTGACCACGCTCAAGAGGCTTTCATACCGCGTCGAGAGCATCAAGGAGACCGCCTTTCTGCCGGCCGCTCACGCCATCGCCGAGGTCGGCGTCTGCGCCATCGTCCTGGTGCTCATACTCTCGGCCATCGAGCCGTTCCGCGAGGGTCTGCTCATCATGGGCGTCATCTCCCTCCTGCTCATTAGCACCGTGCTGCTCATCGATGACATGGACGACCCTTTCAGCGGGCACGCCGCGGTGGACATGAGGGTCATCCGTAAGCTGGACCGGTTCCTGGACGAGCGCCCCAACGGCGCCCCAGATAGCAGGTAGCCGGTACCACGCGGCGCTTCGTCCCGGCTGTGGAGCGCCCTCAGGCCGGGACGCCTGAGGACCGGCGCACCACGGTCACCACGCCCGATAGCGTGAAGGAGGCGAACTCGCTCCCGGGCGTGTACTCCCCGCCGGAGTACAGGCCGTCGACAGCGGCGCCGGTCGACGTGCCACCGGTGTAGATGACGCAGTCCATGCCGGCTGCCAGCGCCGGCGAGCTGAAGACCATCGACTGGTAGTTCCTCGGCGGCGCGCAGGTCAGCAGCTCCTCACCATCCCGCGTGCGGAGGTGGAACAACGTTCGGGCCGGCAGCGACCCGGGGAAATCCACTTTGATGCTCGGCTGAGCGGAAGCCGTCCCGGGGGCTTGAGCCCTCTGGAGCCCTCCCGCAGCCACGAGGACTCCGCCATTCATCGTGCAGGACCGCATGTAGTCCACGGCGTTGTCGCCATGCGAGCTTGTGCTGAGGACAGCCACCCCGCCGGTCATGACCATCCTGCCGTTCACGTCGACCCCGTCGCCGCCGCATTCTATCGCGAGGTAGCCGCCGCTGATTTCGAGGAGCCTCCGGCCGACCGCGTCACGGTCGTTCTCCTCATCATAGGTGAGAGCGCCCCGGATGTTGATTCCATCGTCTTTCGCCGCAATATGCACCGTGCCGTCGCTGACGGCAACCACCGCGCTCTCGATACCCTCGTAGCAGGCCGTGATGCGCAGGTCGCCGCCGGAGACATCGAACGATTCGACGGCGCGTATGCCATCGTCGGCTGAGGCCAGCGTGATAGCGCCTCCGCTGACGACGACACGCCCGCCGCAGTGAACAGCGTCGTCAAAGGAGTCGACGCTGATGATGCCTCCGGCAAGCAGCACCTCAGCGCCCGCCTTAAGCCCCCTCGTGCTCGGTCCCGGCACGCCGGCGCTCGTCTCGTCATCCCAGTCGTCGTAGCTGTCCTCGTCCGGCCGGAAGGTATGCCCTGCCCCCGACGTCACGGCGAGCGACCCTCCGCTGACGACGATGCTCGTCTCCGCCTGGATGCCATCCAGAGCGGCATCGATGGACAGGGTGCCGCCCTCGATGAGCACGAAACCCTTGCCCGCGTCGACGTCGTTGCCGGACTGCATCCCGTCGCCTCCGGCTTTCACCGTGATGCTGCCGTCGCGCACGGCGATGGAGTCGCGGCCGCGTACGCCGTCGTTGACCGCATCCACCGTGATAGTGCCGCCGGTTATCTTCAGGTTGTCCTGGCACTGGATGCCGTTGTAGTAGCGCGCCGTTACGGTGAGCGAACCGCCGCCGTTGATGGTCAGGTCATCGTGACTGTAGATGGCGGCGTTCGGCAGAGCCGACGCCGCGTCCTCGCCGGCGGCCGCCACCACATCAGACACTCGATTCGCTGTGCCCTCCGCGAGCGTGAGCACCGTCTTGCCGGCGTTGAGCACGAGGATGGGCGCACTGAGGAAGCAGGCGATATCGGCTCCGTTCAGAACGAGCCGAACCGTGTCTGTATTCGGAGCATCGACTCTGAACTGGCCGTCGTTCAGGGTGCCGCTGACCACGTACGTGCCCCCGGATGTGAGTTCAACGACGTTCCGGCTGACGCCCGCCCCCGGACCGTCGACGCGCGCGGTCTCACCTTCCAGCGTGATATGGGTTGCCGACACGTCGTCCCAGCCGGCATCGAGATCGTCCTGGTCGTAGGTAACACGGACAGCGCCCGCCCCGTCAGCCAGGACCACGGGAGCGGCCGGTGGCTGGTGCATGGAGGGGCCACACGTGGCCGACGACAACACGAGGGTGGCCAGGAGTATGGCCAGTGCAGCTCTTCGTCCGACTGCAGTCATGCTGCTCACGTCTCTCTTCGGATACCCATCCGCCCCCGAACAGCCCGTTGTCAGGCGGTCGGCAGTTCGCGCCGGACGGGTTCGCTCGAACGGGTTACCTGCCTCCCGCCGTCCGCCGCACGCCGCACGCCGGGTCAATTATCGCCCATCGCGGCCGTGGACGCGAGAGAAGCGGCGTGAGCCCATGCGGATGGTACACTTCGCTCGACTCAACCTACAGAAAGGACAGCAGGTATGAAGGTCAAGATAGACCAGGACGGCTGCATCGGCTGCGGCACCTGTACGCACGTCTGTGACGACGTCTACGTGCTCGATGACGATGGTAAGGCGTGCATCGTCGAGCAGTATCGCAAGGGCGCGCCGGACAGCGGCGAAGTGCCTGACTCACTTGCGAGCTGCGCGAGCGAGGCAGCGACCTCCTGCCCGGTCCAGGTCATCAGCACCGAGTAGGCGGTCCAGATCCATACATCTGCCGCGAATCGTCAGGCGCCGCGCAGGTGCAGCCCGCGCCATACGAGAAGGCGTAGGGCGGACAGCACCGCGCGTATCTGACGGATGTCTGTCTGCGGCCACTCCTGCCACCCTCTATTGACTGCCGGCAGTCGCCGGTGCAACGATTCACCGCAGGATGCCTGCTCCCCGCACGGCATCCACGGCGACGGAAGCAGCGACACATTCCGCCATGACGCGAGAAGGGCTCCCGGGCGCGCAGCCACACAGGAGTCTCGCTCGCAGAGGCGCGTGCGACACCAGCAATTCGGCTATCTGTTGACGCGACCGACAAGGGGGAGAAATGGAGGAAGCAGCGCTTGTCCTATCAGTCGTGGCCATCGTCGTCTCGGGCATAACATGGTGGCAGACGGAAGTGAACGCAGCGTATTCCAGCCTCGACGAGCTGACACTGGAGATGCTGAGAATCGGAATGGAGCACCCGGGCTTCCGGAACGACAGCCGCACCTGCAACTACAAGAGCGCCTTCAGCGGGCCGGATCTGGAGGCCTACGAATGCTATGCCGAGATGGCCTGGGATATCTGCGAGACGGTGTACGACAGGTGTCGCAGGAGCCGCTGGCTGCGCAGGGCCTGGGAGTCCCAGATAGCCGACGAAAACCGTCTCCACAGGGCGTGGTTCGACGATCCCGGAAACGGAGACTCGTACGACCCCAAGTTCGTGATATACGTCCACGAACACTTCCCTGCATGCACCACCACTGCTGCGTGACATGGCCGGCGCTCTCCTGGCACATTCGGCCCCCCGTCGGCAGTGAGTGGGCACCCCCGGCTGTGGGTGTCCTCGTTCCCTGCCCTGCGTCTCGCGGGTATCGCGCGAGCCCTGCATCTCCAGTCCAGGCCGACTCCCGGACGAAGGTAGCTTTGACAGACCCCACGGTCGCGTGCGACCATTGGGCTGGTTCTGCGGCGCTCCCCACCGCTGCCGCGGGGCCATAAGCGGCCTGACGGGTCTCAGGCGCTTCGGGATGGCGGGATGATGAGAACCATCACGCTGGTTCTGGTTGCTCTCGCCCTGCTCTGCACGGGCGGCTGTCGCAACACAACGGACACACCCACCCTCACAGGGATAGTCATCGAGCCGGCGCCCGGCAACGCACTCTTCCATCAGTGCCCCGTCGACCTCACCGACGTGACCGTGTACGAGGACGTCCTCCTGGAGCCTCTAGCCGGGCATGAGACCGGCGAGCCGTGCTTCGTGCTCACAGGGCACGTCAGAAACGGATACGAAGACAGCCCTTTCGTGACGATGTTCGCCCTCGGATACGACGCAGCCGGAGAGGCGGTCGCCTGGACGATTGATCGGGGTCTCACCACCGGCGCCATCCTGCTGGAGATAGACTGCAACCGCGAGAGCGCCTTCGCCATGCGCCTGAACCGGCCGGAGGGAGTGGCTGTCATCCGCGTCTTCGCGCAGGCCTGTGACGCCGTCCCAGAGTGGGTCGACTGGCGGCCCATTGTAGGCGCCTGCCGGAGCACGGACCTCTCGGCGTCGGCGACCATATCGCAGGTGCCGGTGGACCCGAAACCGGTCGAGATGCTCTTCGATGCGGGTCACGTCGTCCTGGAAGACGTGACACTCGGCCCCGGCGTTTTCGGCCCTCACCTCCACGGCTACGAGGAAGGAACTCCCTGCATGGAGGTCAGCGGCCAGCTCACGAACCTGCACCCGGAGAACCGGTACGTAATCGGCATAGCCTGGGCCTACGATGCAGCGGGAGAGGTGGCGTTCGGGGTGGTCGATGGCCGCCCGATTGCCGGCGTGCTCGACGTGGAAATCGACTGCGGCCACACCGGCCCGTTCGCAATCCAGATGGAGCTGTCGGAAGACGTCAGGCGGATACGGCTCTACGCGAGCACGAGTTCCTATCCAGTGCCATAGCGAAGCAACCACGAAGGAGTCGCCCCGCGCTCCCCTGATGCGGTGCGACCGGAGGAGGAAACGGGGATGGACAGGAAACGCGGGAGGGTCATGGCCATGGCCCTGGTTCTGGCCGCGGTGCTGTTGCCAGCGGCGGGGTGCGCCAGCACGCCGACGGTCGTCGTGGAGCATCCCGCCGCCATGCCGGACGCGCAGCAGAGAGGGCTGTGGGTCACCGGCATCGGAGAGATGCGGATGAGGCCCGATCTCGCCGTCATAAGCTTCGGCGTGGAGGTCCGAGCCGCAAGCGTTGAGCAGGCGCAGGAGCAATCCGTCGAGACGCTGGAGCGCGTGATGGAGACTCTTGAGGACATCGACGTGGACGAGGACGTGGTGAGGACGACCGACTACAGCATCCGTGAGTTGACGCGCTGGAACGAAGACTCCGGAGAGGAGGTCGTGACCGGGTACGAGGTCTCGACTCGCATGGAGGCGGAGGCCGGTGATGGGGAGGAGGCCGGCGAGGTCATCGCAGCCCTTGTCGAGGCCGCCGGCGACCGCATCCGCATCTACGGCGTCCGCTTCGAGCCGTACAGTCCCGATGACTTCTCGGAGGACGTCCTGATACGGGCCATGGAGGACGCCGAGTGGAATGCCGTCTTCCTGGCCGAGCGCGCCGGGGTCATGCTGGGCAAGCCCATCTTCATCAGCGACGGCGGCCCAATCGCAGCCACGGGCAGAGCGATGGAGCTGGACTATCCGGCGGTGATAGCCGGAACCACGGTACCCGCGCCGCCCATCATCGAGCCGGGAGAACTGACGTTCACCGCGACCGTACAGGCCTGCTACGAGATCCTGGCGAACCCGCCAGCGCCAGTGCCGCTGATCGGAGTGGAGATCGAGCCGGCGGCGGGCAGCTACCTCGACAGGGGCAATGGAGAGGAGTCCCCGGTCAAGCTCATTGAAGCCGAGGTGAGCGTCGGTCTCTGCCGGCGGCCGTACGGGACGATGCGGTCCGGGGACAGTCTCCACATCGGGGACCCGTGCCTGCTGGTGAGGGGCCGCATCGAGAACCAGCACGAGGAAGCGGAGGAGATAACGATCCGTGCCGTCGGCTACGATGAGAACGAAAACATCGTGTCCGGGACGCTCGATAGCGACCGGATACCGGGTGTGTTGGGCATGGACGTCGACCCCGGGGAGATCGGCGAGTTCGTGCTGCACATGAACCCGTCCGATAGGCTGCGCACGATACGCATCTACGGAAGCGTATACGAAGAACCGGATTTCGTACCGAGCAAGCCCGTGGCCGAATCCGAGATGACCCGCATCACGTTCTCCCTCGAGTGGCTGCTGGAGAACGACGCCGAGCCGGACGACGACACTGTCACCATCACCTTCCCCGAGTCGTGGCTGCGTGAACCGCCGGAGATACCCGAGGACGAGGAGACGGTCGAACTCTCGGTCCCGAGCCGGCTGCTCATGGACCATAACGAGAGCGACGACCCGTCCGTGATAACGGTCACGTTCCCCGACTACTACTTCGACGGGCTGTAGCGCCGTGAGTGGGCTGAGGAGGGCATGAGAAGAGCAGGACGTCCAGGGAAGGAGGGGTTGCGGTGAAGAGCACTGCTCTGATTATCCTCGTGGTGGCATTGTTGTCGACGGGCTGTTCCGCCGACGCGACGGCTCCCGCTGTTCGGAGCGACATACTCGTGCGGCCTGAGGCGGGCAGCTATCTGACCGATTACTGGCAGCAGCCAACGGACATCATGCTGGTGGATGCCGTCGCGAGCATCCGCAGTTGTGGGAAGGAGTACGGGACGCGCTTCATGTACCCCGGAGTCGACCTCAAGGCCGGAGATGCCTGTCTGGTCGTGGCGGGGCACGTCGTGAACCGTGACCAGAAGGCGCTCGAGATTGCCATGTTCGCCCGCGGCTACGATGAGAACGGCGTGTGGGTGGCGGAAACGCTCGACAGCAACGGCGTCTACGGTTCTATCACGTTTGACATCGAGCCGGGAGAGGTCCGGGAGTTCCTGCTGCACCTGAATCCGTCCGACAGCGTGCGGACGATCCAGGTATCCGGAGGTCCCTACAAAGACCGGCTGACCGGGCCTACCACTCCGATACCGGGGAATCCCAA
Organism: uncultured Dehalococcoidales bacterium; assembly: GCA_964561465.1. GTDB lineage: Bacteria > Chloroflexota > Dehalococcoidia > GIF9 > AB-539-J10 > SKVJ01. The sequence continues at coordinate 39,553 of CAZLPP010000008.1, forward strand.
CCCGCCCCCGGCTACGCCCGTGCGCGAATCCGAGATGACCCGCATCACGTTCTCCCTCGAGTGGCTGCTGGAGAACGACGCCGAGCCGGACGACGACACCGTCACGATCACCTTCCCCGAGTCGTGGCTGCGTGAACCCCCAGACATACCCGAGGACGAGGAGACGGTCGAACTCTCGGTCCCGACCCGGCTGCTCATGGACCACAACGAGAGCGACGATCCGTCCCTGATAACAGTGACGTTCCCCGACCGCTACTTCGACGGGCTGTGAAGCAGGACCAGTCCCCACGGCGAGGCTGCAGCACGAGCGGTTACCTGAAATCGTCCCGATCGAACTCCACAGGGTCGTAGTGCGGGTACCCTGCGAAGTCCTCACGGGCCACGCTGAGCGCGCTTCCCGCCAGACGGAGCCCTCGTGCACCGAGTGAGGCAAGGCCCCGGGCGCGACCCAGCGTCCTGAAGCTCAGCTTCACGTACGCATCCCGGACGGACGGCGGACAGCCGGCGACTGCCACGCGGTTCTCCCCCGCCGGGCTGGCGCGCATGGCGCAGTCGCCCAGGAGCAGCACCGCGCGGGCCTCGGCGGTCGGCCGTGCCGACGGGCCGCAGCAAAGCTCCACACCGTCGAGCTTCGCGTTTCGGTGGTCGCTGCAGAAGGCAACCAGCGCCGACCACATCGCCAGCGTGCAGCCCGAGCACGTCTCGACGCCCGGCGGGCGGACCGTGAGGCCGGAGACGCCGGTCCGCTGGAACAGACCGTCGAAGGCGGGGCCCCGCTTGAACGGGCGTATGCCCTCCATGGCTTCCCGGCCCCGGACATCGATGTCCTCCAGCTTGAGCGAGCCTCCAGTGAGCGCCGCGTACTCCCTCAGGTGGCCGACGCCCTCCGGGGGGACGCCCATGATGCCGCAGCCGGCCACGTCAGCAGCGAGCACGTCGCGGCTCGCGATGAGCCGGTCCAGCCGCCGCGCCCTGCCGAGGAACTCGGGACCGCGCTCCAGTCCGTAGATGCCGTCGATGATGGTCAGTCCCGGCTTGAGTCTCGCGCCAAGCAGCCCGATGAGTCGGTCGAGCCCGCCGCGGTGGAAGACCCGGCGGGACTCCTGCGAGAGGCAGCCCTTGAGGTTCTTCAGTCCCAGGGAGACGGTCGCCTGGTGGTGGGTCTTCAGCACCGGAAGGTCCACCAGGAAGTCCGACTCCATGACGCGGGAGGCAACCGAGACAGCAGTGTCGTCGAGGTCGATTCGGTCGAACAGCCCCTCATTGAGGTCGACCAGCTCTACGCCGTAGCGACGGGCGACCCGGTCCATGCCCGTCCAGCGAAACGCAGTGGAGGTGTCGGCGCCGAGCGCGCGGTTCACGATGCTGCCCTCGCCGATGGCGAGGCGATGGCAGCCATGGTCCTTCAGCGCGCGAACGGTCTCCTCCACAACGCGTGCCGTGGTCGCGAAGCCGTACGGCGGGGCCTTCCACGAGAAGGGACTGGCCCAGGGGATGTTCGGTTTGATGAGTACGTGGTCCGTGGTCTTCAGCCCACGGAACCCGTCACACGCGGAGACGGCGGCGTGGAGACTGCCGGCCTCCCGCTCGTACTCTACGACGGCCACGACGGGCCTGCCGCCACTCGCCTCCGCACTCATGCCGGCATATTATGCCTGAGGAAGGTCCTCGAGTACGCCGGAGGACCAAAGATCAACCAGCCGGAAGCGGTGTCCCCGCGTCCTTTGCAGGCCGCCCGCGGCTGACGCGATCACGTACGATATCAGTATGGTGTCCCCGCATTCGCCGTGAGAGCCAATTCATACGACAGGGACTTTGACCGCGAGCTCACCTGCGTGTCGCCAAAGTGGGGCAGAGTAGTTGGCCACTGCAACTCCAGCGCCGCCGCCGGAAGTCAGAGCCAATCATGAGACACACTCCGACTCACAGGTGACAGGCCAAAATGACCACCGCCACTGCCAAGATACCCTGGCTGACGTATATCGAGTGCCGCGGTGTCCAATCATGTGACTTGGGTGTGAAACGGTGCCAACCGGGTTCGAGCTGCGCCGTCGTGTAGTCCCGCAACTCTCTGTATCTTGCCCATGAGTAGCCAACGGCGAACCATCCCGCCGCACACAGTACAGCCGCTAGCAGAATGGCAATCGTCTTGACGAGATCCACCGTCAACGCAGGCTCTTCGGTGGTGGAGTACAGAAACAGGCCTCCGAGGAGTGCCAAAAGCATCGCCGTATACCATGACGCCGACGACAGTTCGTAGTCCCGAAAACGCCGCATTTCCGCGTACATCTCGGAGTACACGGTGTCTCGTGCAACATCTTGGCTCCCGCCTGCGCTCCCTGCACCTGTATCGGTATGAAGCCGTGATGCAGTCGCTTCGAACCTTGCCACCGCATCGTCGATACGTCGAACGAAATCGGATTCCTGACCGGCGCGTTTCCATCCGACCACCTCGAGCCAAACCCAAGCTGCCAAGCCAATCACGGCAATCACAAGGAGCAATACCCCGAGATGCCAGCTGTGCGCCGCTGCGATGCCGTACGCCCTGGGCCACTGCTGACTCAGATCAACGTAGGGCATCCGTTGGCGGCGAGCGAAATCCGTGAGGATGAAGAACCCCGCGACCAAGAAAGACACGAGACACACTAGGAGACGTCGAGCCAACTCTCTCCAGTTACGGCAGCCTCTCGATGTCGGCATGACCTCATCCTCCTTCATCAACTTCGCCAGCTCCGCGTCAGACGGCATCGCCTTTGCTAGCGTTCAAACGGTGCAGGACATACTCCACATGCGACGCGGTCTTGGCTTCACCCGGTGCTTCTGGTCTCTCTAACCCAGCGTTCTCAGCGGCGCTGGAGCTAAGTCATACAACAACTGCGTGCAAGAGCAGCGCCCTCGGGCGGGATAGCGTGACGATCGGGGGTAGGCGACGGCAGCGATGCGACCGACCCATCCGTGCATCGTTGCGAGCTCACCGGAGTATCGCTCTTGGCGGCGAAGGGCAACCAGCTCGGCCCACGTTCGCAGCACATAGGCGAACAGGTCGGCCACCTGGGCAAGCAAGATGTGCTTGGAGTCCGCGAAGAACGGAACGTCGACAATGCTGCTGAACGGCTGCTGCCGCCGGTCGCGTCGGTAGTACGAGTGAAGCCACTCAGGTGGCCGGAAGACAAGCTGGGTCAGATCCTGCTCCTGCGTAATCTCGCGGTCAAACACGAGGACGCTGTGGCCCTTCGAACCTTCAAGGCATTGATGCTGCTTCTGGACCTGGAGTACGCAGTGGAGTGCGGCCAGACACCATGCCGAACCACATTCGCCAAGGCGTGGATCCGAGGCCCTCTGGCTGCTATACGCAGCCTTGTCGATTCCGGCGAAGACGCAGTTGTGCTTTCTGCCTTCAACCCAAGCCAGGATCGCCTCGATGACACGTGCGCGTCTCACTCCGTCCAGGTCGCGCCATATGCCGTTTCCCGCGTAGAACTCACACGTATGGAATTCGCGCACGGTGCTGCCCACGGCCCTCGTGAGCGTTTCGAGTAGTTCTGCCCAATCGTCCTTCGTGATGTGCATCCGCGCCGCATCAGCAACCAGTCCCGCCATCACGAGGTAGGGTTCCTCGCCCATTCCGCTTTCGTCGAAGTAGCAGAACTTCACGCCGGTCGATTCACCTCCGGAGCCTTCGCCTGCTCTGCCGTTTCTTCGAGCAACGCCGTAGTGTGGCCTACACTCCCCCCGGCCGTGAGCTGCTCGGCGAATGCTCGCTGCAGGAGCGCCTCCAAGAGGCGATCAAGTTGCGCACCACATTGCGCTCGCAGATCAAGTAGTCCATGGAGTTGCGTCACATGTGAAACATAGTCTTCCTGCAGCCCCAGTGGCGGGACAGAGAACTCAAGCTTCTTTACGACCCGGGCGTTCAGAACCCCCATTGTGAATCCGCCGGCAACGCTATTGAAGAACCTGGAGGCGCTCGATCCGGTTAGCAGATCGCACAGGAACTCAGGCGTCACACACTCCGGACGGGGTCTCAAGCGGAGCAGTCTTGGATTGATGATGCCCGGGTTTGCTGTTGAGGGCACGACAACTGCTCGTCCAATCGTGCCAACCAGACTCAGCAGGACGTCTCCCGGCTCAACGGCATAGTCATTCATCTCGTCGAACAGCTCATCGCTGATGTGGTAATCACCAATTCCGAAATCGCCCGCGATCACCTGCTCCTGTCCGTAGACTCTGGGTCCACTCGCCGTGTAGCACGATTTCTTCAGAGAAGAGCCAAATGGTCCGGGTTTGATGCCGCCCTCTACACATACTTGCGTCAGAGTCTTCCGGGGCCATTCCGACTTGTCCTGAATCGGGTCGCCGAACATCTTGATGAACAGCGCCGGCAGTATGCGAGCAGCCTTGGCGTCGGCTTCGGCGCGTTTCCTGCGTAGGGCGTCAGTCTGGTCCAGGATTGCCACAATTCGGCGCTGCTCCGAAAGAGGCGGCACCGGCACCGTGAACTTGCGCAGAGCACCGCGCCTGACTTCCCTGAAGGTCGTCGATCCTGCCAGCTCCTCTATCTCCGACGTGAATCGGAGAAGGCAGTACGCCAAGTACCTTGAGTCCACACCACTCTTCGGCACGAAGTTGACGAACCCTTGGTTCGTCGCCAATGGCACCGACGCGATGCCGAGTTTCCCGATAGTCGCGCGGGACGAGAACAGTACTGCCCCCGGTGGTAGAAGAACAGCCGAACAGCTCTTCAGACTCGCTTCGGTGATATGCTGAGGCGCATCCCCAATCTCTGCTATGCCGGCCCCCGGCATGGGCAGGTCCGAGGGCGTAATCCAGGCAATGCTGCCTCCCCAATAGTCGGACTGGCTCCGACTAGGGGTGCCCCCACCACAGACCTCCGCCACCACTTCAAGTGGCAATCTCGGCCAGATCAATCGCTCTCCTTCAGGCGCTGCTGCAATTCCTTCAAGCCTGCCAGGATATCCTGCTCGATTTCCTCGACCTCACGAAGGAGGCGCGCAGGATCTTCCTCCGCATCCTCTCTCACCGTCTGCGGTTTGTACCGCCCAGCCGCGAGGTTGTACTCATTTGCGATGACATGGTCCACCGGAGCCCACCAACATCGCGGTTCCCCGCTCCCAACGGGCAACACTGTCCCCGTTTCTACACCCGGCGGGTCGTGGAACCGAGACGCCCTGTAGGCCGCCCACTGCGTCAGGAGATCGGGAATGTCATTCCGTTCTGGCGTCTCGGGGCGACCTCCCCCCTGAATCCTGTCCGGGTCGAAGCCGTCGGCACGCACCTCGTAGAACCAGACCCTGGCGCCATCCTTCTTCCGGGTCGATTCCACCGGACGCCGGAACACCAGCACGCCCGTCTTGACGCCCGCGTACGGCTTGAAGATGCCTGCGGGCAGCGATACTACGGCAAGCAGTTCGAATTCCTCAACCAGCTTGCGACGAAGCTGGACATGAGCCGACGTGGAGCCAAACAGCAGGCCCTCAGGCACAATGACCGCACACCAACCGCCCGGCGCCAGAGCCTGCATCATTGCCGAAAGGAAGAGCAGCTCGCTCTTCTTTGAGTTCGTCGGCAGGTCCTTGCGTATCGATTCCTTCGGGAGTGTTCCAGCGAACGGCGGGTTGGAGAGAATGACCCGGTACTTCCTCGCCAGGTCGTCTTCGGACAATCCTCCCATCTCCGAGAGCGTGTTCGCACGCTTGACGTTGGCGTGCCTCAGACCATGCAGCACCAAGTTCATCATCGCAATGCGCATCATCGGGCGCGAGACATCGATGCCGTGGATTGACGCCTCCAGCACTCCCCAGTCCGGCACCTTCTCTCCCGGTCCCTTCCGATACGTTTGGAGGGTCGGGATGACAGCCTTCGCCTGCTCGATAGTCTGGCCGCGTTTCTCCAGCCACTCCTCGCCGTAGATCGCGACTTCCCGGACGTCGCCCGAGTACTTCGCAAGGATGTGCTCAACTGCATCGATGAGGAATCCGCCGGTGCCGCAGGCAGGGTCGAAGATGGTGTCTCCGATGTCGGGATCGACCATCTCCACCATCATCGAACGTATCTGCGGAGGGGTACGGAACTGGCCGTTCAGCGCAGCCTGCCCGAGGTGCGTCAGCAGGTACTCGAAGACATCGCCTTTGACGTCCGTGTTCAACTGGCTGAAGTGGATGCCATCGATCTCGTCGATCACCTGTTTCAACACATTGGGATCAACTATCTCCAGCACGGAATCGCGGAAGTACTCCGCGATCTGCGGCTCCGTCTCCACCAGGTTCCCCATGTACGGGAAGACCTCGTCGCGCACGAAATCGCGTAGCGCGGGGCCGCTCTTGAAGCGCCACTTCGACCACCGGAAGCGGTCCGCGTCGCCAGGGTACAACCGCAGACTGTTGCCGTTCCCGTTGCCGCCCTTGCCCTTCAGCCGTGCGCGAAGCTCCCGCGCCGACTCTTCTTCATCCAGCAGCTTCAGGTAGACGAGGTACGATATCTGCTCGATGTAGGTGACCGGATTGGTCACTCCCCCTGCCCAGAGGATGTCCGTGATGCGGTCCAGCTTCCTGCGCAGTTCCTGATTCATGTTCCCTCAGTCGCACTCTTCTGCAGAACAGACTCATTCAAGTCCTGTATGACCTCTACCAGCCCTTCCTCTCCGAAGAGCTTGACGCCTTGAACGTGAGCAACCTCCATGGACAGAGGCGGCTCAAAGAGGTCATCCACAGTTAGCCGGCCACGCACGAGCCCCCGGTTCTTCAGCAACGTGAGATAGCGCGCCTGCTCCAGCGTGAACGCCCTGGCAGCCAGCCATGCGTTGAAGTTCTCGCGGACCTCCTCTTCTCGTGGCTTGATTCTGAGAGTCCCGAGAGCCAGTCTGATGAAGTCCACCAGGCTGCGATCAGGTCGCCGGTACGCGCGGCGGAGGTTGTCCTCGTTGAAGTACATCTCCGGGCTGTTCAGCCGGCGCACAAGTTGCTCTTGCTCGCTCTCGGTCAGGAACTCATCCCGCCGCAGCTTCTGCAGAAGCGGGTCTTCTTCAACCGAGGTGCGGATGCCGTTCTCCCACGCATTCACGTACTCTCGCTTGTCGACCCTTTCACCACCGGGACCCACTTCAACGTACGCCACAGCCTGAAGCCACTCGTCGTCCAAGCCCAGCTCGATGAGCCGGCCCGGCGGCTTGGGCAGTCTCGGCTGAGCCGCTGCCTTCGCGCCAGCGCCCAGGCCCGCGAAAACGTCGGTGTCACTGTCGTTGAAGTACTCGTGATTGCCGAAGAAGTCGTAGATGACGAACTTCTGTTTCCCGATGTGGTCGGCAGTGCGCATGCCGCGGCCGCGCATCTGCTGGTACAGGATGGGACTGCGCACCCGCCGGCACATCACCAGGTGCAACACCTCACGACAGTCGAAACCGGTCTCAAGCATCCCCACGCTCACGACGACCTGGGGATAGTCCTCCCGCTTGAATCGCCGTATGACCTCGGCGGCATCAGGCACATCGCTGGTGACCAACTCGGCATAGCGCCCCATCTGCTCGGGATGAAGCCCGTTGAGGCAGGCAGTGAGACGCGCTGCGTGCCGTTTGCTGATGGCAAACACGATGGCCTTCCCCGGCGCGACCTTCTGGCCTGGCGCCAGTTCCACGTAGCTCTCGTGTGCAAGGCGATCGAACTCCTCCATCATGAGACGGTTCGTAGCTTCGTTTGTCCAGACGCGCTCGAATTCCTCCGGATCGTACGTCTCGTCATCGACCTCTGCGCCTTCAGCCAGAAGCACCGTGATGCCGCTGGCAAACCTGTAGGGCACCAGGTATCCGCCGGCAATAGCGTCCTGAATCGTGAAGGCGAAGTCCGGTTCTCCATCACGGCACTGGTAGAACCGGAAGGTGTTCCGGTCGACATAGGCGGCAGGCGTAGCGGTGAGACCGATGTGAATGGCATCGAAGTGCGTCAGGGCAGGTCGCCAATCACCGTAGATGGAGCGATGGGACTCGTCGGCGATGACGACATCGAAGTGCGCCGAAGTGAACTCCTGATAACGGCCAATCATGGTCTGCAGAAGGCAGACGGTGACCTGTTTCTGCTGCGCCGCCATTCCCGACTTCAGCCAGTAGCTGCCATGATGCGGCAGGATTTGCTGCATCGCCTCCAGGGCCTGCAGGGCAAGCGCTTCGCGGTCGACCAAGAACAACACGCGTTCGGCAATGCCGGCATCGAGAAGCCGCTTCAGATACAGACAGATGACATCGGTCTTTCCCGTGCCGGTCGGAAGTTCAATGAGGAAGCGTCGCTTACCCAGCTCGAGACCGGCATCCAGCTTCTGCATCGCCGTGCGCTGGTAGCCACGTACTCGCCGCGTCTCTCCCTGCCGTACGTAGTATTCGGGGATCAGCACGGTCGCGAGAGGCTTCCGCGTTGCCCGCATCTCGACAAGGCGTTCGAGATCCCGCTGCGAGAAGAAGGAGTCGACCAGTCGGGCATCGTCTCTGGTGTAGTCCCAGAAGTAGATGACCTCGCCGTTGGAGAGAAAGACAAACGGTGCACCAGTGCGTTGGGCATAGGGCAGCGCCTGGTGCCGGGCGACATAGGGCTCCATCGAAGCCCGCTTTGCCTCAACGATGGCGAGAGCGCGGCCGCGCTGGTCCAGCAACAAGTAGTCAATTCGGCCGCTGACGCCGCCGTCGCCACCCTTCACGGCCCCTGCCGTCAGGTCCGCGTAGCCGGCGATGGGCTCCGCAACCATTCCGGCCACATCCTGAATGGAGACCTCGGTGCGAACCTGCGATTTGTCGGTGGGGTCCCACCCGGCACGACGTAGAAGGCCATCGATGACGATGCGTGCGTCTGCTTCCGAGGAGTACTCACTCACTGGCTGTGTCCACCACCCTGTCGTGCGCCGAGCCCAAGCCTGGAGTCGGAAGCGGTCGGGTTCCTTCCGAGGGGTACACCGAACGCACATCCAGCCGCGCCTGGAGCGGGGAGCGCGGCGCTCTGTGTAATCTAGCCGCGCCAACTGACGGTGTCAACATGTCGATGCTCCTAGACAAGGGTCTCTGCCTTCCCGATCATTATCGATGGCCAAGCACGTGACCTGCCTTGCGCCCGCGCGCGCCAAGTCCTAGACTGCCACCATCGCATGGAACAGGAGCGCCCCCACTGCCATGGATGAACAGGATGAGTTCTTGCAGGGCTTCTCGCAACTCCACTACGACCTCTTTACGGGCTTGCCCGAGGGTTCCCATCTAGTGAACCTGGATGAGGCCACATCCAGTCTGGGCGAATCAACGTGTGCCGCGCACCACCTGGCATCCCTGGCAGCCTTCGCGAATACCATGTTCCAGGCAACTTGCGGTCCGGATGCCTCGTGCACGGCTCGTCTCTCCGCAGAGCGCGAGGCGCTCTGCGCAACTCTGCCCCAACTTCGCGGCTACGTCACCTTCTTGGAGTCGTTTGAAAATGCGGAGGAACGGCATCAACCTGATTGGTGGATTCGACTCCAGTATGGGCGCCTGGCTCTCCTCTGTCTCCTGGTTCTGACCGAGGAACTCGACGGTTCTCTCGCGACGTTGAATCGGCTGGTTGAGGACGCATCAAGTCCGACTGCCCAAGAGTCCCTGGATGGCGTTTTCCTGTTTCTCTCCTCGTCGGCAGTGCCACAGAGTGTTGTGCAGATCGAGGACGCGTGTGCTGTCCTGAAGCCGCTCTTCGATTCGGCGCAGGCGACCGGCTCGCTGGGTTTTGGCCCGCATCTGTTTGCCGCAGCCATGCTCAAAGCCTATGCTCACGAGATTGAGAAATGGGACCGCGAGTGCAATGCCTCCGATAGCCTCGGATTCCCTTCCCCTGCGTGGCTGGACCTACTCGCATATGCGGCGTTGCTTCTGGAAGTCAGTGACGAGGCAGACACCAGTGCTGAACGGCCTGACAGGTGCGCAGCGACCTCCGCTCAACTGACAGCCTGGGACCTCGGCCGCTACATGGCGCGCTTTGCCCTCAGTCCCAACTGGAACAAGAAGCCGCTCTCCTCTCCGACGACGCTGCTGGATCCCCTTTCGTACGCCGGCTGCTGGTCGTCCACACATGCCTCAGAAGCCCTTTCTCTTGCAGCTTTCACTGCCACGTCGCTTGTGATCGACTATCGCTGCACCGACAATCCATCTGAGGCCATCGCTCTCTCACTCGACATGTTTGCCCGGACGCCAGCCTACTCTGGAATCCCACTCCACCAGATTACTCCGCAAACGGACCTGTACTGGGCTCTACATCTGGGCTTCTTCGAGAGTGTTCCCTCTTCTATCAAGACCAAACGAGACCACGACAGGGGGATCCTACAGATCCAAGAAGACGTGCAGAGGCTGCTGTCTTGGCAGGTGAAGAACAGCGAGGATCTTAGACGACGTCTGGGCAGCACAGATAGCGAGATCGAGGATGCGGTTCTCGCCGCCTGTCCCGATGTACGGAGCTTCGATGCCCAAGTAGGCGAGTATCTCACGGATGCTGAGAGACACCTTGAACGTCACCAGTCTGCTGACGCCCGAGTGTACTACGTGAAGGCCATCGAGGCTGCACTGAACGCACGGCTCCTGCATCCCCTGGATTCGTTCATGACATCAAAAGGACTAGGCCGCATCCAGTTGCCGTGCTTAGGACGAATGCCGCTCGACAGCACTCGCGGTTCGCCGCTGGCCTTCGGCGTGTACTCACGCGGCAATCTGGAACGGTGGGGGCTGGGCGACTGGGAACGCCTGCTTCTCGCGATTCCGAGTCCGCTGTTCTCAAGGACGCTCACTGACTCGTGCCAAGCCTTCGGCCAGTTCCTTCGCGAAACCTACCGCTGGAACAAGCCCCCCGACCTCAAACCGCTGGCCACCATGCTCGGTCGGGCACAGGCACTGCGGGGAGGAGCAGCACATGCCAAGGGGCCTCTTTCACAACGGGAGAGAAGCAAGCAGGCTGCCGAGGAACTCAGGTCCTTGACACTGGGAGTCGGACAGCCATGCATCCTGGCGGAGATTGATCGTGTCCTTCGCCCCGCGTCCTCTCGAACAGCTTGACCGCTGCTTGCAGGGACTCCACTCCCAACTCGGGGCGCCGGCAAGACTGGCTTGCGGGTTGACTAATGGGCCGCTGCTTCGGCATCGGCGAATTGATCCGAGTCGTTTGTCGCCACGATGCCGCTCTCCACAATGCCGAACTGCAGCGATCCTTTCAGGCACTGGTCCGTTACAGCAACACCCACCTCCCGGCAGCAGCCCCCAATCTGAGGTCAGGCCGCTCCGGCAACCTGACGCATCTCCTCGAGGCGCGCCGTGTACCTCTCGTGTATCAGCCGGCT
>CAZLPP010000009.1:0-49974 GCA_964561465.1 uncultured Dehalococcoidales bacterium
TAGCAGCGCGCAGCGAAGTCGACGGCCCGGACCTGGCCTTCGGTCATCTGTTGTGACACATAAGCATAGACGATGCGAATCCGGAATGCCATATACTCGCAGCGCATCCGCGCGCCGTCGCGGCGCGAGTCCGGGACTCGCCGTCAGTCGACAGCCCTGCCATGTCTGTGGTAGCTTGCCTGCCTGTGATACAACCGGCCGCCGGACGTACAGGTGCATGGAACCATTTCGGCGGCCCCGTGCGCAACGCTCGCCGCCGTGGAAGGAGTGCCGGATGAAGAGACGCCTCATATCGATTGCGACCCTGCTGATGACAGTCGCACTCGTTGCCTCAGGTTGCGCCTCGAGTGGAGGCAGCCCGTCGCCCGACGGGATGCTGAGCCCGGAGCAGTCCTTCGAGCTTGTGCTCGGCAAGCTGCGCGAGGCGTATCCCGACAGTATGCCGGGGAAGGATGTGGCCTGGCAGTCGGAGGACGTCATCGTCACGGGACACAGCGGGGAGCCGGTTGTGGGCGCCGCGAGGAAGCGCATCTACTCGGATGACTGGGAGGCGCTCATCTCATGGGCGCTTGTCAGCCCGGAGTACGTGGTCTACAACACGACGCTGAAGAGCCCTACGCTGGGCTGGTACTGGGAAGGATACGTGGACGCGAAGGACGGCGCCATCGAAGTCGAGGTCGGCCTGCAGAAGATGAGCGAGCAGATGGCGCTCGAGGTCGCCTGGGACTACATGGAGGCTTCGCCCACCTGGCTGTTCGACGGTATCAAGGGCACGCTGCAGCAGGTGAGTAAGCGCAAAGACGAATGCTCGTACTGCTGGACCTTCATCTTCGAGTTCGAGAGCTCTCACGCCGGCTACGGCAACCGCGCGGGGCAGGTGCTGGCGCAGGTCGTCACGCCGCATCAGGCGGTCATCTCGATTGGTGCGATGGAGGTGACGAGCGCGGTCATGGATGAGAAGTGGAACATGATGACGCAGGCGATGCTGCAGTAGTGCCGGAGCACTGAGACTGCTCGGGCGCCCGGAAGATGGGGGACTGGAACAAGGCCCGCCGCAAGGCGGGCCTTCCTGTTGGCCTGTTGGCCGGCGTTGCAGGACTCTAGAGTAGCGTGGTGTTCTTCTCGACGACCAGCTCTCGCGCTCCGGCGTCGAGGTAGAGGCGGCGGGTGGCGTCGTGGCAGGTCATGACGATGACCTGCCGGTCATTCGCGAACTCGGCTAGCGCTCTGACGGCCAGCGGACCGCGCTCGTCGTCAAAGTTGACGAGGATGTCATCCATGATGACCGGGAGCGGTTCGGCGTTCTGCTCGTACTGTGCGATGAGGCCGAGGCGCATAGCGAGATAGAGCTGCTCCAGAGTGCCGCGACTCAGCTCGCCAGGTACGGCTCGTTCGTTTCCGGACGCGTCCCTCACGCGGAGGTCGCCGCTGCCGACGGGATTGAGCAACGTCGTGAAGCGCCCTCCGGTGACGCGGCTGAAGGACTCCTGGGCCTCGCGGATCACCGCCGGCTGGCGCGTCGTCTCATACCTGGCGACTGCTTGCTCCACGGCGCGAAGGCCGATGCGCGCCCGCAGCCAGTCGCGGTGCGCATCGCGAAGCTGCTGCCTCAGCTCCTCCGCCTCGGTCTCCCAGGCGAGGAGTTGCTCGCTTGAGGCAAGCTCGCTCAACTCCGCGTCCAGGCCGCCGATGCGCTGGTTCACACCAGAGAGTCTGCCCTCTACCGTGGCCAGCTCCTCTTCGATGCCGGAAAGCCGCGCGGCAAGCTCCTCCGGGTTCGTCGACTCAAGGGATGCGAGGAAGGCATCGAAGGACTCGCCTACTCCCGCGGCGGCCTGAATGGCGAGCCGGCTCTTCGCAATGTCCGAACGCAACTGGCGCGCCCGCGCGGAGCGTCTGTGGAGCGTGACGAACTCCTCGAACGAAGAGGCGCCGTATTCGGCGAGGAGCGTCTCGAACTCTGACCGGGCCGCCGCCAGGTCGGTCTTGAGGGGTGCCACTCTCCCTTCAAGCTGCTCGATCTCGCCGCGCACGGCCTCGCTCCGGGTCCTGAGGTCCTGCGCGCTGTCCAGTCGCGCATCCATGGTCTCGATGCCCGCGGCGATGTCCGCCGCCGGCACCGGTTCGGCCAGCGCCGAAGCTACTGCGGCAAAGAGACCTCCGGTTGTCTCCACCACGTTCTTCATGTTGCTGATGCGGGCGCCTCTCTCATCCACCTCCCTCAGGCTGACCTGGAGGGCCCGCAGGGCCTGCAGTTGCCCGGCGACCGCGTCAGGGGAAAGCGACGGCGCAAACCCGAGCGATTGCACGAAGGCCGCCCAGGCGGAGCGCTCTTCCTCCAGCAGCCGCTCGGCCTCCTTCCGGTCCTGCTCCAGCTCCTCGACGGCCCTGTCGCGCAGAGGGCCTGACGCCGAGCCGAGGGAGAGAGCCACGACCAGGCCGAGTGCGGAGGCGACGCCCGACAGGATTGCCGGAAGCGCCTGCCCGTTGCGGGCGAAGTAGACACAGCCGGCAACGCCGAGCCCGAGAACGGCCAGCCCCACGGCGCGGTAGAGCGTCGGAAGGCCCGGCCTGGCGCGGGACGCGCGGGTCTGGACCCTGTAATCATCCAGCCGGTCCACGGCCTTCTGAGCGGCCCTTTCGCGTGCCTGGAGGGCATCCTGGCGCCGGTGCAGAGCATCGCCCTGCTCAGCAGTGAGATTGAACGACCTCACGCGCTCATCGGTCCACCCTGTGCCGAGCGCTCCGATGCTGCGCTGGACCTGCGCCATTGCCTCATCCTGGTCTCGAGAGAGGAGGGGGAGGTCCCGTCGGGCATCGCGGTACTGCGCCAAGCTGCGCGACAGAGCCTTGATTTCCTTCTCGTGTTGCAGTAGCGCCGGGTCAAAGGCGAGCGAAGCTGACTCGGCCTGCTTCGCGCCGAGCCGCACCTGAGTCTCCTTCAGCCTCTCTTCGAGCGAGGCGACGGACTGCCGCCGTTGCGCCAGGTCCTGCATGGTTTCGTCCGGTATGTCGGGCACGACGCCGAGGTCGGCCAGTTCCTGCTCCGCGGCGCGAAGGCCGGCGAAGGTCGGATAGAGGCTCTTCCGGCTGGCGAGGGTGCGCTGGCCCGCCTGGAGTTCCCTCTGCTGCTGCCGCAGCCGCTCGCTCTCCGCTGCGAGCCGCTCCCGCTCGCGGGCAGACTCGTCGTACCGTGCCAGCTGTGCCGCCCTCTCCCGGATCTTCCGCTCCAACTGGCTGAGGTTGCCGGCAATCACGTTCATCCGCTGGGTGCTGCCGCGGGGCCGGAACAGCTTCTCAGCGGCATCGGAGAACGTCTCCTTGAGCTTCGTGACAGACACCTCTCCCAGGCCGAGACCTGCGCCGTAGAGCCGGTCTTTCACCTCGGGGAGCGTCAGAGGATTGTCGTCGTAGAGCTGCGTGAGCCCGACCGAGAACAGGTTCTGGTACAGGTCCGACGATGCGTTTCCGAGTGCGGCGTAGAACGCGTCCTGAGCCAGAGCAGCGCCGTGCTCGTCTTCGACCGAAAGCGCGCCGCCGCTCTTGCCGGTGGTCCTCGAGACCGTCAGCATGCGCCCGTCCCGCATCTCGCAGACGAGTTGGCCGCCGTACCGTCCGCCGCGGATGTTCGGATACAGGTTGATGTCGCCGCGCTTCGCGGGGAAGCCGAAGAGCACGCGCCGGACGAACTCGAGCAGCGTGGTCTTCCCGAACTCGTTGGGGCCGTGAAGGACGTTGAGCCCGGACGCAAATCCGCGCACGCGCGTGTCCGCAAACGTGCCGAAGCCCCAGACCTGTATCTCCCTGAGCCGCATGTCAGTCTTCCGCAATCACGAGGTCGAGCGTCTGGCGCATCGCCTCCTCCGCGAGTTCCCGGACGGCGCCGGGCGGCAGTGGCTCGAGGTAGCGCCGGCCGCCCCACGAGGAGAGATCCGACTCTATCTCCTCCCGAAGCTGCTCGAGCTCAGCCGGGCCGCGGGCCAGAAGTCCGTCGTAGATGGAGATGATGTCTCCGACGAAGTCCTGTCGTTGCCTCTGCACATCGAGGTCATAGGCGCCACGGGTATCGAGGGCGAGGCGCTCGAGCCAGATCCACGGTTCGAGGGTCAGCAACTCCTCGCGGAGGTCTGCCGCCAGCTCCGGCACGGCTCCAGCCCGGGCAAGCTGACGGTGCACGTCAGTGCGGCCGGTGAGCGACAGCCGCGCCACGAGCGGCCGTCCGTCCGCCTCATCCGCCGCGGAGCGGCAATTCGCGATGACCGCCCGCCGCGCCGCATCGATTGAGTCGCACCTGGAGACGTCGACTGCACCCTGATGGAACCGCACGACATCGGTAGGAACGAAACGCACCTCAGGCAGCATGCCGTCGGCGAGAGTGACGAGGCAGCAGCCCTTCGCTCCGGTCTCGTTCGGCTGACGGCTCTGCGAGCAGCCGGGGTAGACGATGACCGGCGCGTCCGCCCTGAGGATGCGGTGCGCGTGCACGTGGCCGAGCGCCCAGTAGGTGAAGCCCCTCGATGACAGCTCCTCCACCGTTGTGGGAGCGTAGGGCAGGTGGGCCGTGTCTCCGCCGACGTTCGCGTGCAGGACAGCAACGGACGGGAGTGACGTCTCCGGTCTGTCGAACCGGCGCGACAGGTTCTCCGTAACGGCCTCTTTCGGATAGCTGATACCGTGCACGGTGGCGACAGCCAACCCGTCACGAATAACTGGACAACTGTCAACCGCCCCTGCTCCGAACGCGTGAACGGACTCGGGCCAGTCCAGCGTGTTGCTCCAGCCGCTCAGCGGGTCGTGGTTGCCGAAGGCGACGAACGAGGGGATGCCGCGCTCGGCGAGCCGCTTGAGGCCATCGCGGAACCGGAACTGCGCCCGCAGCGTGCGGTCAGAGCTGTCGTACACGTCTCCCGCGATGACGATGAAGTCGACCTGCTCGCGAATGGCGAGGTCGACGATGTTGTCCCACGACTGGAACGTCGCCTTGTTCAGGGCCTGGCCGACTTCGGGAGCGACGTCGGAGAGGCCCCTGAACGGGGTGTCGAGGTGCAGGTCGGCGCAGTGAACGAATCTCACGGTGCCCATCGTGCGCAGCAACGAGGAAGGGAACTGAACCGATTATACCCCGCGCGACAAGGGAATTGACGGGATGCCGACCATCAGAGTGCGGTGCGGGACGGAGCGGCAGCTACTCTTCCCGCTCCATGAACTGGACGAGCACGCTGAAGTTCTCGGCGCTCACGAGTTCGTACGTACGGTACCCGGAACCGCACTCCGGACCTTGGGCCGGTTCACGCTCGAGCCACGTGATGGCGGGTCGCGGCATGCCCTCTGACTCGTCGCCGCTGAGGTACAGCCCGTACATGCCGACACCTCCCATGTAGCGCTTCGCGCCCGAGCCGGTCCCAGTGTAGCGCAGGATGCCGCCGCACGTGTAGCTCCACTCCTCTTCAAAGCTGAAAGAGGCGACCTCGTCAAGGTCTCTGTCGAGTGTCACGCTCAGTCGGGCCTTGAAGGCGCCGACATCGCGAGGAAAGGCGGCTGGCAGCACTTCGTCGACGCGTCCCGTGAATGTGTTACCGGAGAACGTCCCGAACAGAGAACAACCGATGCGCTCGCCGTGCTTCTCCCGCACCTCTCCCGTGTAGGTGTCCCTGAGGAGGGCATCGAACTCGACGGACAGCGCACAGTAGTTGTAACTGAGCTGCCCTGACGCCGGCGTTGAAGGCTGCTCTCCACTCGCCAAGACCCGCACCCAGTTGAAGTCCGCCCACTCCCAGCCGTACTTCGTCTTCTGCTCGACGAGGAAGCCGAGGTAGGAGTCACCCTTTCCGAACTCGACCACGTTTCCGCTGATTGCGGAGGGAGGGTTGCCGTAGCGGTAAAGAGTGAGACGGAATTCGGTCCCTGAGTCGAGGTCGAACCGCACTCGGGCGGCATCGGTCTCGATGCCCGCGAGCGCATCCAACGAGTAGCTTCTCACGGCAGCGCCGGTCTCATCGAGCTCCGTGACCTTGACGACGTACCGGGGGAAGAGCGAGTCGAGGCCGCCTGCCTCGTAGTCGGTCCAGTAGCGCTCCAGCTTCGGGAGGTTGAAGAAGGAGATGTCGCCCTCGTAGTAGATGCGGTCATAGGTCAGGTACTTCCCTGCGGCGATGTCCTTCGCGTTCTGAGCTGAGAGGTACGGACCGAGCACGCCGTCCTTGTACTCAATCCTGATGTCACCCTTGCCGGGGTAGTTCGGGTCGGCGATGAACAGGGTATGGCCGTCCACGCCGTAGCACAGGAGCGAGTGGCCGCTGTCACCCGAGCCGGTGTGCACGCCCAGGAGTTGCGGCGCTCCGGTCACGTACAGTGCGAGGGCGGTCATGTAGAACTGGCGTTGCTCGTTGGTCAGTCTCCGCTCGGGAGAGAGCCTATCGATGCGCGCGGCCATGGCGGTCTCCACGTTGCCGGCTTCTCTCGTGGTCCCGAGGGTGCTGGCAAGGGAACAGAGCTGGATGGCGAAACGGTCGTCCTGCCAGAACCCGGGAGTACTCATGCCTTCCGGCAGGCCGTTGTCATACTCTTTCCGGAACAGCGGCGAGCCTTCGGCTCCCCCTTCGACCATGTAGTGGTACAGCGAGGTCAGCGACATGCCGCGGCAGTAACCGCCTGAAGCGACAACCGAGCCGGCATTGGCCAGGTTCCACGTGTCTCTGTTCGGGCGGAAACCTGTCGGCACCTTGAGATCATCGAGGTTCGCGGGCATCTTCTCAGGGGATGGAACGAGCCGTTCGTACGGGGCGGAGAGCGCAACGATGGGGCAGAAGTGCGTGCCGAGCATAGTGAGCGTTCCGTCCGATTCCTCGAGCGTTGGCAGCCCTTTCAGTGTCCGCGTCACCCCGTCGTAGACAAAGAGCGAGGCGAACTGTCCTTCCGGGACATCGACGGGGATGGTCAGGGCGATGAGGTCGCCGGCATGGTCGGCGGTGCTCGCGTCCAGGTGGATGAGGGGCGTGAGAATATCCACTCCTTCAGGGGCGTCGAAGCCCTCGATAGGCTCGAACGATAGCGTGAATGTCGCTGGCTCCACGTAGGCTCCGGAGGGCACGTCGAGCGTGAGCCCGTCGAGCGGTCCGCCCGTGCCGCCGACACTTAGAGTGCCGCCGTCAGCGCTCACCTGCCCGGAGCCGATGGTGATGCGGTCGCCCATCTGGAGCGAGATGTGGACCGTGGTCTCCTCGGGACCTCCGGTCGGCACCCCACGAACGCTTTCCAGCGCCGGCAGCCCCCATCGCAGCAGGACGACGGCTATGATGCCCACAGCGGCGAGCCCAACGATAGCGGACCGCACGCGACTCCGCGGGCGGGCGACGGATGTTGAAGCAGGAGGCACGGCGGCAGTCGACGCGCGACGGGAGGAGTGGCGGATTCCGAGGGCCGCCTCGAGCTCGGGCGTCGTCTCGGCATCGACGATCGCCCGGAGTCGCTGCGCGCGCTCTCCTTGAAGGGAGCCCAGCTCCGCTGAGAGCTCGTCCTTGAGCCCGGCTATCTCGTGTTCGGCGGCGAGAATGCGGTCGACGTACTCCTGCCGCAGCTCCCTGCGAGCGCTGTCCGCCACGGAGTCACTTTCGTCCAGCGCGTCGAGGTTGCGGAGCAGCCGCTCCGCCTCAGCTCGGGCGCGCAGGGCCTCAAGCAGCGACCGTTCCTGGTCCTCCATGACTCCTCACCACCACACTGCGGACCGACAACCTGATGGTACGCCGGAGCATCCGGTTGTCAAGCGGAAGGAGTACCAGCGAAGAGCCGGCCCGGAAGGTGACGGCGCACGCCGAGATCAGGGGGCTGCTAGCTGGAGTTACGAAGGTAGAAGCCGATCTCCACGGTGTAGTTCTCAATGCTGAGCAACTCACAGGCGGCGAACGGCGGATAGCAGTCGGAGCCGGCGGAGGGCAACCGTTCCGTCCATGTGACCTGCGGCTGCACCGGCTTCTGGCCCGAGAACCCTCCTGCGAAGAACGCAATCATGTTGCGACTGTCCCAACTCTCCAGCTGAATGCCGCTCCCTCCGACAGCGTAGCGGCGGAGGCCACCGCAGGTGTAGTCCCACTGGTCCTCCCAGAAGAAGGAGACGACCTCGGGCTTGAGAGGGTCGACTGTCACGGTGAGGCTGCCGTGATTGACGGTGTGGTAGCGGCTCCCCGGTTCGTACTCTTCGCTCCAGGTTGCCTTGAACGTGTTGCCGTAGAAGGCGCCCCGGTAGCTTCCGCCGAGCGTCTTCCAGCACGGCGCAGAGATCTCTCCCGTCGCAGTATTCCGCGTTCCGGACTCGAATTCCACAATGAGCTGGCACTCGTTGAAGTCGAGTGGGAAGGATGTCGGCGCCGCGGCAGGCTCAGGTTGATTCCCGACAGCCGAGACATGGACCCAGTTCAAGTCGCACCACGTCCAGCCATCCGGAGTCAGCTCCTCCACCAGGAAGCCCAGGTAGGACTCCCCCTCCGCGACGAGTACCTCCGAAGCCTGCTCCAGAGTGATGCCGAGTATGGATGCGCCCACTGGATGCAGGTCAACCGAATCGTCCTGGCTGACGATGGACGGAGGGTTGCCGTAGCGGAAGACGGTGAGTCGGGCGATGGAGCCGGGCGCAGGGTACTGCAACTCGAAGAGGAACCGCCTGGTGTCGCTCGCCATGCCCTCGACGGTGTTCAGGGTGTACCTGTCGAGCTCGGCACCGCGATCGTCCAGCTCTGTCACGATGATGGTGTAGTTGGGGAAGTGCGTGTCGAGCGTCCCTGCCTTGTAGTCCGTCCAGCAGCTCTGCAGCTTGTTCAGATTGAAGAAGGAGATGTCACCCTGGTAGTAGACGCGGCCATACGAGATGTAGTGATTCTCGCGTTCCGGATTCACGTTCAGGGGCGACCGGTATGGACCGAGCCTGTCGTTGTTGAACTCGATGGCGGCATCGGTCTTGCCGGGGAAGTTCGGATCGGCGATGAGGAGCGTGTGGTCCTTTACGCCGTAGCACAGCGCGGAATGGCCTTCGCCCTCGTCGGTGTAGAGGCCCAGCAACTGGGGCGCCTGCGTCACGTACAGCGCCAGAGCGGTGAGGTAGAACTGCCGTGCCGGAACGGCCGCTGACAGCCCGGGAGCCAGGCGTGCGATGCGTGCCGCCATCGCGTCGACGACAGTGCCCTTCTCCGCAACAGTGCCAATGGAGTTGGCCACTGAGCAGAGCTGGATGGCCCAGCGGTCGTCCTGCCAGAATCCCGGCGTGCCCATGCCTTGCGGCAGTCCGTTCTCGTACTCCTTCTGGAACAACGGTGTGCCCTGGATCCCGCGTTCCACCATGAAGTAGTAGAGGGAGGTCAGCGACATGCCGTGGCAGTAGCCGGCAGGCACGATAACCGACCCCGCGTTGACCAGGTTCCAGCCGTCCTGTCCCGGCTTGAACCGGGTCGTCACGCTGAGCCTGTCGAGGCTCACCGGCAGCTTCTCCGCCGATGGCACGAGTCGTTCGTATGGAGCGGAAAGGGCGATGATGGGGCACAGGTGAGTGCCGAGCATCGTCAGGGTGCCCTTTGACTCCTCGAGGGTCGGCAGCCCCTTCAAGGTTCGAGTCTCCTCGTCGTAGACGAAGAGCGATGCGAACTGCCCCTCTGGGACGTTGACGGGTATCGTGACAGCGATGAGCCCGTCGGCGTAGTCGGTAGTGCCGGCGTCGAGGTGGATGAGCGGCGAGAGGACTGCAACACCTTCGGGAGCGTCAAAGCTCTCGACGAGATTGTAAGAAAGGTCGAAGGTGACGGTCTCCTTGTATGAGCCGGCGGGCACATCGAGAGCGAGGCCGTCGAGCGGGCCGCCGGTGCCGGTGACGACGAGAGAGCCCCCTTCCGGTCCGATCTGCCCCGCGCCTACGGCAACGCGGTCGCCCGTCTCCAGCGACACGGTCACAGGTGCCCTATCGGCCCCACCCGTCATGCCACCGGGCAAGGGCGGTCCCCATCGCAGGAGGACGAAGACGACGACCGCGACGCACGCCAGGCCGATGGCAAGTGCGCGAATGCGGCGCGTCCACCCTGGCGCGGTCGAGACGGCATCGCGGGTGGCGACGGGTGGAACGCGGATGCCCCGGCGGACTCCCAGGACGGCCTCAAGCTCGGTCGGGGTCTCGGCGTCGAGTATCGCCTGGAGGCGTTGCGCCGGCTCGCCGCGAAGCGAACGCAGATAGGACGAGAGTTGCTCCTTGAGGCGAGATACCTCGTGTTCGGCGGCGAGGATTCGGTCGACGTACTCCTGCCGCAGCTCCCTGCGAGCGTCGCCGGGCACCGAGTCGGGTTGTTGCATCCCTTCGAGGTTGCGAAGAAAGCGCTCGGCCTTCTCGCGGCTGCGGAGGGCCTCAAGCAGGGCGCGTTCATCAGCTACCATGGAGCCTCACGAAGACCGGGGCGACGCCCGGTCGTACGATACGCCCCGGGGTACGAGCGGAGAACGCTGTTCGTTGCGGCTGCCACCGTCGGACTCTCAGGTCTGTATTGCGTTCGCTCGACCCTGCGACTGGCCCCGACGCATGCCGGCGGAGCATCCGACCGGCAGCCGGGCATGTTGCGGCGCCCTAGCGATGAACTGTCCCCATCGGGTCGTCGTACCGCTGGCCGGTATTGATGGCCTTGAGCCAGTTCGTGTACTCCGCTTCGCTGATGCGCGCGGTCTGCATGTTCTTGACGAACTGGTCGTAGTAGTCCGGTTTGAATCCCGGCCCGACGCCGGGGTCAGCCTTGCGCCAGCACGCACGGATCCTGCGGTCGATGTTCCGGAGGTTCGTGTCTGCCCTGAGCATGGCCTTCACCTGCGGATTTGGCTCTATGCCGGCCAACTCATCCCAACCCTTCACCGACGAACCCGGGTTGATGCCAAGCCGCTGGTCTCTCGCTATCCAATCCTGCTGCGTTCCCGCGAGTTGGTGGCCGCGGATGCTCTCGTCGACCGTGATGCCTCTGGCGCGTGCCTCCGCGGCGGTCTCCTGCCACTCACGCTCCATCTGACCTTTGACTTCGGCGGAGTGTGTCCTCTGCCGCGCCGTCTCGCGGACGTCGCGCACGACCTCCCGGTAGGTCTTGCCTTTGGGCGTTCCACCCTCGCCGGAGGAGGTCCCGCCTCCACCGCCGGAGCCTTCGGCTCTGGACGAGCCTGTCGCCTCCGCACCACCCTCGCCTTTCGCGGCGCCTTTTGCCTCGGCCTTTGCGGCGCCCTTCGACTCCGCCTTCGCTGCTCCCCTGGAACCAGACCCGCCGTCGCCCCTGGACTCAGCTTTGACGTCGCCACCTGAGCCGCCCTTCGACTCGGCCTGCGTCCCCTGGTCTTCGAGGGTCGGCTTCCTGGCCTTGATCTCGGGTCGCTCGGACTGCAGTCCGAGCTTCTTGGCGACGAACTTGCCCGTCTCGTAGGCCCCCCGTCCCGAACCGACTCGGTCGGTGGCGACGGCGCCTGCCTCAACGCCGGCCTTAAGGCTCTTCTGTTCCCAGTCCTTGACGTCCTTCTGGACCGCATCCATCCGGTTGGCCAGGTCGTTCAGCCTGCCCTTGATGGCATCGCCCTGCTCCTTCAGGCGGGCGGCCTCGCCGGTGTCGCCTCGCTCGAGGGCATCGCTCCGCGCCTTGATAACGTCGCGCAGCTCCTTCATGGCCTGATCGTGCTCGCCGAACAGCTTCGAGTCCTGACGGCCTATCTGAGACTGGAGCCTGTTGCGGGCGGCGATGGCGTTCGCCATGACGTCCACGGTGTCCGACATGTCCGGCGCAATCATGTGGGTGAACGGGTCGAGCAGCAGCTCCTTCGCCACCGCTCCTGCCGTCCAGCCCTTGTCGTAACGCTTCTTGAACTGCTCGTCCGAGTGGTACTCGTGTCTCTTCGCCACGTCGGCCTTCGCCTCTTGGATGGTGTCCACGTTGTCCTTGGCCATCTCGATGTTGTTGCGCAGCTTCTCGGCGAGCCAGTTGTCTCCCGCCTCCTCCGCCTCGCGTATCGCTTCCCTCAGTCGCTTGTAGTCGTCGATGGCCTTCTCTTCCATCTCGTTGAGCTGGTTGAGGCGGTCCTCCAGGTTCTGGTAGCTGGCTTCTGCCTGCGAGCTGATGACTCCGGGCTTGTACTCGGGCAGCGTGACGTCGCCCTTCTCCCTCGGAATCTCGACGGGCTTGACGTCGTCCACCTTCTTGCGCCACGCCCCGCCGTCGCCATAGGACTCGTCGAACTCGTAGCCCTTGCGCTTCATCTCCTGCTCGCGCTGCTTCTCGGCGGGCAGCACCCACTGCTTCCCAGCCGGGTCCCAGACGTGGTCGGGCGAGGGTCGCGTATCCAGCGGTGGCTCGGCGCTCGAGTCGACGCTGCCGCCGCCGTCGCCGGCGTTGTCCGGCTCGGGTTCTCCTTCCCCGGACGAGTCCTGCTCGGCGCGCTTGTTCTGAAGCACGGCACCCGTGAGGGCGGCCGCTCCGGCCACGGCGCCGGCGCGCGCGGCCTTCGATTCACAGACGTCGTGGTCCCCGCACCCGTCCCCGTAGAGGATATCCACGAACAGCGGATGGCATCCCATGCACAGCAGCAGCAGGCCGAACGACGCGGCAAGAAGCACGAATCGCAGCGCGCGCCGACCCCGTCCCGTGGCTGCCTGCCGGCTCATCTACCTTGTCTCCTGTGGCGCGGCCGCGCCTCGTACAGCCGAGAGGAGCCACGAGCGTCGCAGCAGCAGATTCCCGTTCATGCCTATTGCTGAGCCGGTCGAGAAGATCATCGTGGCCAGCCCGCCGGCGACGGCGCCGTCGGTGCCGAACAGCGCAAGCAACTCCGTGACCGCGTACGACGCGCACCAGAGCATGAGGTACCAGACCGACCTCGAGCCGTAAACGCTTCCGCCCCGCAGGCTGAGGCTGGTGCTCTGCGCCCAGACACTGCCCAGCCCGATGCCAAGCATCAGCAGAGGAACCGCCCACTTGACGGCCACCTGCACGCCGAGGAGCAGGCTGTACAGGACGAGAAAGCCCGGGCTGAAGGCGAGCTGGAAGAGGAGGCTTCCGGACGTTATCCTCTGCGAGCGCCGGATGCTCCGCACCATCATGAGCGTGGAGACCACCAGCAGGGGAACCGAGACGAAGCCGACTATCTTGTAGAGCACCGTCAGAAACGTCATGACGTGCCTCGCTGCCGGCAGACCCCGCCTCTCTGCCCGGCAACTCCATGGTACGCGACGGTCTCCTTTTGTCAAGCGATGCCGGGCGCCGCGGGGCGGCAGGACAAAGCCGTTGCATTCTGCCAGGCGGACTAGTATCTTGAGTCCGTGCCGTGGAGGAGCGGGGTGGTTCCTGCAAGTACGGCAAGAGGGTGCCAATGGCGTCGTCCGAGGATCTCACCGGTCAACTGACCCGGGCTCTTCACGAGCGAGATGAAGCGCGGCGTCTCGTCGCCTCCGCCGAGCAACTCAGCACGGACGAGTCGATCGCTCCGGAGCATCGCGACGCTCTGGCGCGTGAGTATGCGGAGCGGCTCGATGCCGCCGACGCCGAAGTAGAGCGCATCAAGGCGCTCGTCAGCGATCGCCAGGTTCAGACGGCGCTGGAGCTGGATGGGCTTCGCAAGGAGTTGGGAGCGCTCGAAGTCCGTCACAAGGTGGGAGAGTACACCCTCGCGCAGTTCAAGAGCGCCAGCGCCGGCCTGGACAGGCGCATGGCATCCCTCTCGCGGCTCGATGCGTCGCTCGCGGCGCTGCTTGAAGCGGAGACCGAGTCGGATGTGAGGCCCACGTCGCGGCCGGCGGCCGGGGCTGCGCCCGTGCAGCGGACCGTGGGGCGTCCGCCTGTCGAGCCGCTCGAGCAGCCTGCGGCCGGCTCCGGCGGAGGCCTCCGAGGAGGTATTGCCAGCGCGTCGGCGGTCACGCCCAGGTGGCTGCTTCTCGGCAGCCTCGGCCTCGTGGTCGTCGGCGGCATAGCCGTCGTCATCCTGTTCATCTCGGCCATGTCCGGCGGCGCAGGGGGCATCAACCTGCCGAGCTTGCCGGGGTTGCCCGGACTGTTCCAGAGTGGTGATGACACACCGGCGCCGACTACGCCGACAACACCGGTGATGCCCACCCGGCCGACCACCTCACCCACGACGCCGGTACCTCCCGCGACGGCGACCGAGACAACGATATCGGTCGACCTGCGCTCGGCCCCGAACGTGGGCAGCCTGCTCATCGACGTCGCGTTCGACCCTGCTGCGCTGCAACTCACACATGTTCAGGCCGCCGGCCTGCCGTCCGGTACGCTGTTCGAGTACAGCACCAGTCCGGGACACGCGGTGCTCGGCGTCGTGACGGCGAGCGGCCTGAACGGCAGTTGGTCGATCGCCTATCTCACCTTCAGACGAGCCGCGGGAGCGGCAACGTCCGGGCAGTCGGCAGTGACGATAGGCGCGGTGCAGGCACACCGCGCCGACACGCTGGCTCAGGTATCAGCGACCACGTCGCCGGGGAAGGTGAACCTGAGCGACCTTTCCGCCGTTGGGCTGGCAATCGTGTTCGGATAATGGGAGAAAGCAGATGCCGGGTCTGAAGAGTTGCCGGATGTGGCGCCGAATCGCAATGCCCCTGGCCGCCTGCCTGCTGTGCGCCGTGCTGCTCGTCTCGCCCGTGGCGGCGCAGGGCGGGTTCACAGTTGACGTGTGGACGAACAAGGGTGGGAACGGGCAGAACGCCTCGGGCGGTTCGTTCGGCGTCAATGACCAGATTGTCGTCTACGTACAGGCGAGCCACGACTGCCTCGCCTCAATTACCTACGCTGCTGCCGGAAAGCAGGCCGAGTTGGCCTATCAAGGCCCGCTTCAGGCAGGCAAGCCTATGACGATGACGCCGACAGTGGCAGGGACCGAACTGCTGGGCAGTTGGATCTTGGTTGTCGAGGCCTGGACCAACACGAGCTTTGCCTCAGACTCTGTAACGTTTACCGTCGGCAACGCCGTGCCGGCGGGCGTGCCGCCGGCGCTCACGCCGGACGCGGCCACCGCGCTCGATTCGCTCAAGGCGCTGAAGATGTCCCAGGGCGCGATGGCGGTTGACCTGTCGCTCGATGTCGACCGCGATGGCAAAGTGACCGCCGATGACGCGCGGCTCATCCTGACGTGGGCCGTGCAGTAGCGGCCGCGTGGACTCGGTCAGCTTTCGAGCAGCCTGTTGAGGCGCTTGCCGTACTGCCACAGGCACGTCATCACCTGTCCCACGTCCTCCGCGCTGCGGTACACCGGGATGATGCGCGTCATCGACTGGACCACGTCCATGCCCTCCGGCCGGGAGAAGTAGCAGATGCACACCGGCTTGCCGGTGTCGTGCTGTATCTCTTCGAGGCGGCGCAGCAGCCGCTCTTCCGGTGGAAAGGGCCGGGAGTGCAGCCCGATGATGGCGCCGTCGATGGTGTCGAGGTTCAGCATCGTCTCCGTGCACTTCAGCAGCGGGTCGACGCGCAGGTCGGCGGCGAGGTCGATGGGGTTCCGGAGGGACGCGAACGGCAGTGCGTCGGCCTCCTCGCGCAGCTTGCGCTGGAGCATGAAGTCGATCTCCGGGACCTTGAGCCCGTGTTCAGCCAGGAAGTCCGTTGTCGCGACGCCGAAGCCCCCGCTGGGGCCGATGATGGCGATGCGGTTGCCGCGCAGCGGAGGCTGCATGTCGAACGCCATAGCTACGTTCAGCAGGTCATGCGTCCGCGTGACCTGGATGACCCCGCACTGCTTGAACATGGCGTCGTAGACTGCGTTCGAGCCCGCCAGGGCGCCCGTGTGCGACGCCGCCGCGCGGCTGCCGTCGTCGGTGCGTCCGAACTTCATGACGACGACCGGCTTCTTCGAGGCGACGTCCTTCGCCACGCGGATGAACTTCTGCGCGTCGCGCAGGCTCTCGATGTAGCCCATGATGACGCGTGTGTCGTCATCCTGTCCGAAGTACTCCAGGTAGTCGGCGAACTTGGTGACCGCTTCGTTGCCGCTGCTCACGAACGCGTTGAAGGGGAGGTGCAGGTGCAGGCCGTAGTTGAGCGTGGTGACGCCGTACGTACCGCTCTGAGAGATGAACGAGAGGTGCCCCGGCTCGCTCTTCAGCGGCTCCATCGTCGCTACCAGACTGACCGGGAAGCTGCAGATGCCCATGCAGTTCGGACCGGCCGTCGGGATACCCGCCTCGGCGCACATTGCGCGGACCTCCGCCTCGCGCTTCCGGCCTTCGATGCCGGTCTCGCCGAATCCCGCGGTGATGACGATGAGGCTGCGGACGCCGGTCTCGATGGCGTCCTTGACGGCGCCGAGGACGAACGGCGCAGGGATGACGATGAACGCCAGGTCGACGCGCTCCGGCACGTCCCGGATGGAGCGGTAGGACGGCGCGCCGAGCACGGTGGCGGCGTTCGGATTCACGGGATAGACGCGCCCCTTGAAGCCTCCACGCGTGATGTTGTTGAACACGCCGTAGCCCCACTTCGTGGGGTCTTCGGAGGCGCCGACGACGGCGATGGACGAGGGCCGGAACATCGAAGTCAACGGATGCATGACAGGTTTCCCCCTTTGGACCGCAACCGCGCAGCCGGGCGAGCCACGACACACTTCTGCAAGGCGTACAGCCGCGCAGAAAGAAGGGAACGCAGTGCTGCCACGTGCCGCAAGAGGCCCGATACCGGCGCAATTGTGGGCCGGATGCGACTGCCGGTCAAGTGCCGCCACGTATCCAGACTTCCTGGAGAGAAGTCCGGGCATACTGAGCACTCGTTCATGGTTGTGAGGCGCGCGTGCGCCCGAGATAAGCGCCGTACTGGTGCAGGCGGGCCATCACCTCACCCACTTCCTCCGGCGTGCGATAGGCAGGGAGCACACGCGTCATGGCCTGGATCGCCTCAACACCTTCCGGACGCGCGTAGTAGCAGATGACTAACGGCTTGCCCGACTCCGTCTGCATCCGCTCCAGCCCGCGAATCGTCTCCTCCAGGGGTGGAAAGGGACTGGCCGGCAACGCCGCAATCGCGCCGTCGATACAGTCCTGCTTCAGTGCGATTTCCACGCACTTCAGCAACGGGGCAGACCTGAAGTCCGCAGCAAGGTCGATCGGGTTCTGAAGCGATGCGTAGGCTCTTGTGTCCGCCTCGCGCCGGATCTGTTGCTGCAGTTCATCGCTGAAGGTGGGGACCTCGATGCCATGCTCTTCCAGATAGTCGGTCGCCGCAACGGCGAACCCGCCGCTTGCGCCGATGATTGCGACGCGATTGCTCCGCATGGGCGGTTGGAGAGAGAGGGCAAGCGCCACGTTCAGAAGGTCATGGGTCCGTGTTACCTCGATGACGCCGCATTGCCGGAAGACGGAGCTGTAGACGGCGTGCGTGCCGGTGAGCGCCCCCGTGTGGGAAGCTGCGGCTATCGAACCCTTGCGCGTGCGGCCGAACTTCATGACGACGACCGGTTTCCTCCTGGTGACTTCTCTTGCGACCCGGGCGAATCTCTCTCCATCGCGCAGGCTCTCGATGTAGCCCATGATGACGTGAGAGTTCGGGTCTTCGCCGAGGTACTCCAGGAAGTCCGTGAACTGCGTGACCGCCTCGTTGCCGCTGCTCACGAACGTGTTGAAGTCAATGCCCATCTTCACCCCGAAATTGAGCGTGGTCACACCGTACGTGCCGCTCTGTGACACGAAGGAGACGGCGCCGGGAGCGCTCTTCAGGTCATTGAAGACGGCTGTCAGCTTCGCGGGGAAGTTGCAGATGCCCATGCAGTTCGGGCCGACCATCGGTGTGCGCGCCTGTGTGCACAGCCCGGCAATCTCGGCCTGGAGTTGCCTGCCGCTCTCGCCGGTTTCACCGAAGCCCGCCGTGATGACGACGAGGGCGCGAACGCGGGCATCTATCGCGTCCCGTACGCTGTCCAAGACCATGCTTGCGGGAATCACGATGACGGCGAGGTCGACGCGCTCGGCGATTGCGCTGAGAGATGCGTAGCTCTTGAAACCCAGAACCGTCTGAGCGTTCGGGTTGACAGGGTAGATGCGACCCTCGTACCCGCCCGCGACGAGGTTCTTCAGGAGCCTGTGACCGTGCTTGGCGGCGTCGTCCGACGCGCCAACGACGGCCACGGATGCCGGATGAAAGAGCGGCTGAAGCGATTCCATGCTGCCTGTGGCCACGACGCGTAGTCTGTGCGCGCTGCTCGCGCCTGTCAACGCTGCCCCCGTCTACCCGGGGAAGGTGCCCGTCCTGCGGCGGAAGTCGGCGTAGTCGGCCATCGCAGCCATGACCTGGCAGATCTCCTCGGGCGTGCCGTAGACCGGCAGCCACGTGAGGCTCTGAACGAGTTCAGCGCCGCGCCGGCTGCCGTAGTAGCAGAGCAGCAGAGGTTTGCCGCAGGTCCGCTGGATGTTCTCGAGCCTGCGAAGAGTCTCATCTGCCGGCGGCAGCGGCCACGACCACATGCCCATCAGGACGGCGTCGATGTCCGGCTCGTTGATGACCATCTCAACGCAGTTCATGAGGTAAGGTGGGCGCGTTTCGGCGCTGATGTCCACGGGATTCCTCACGGAGGCGAACGGAGGTACCTTGACATCGCGCCGTATGCGGTTCTGAAGCTCGGCGCTGAACTCCGGCACTTCCAGACCCAGCTCGTTGCAGTAGTCGGCTGAGGCCACGGCGAAGCCGCCGCTGATGCCCGCTATTGCGACGCGCCTGCCCCTGGGCAACGGTTGCGTGCGGAAGGCCGTCGCCACGTTCAGCAGGTCCTGCGTCCGCATTACCTCGATGACGCCGGTCTGCCGAAACGCGGCGCTGTAAACGTCATGTGAGCCCGCGAGCGCACCGGTATGGGATGACGCGGCGCGTGTGCCGGCGCTCGTGCGTCCGAACTTCATGACGACGACCGGCTTCTTCTTCGACACTTCCTTCGCCACGGAGACGAAGCGGGGAGCATCCTTGAGACTCTCGATGTAGCCGATGATGACGCGGGTGGAGGGGTCGTCGCCGAGGTACTCGAGGTAGTCCGAGAACTTCGTGACCGCCTCGTTGCCGCTGCTGACAAACTTGCTGAAGCCCACGCCGGCCACCAGGCCCTGGTTGAGCGTGCTGATGCCGTACGTGCCGCTCTGGGAAATGAAGGAGACATCTCCCGGCTCCCCCTTGAGGGTGTCCATCGTCATGGTGCCGATGATGTGGGAGGAGAAGCAGACGACTCCCATGCAGTTCGGTCCGACGGCGGGTATGCCGGCCTGCCGGCAGAGCCTGCCTATCTCCGCTTCGGCCACGAGCCCCTCCGCGCCGACCTCGCCGAAGCCGGCGGTTATGATGACGATGCCCTTCGCGCCGGCGGCGATGCAGTCCTTCACTGATTCCAGCACGGCCTTCGACGGTATGACGATGAAGGCCAACTCGACGGGTTCGGGCAGCTCGCGCATCGTCGGGTAGGCCTTGCGGCCGAGGACGGTCGACACTCCGGGATTGACGCCGTAGACGGGGCCTGTGTACCCCGCATCGATGATGCTCTGCATCACCCGGTTGCCGTACTTGGTGCGGTCGTCCGAGGCGCCGATGACAGCAACCGAACGGGGCTCGAACAGGCACGACAACTTGCTCATGACCCGGTACCTCTCCGTGGCAGGCGGCGTGGTGTATCGTCGCGTTTGTGATGGAGTCGGAGGGCTGGAAGGACACCCTGGCCTCCGGCGGCGGAAACTATCCTACTACAGTGGCGCCGGAAGGGCCAAGAGTGAATCGTATACGACTAATCGTGCTTGGCCCGAGTGCACACCCGTGACAGGCGCCGCATGCGCACTCGCCTGCAGCGCTGCACAACGCGCCGGGCGCGTATAATCGAGTCAGGCCCGGGTATCCTGCGTTCGGGCCGGCCCGCTAGGGAGGAGGTCCACATGCCGGCAAGGGTCAGCAAGTCGGAAGTGCTCATCGGGTTCCTGGCGCTGCTCTCCATCTTCCTGGTCGTCCTTGGTAACATAATGCTATCGAAGGGCCGCTTCCCCATCGGCGTATACACGGTCGACCTCGTCATCTGCGGCGTGTTCGCCTGGGACTTCGTCAGACGGCTGAGGTCAAGCGAGGCGAAGCGCCACTTCTGGCGGCAGAGCTGGTATGAGCCGCTGGCGATGGTTCCGGCCGTGGCGCTGGACCTGCTGGCCGGACTACCGTTGTTGTCGACCGGATTGCGCGCGCTTCGTCTCGTGCGGTTCGTAAGGGTCGTCCTTGTCGCCTCACGCCTGCGGCGCACGTTCTCGGTCGCCGACCGGTTCGTTGCTCGCAGCCAGCTTCTCTACCTCGCAGTAATCGTCGCCGGTGTCGTGGTTGCGGCGGCGTTTGCGGTGCTCGCCATCGAGTTCCAGTCGCCCGAAAGCCAGATAGACGGCGTCTCGGATGCACTGTGGTGGGCGCTCTCGACGGTTACCACCGTCGGCTATGGCGACATCGTGCCGGCCACGCCGCTGGGGCGCATAGTGGGCATGCTGCTCATGGTTGTCGGCATCGGCGTCATGGCCGCGCTTATCTCGCAAGTGAGCGCGACGCTGGTCGAGTCGCGGCTGGCGCGCAGCCGGGGGCGGCGCCCGGCGCTACCGGCGGCGGTGATGGAGAGGCTGCAGAGTGAAGTGGGCCGGGTGGGAGACCTCTCGGACGTCGAGCTTGCGACGCTGCTGCGGGAGATCGTGGAGTTGCATTGCCAGGTGCAGCGTGCCGATACCGGTCCGGTCGCCGCGCCGTGAGTAGTGGAATGGCCAGCTGTTGGGCCGGAGGCGCACAAGATTATGTCTAGTACTGAATGGCTTGAGGGTGCACGCATCCTGGTCTGCAACGTCGGCAGCTCTTCGCTCACGTTCAAGCTCTACCGGCACTCGGAGGTGCTCGCGCGGGGGAAGTGCCACCGGGTCGGCGTGAAGGGCACCGGGCCGGCGTTCATGGAGTTTCATCACAGGGAGACGCACGACCGGCTTGAGGTGGAACTGGCCGACCACGTCGAGGCTGCCGGGCGAGTGCTCGACCGGCTCGAAAGGGCGAAGTTCGGCGTCGATGCGGTCGGCCACCGGTACGGCGACGGCGGCGGGTACTTCACCAACGGCGCGGTTGTCGACGACTCGACCCGTCCGCTGCTGGAACGGTGCGCTCCGCTGGCTCCGCTGCACAACACGGCGGCGCTGGCGATGATTGACCTCGTGAAGCGCCGGCTTGGCGGCATCCCTCAGTACGTCGTTTTCGATTCCACCTTTCACGCGGAGCTTTCGGAGGTTGCGCGAGCCTATGCCTTGCCCTACGACCTCGCACAGAAGTACCGCAGACACGGGTTCCACGGACTCTCGTACGCGGACGTTGTCGAGAAGGCAACCTGGTACCTTGGAGAGACGCATTTCAAGGCTGTGGCGCTGCACCTCGGCACCGGCGGCTCGAGCGCGTGCGCCATCGTGGACGGCCGGTCGGTCGACACGTCGATGGGCTACTCGCCGCTGCAGGGACTGGTGATGAACACGCGCTGCGGCGACCTCGATCCCGGCATCATCGTCGAACTGGCGCGCGAAGGACGCAATGCGGACGAGCTGACGCGGCTGCTGCACCGCGAGAGCGGGCTGTTCGGACTCAGCGGCGGGTTGTCGAGCGACATACGCGACCTCATCGCTCTCATGGGTACTGAACCGCGGGCGCGACTGGCCTTCGACCTCTACGCCTATCGTGTCAGGCAGTACATCGGCGCGTATGCGGCTGTGATGAACGGGCTCGACCTGCTCATCTTCACGGACGACGTCGGCCTCCGCGTGCCGGAAGTGCGGACGGCGGTCTGCCGCCACATGGACTACCTTGGCCTGCGCCTCGACGAGGACCGAAACCAGCAGTCGAACCCTGAGCGCCTTGAGCCGCTCCACGAGCCGGATTCCCGCGTCCGCATCCTGGCCATTCCGAACGACGAGGAGCGCGCCATTTACGCCGAAGGGCTGCAGTTACTCTCGTAGCCCTCTTCTCCTGAACCACACCATCTTGACAGCCAGTCGTCGGCGCCATAACATATACAGACTTGCGTATATATGAAACCGTGTTTGCGGGGGTTGTATGGATGAGCTGGTGAAGGCAGCCCGGAGCTTGAGCGACCCCGCTCGGGTGCGCGTGCTGCACCTGCTGATGCAGCGTGAGTGCTGCGTCTGCGAGGTGATGGACGTGCTCGACATCTCGCAGGTGAATGCCTCACGCTACTGCAACGCCTTGAAGGAGGCCGGCTTCCTCAGGATGAGGAAGGACGGCCGCTGGAAGCACTACTCGGTTGACCGCGAAGGGCTGTCCCCCGTGCTGAAGGACATGCTCGATGCCGTCCGCGAAGCCGCGGCAGGAGACACGGCGGCCGTGGGAGATACGGAACGGCTGAGGACTGCGCGACGGCGCTCGGAGGAGGGCGACAAGGCTGATGCCTCGGTGCGTGGGCATCCGGCTTCGCTGCAGACGGCCTGAAGGTTGAAGGTAATGGGACATGCTGACTGACGTCCTCGTTGGCGGGCTCAAGGCACTGCAGGACTACGTGGCGCTGCACGTGCTCACGTGTTTGATTCCGGCATTCCTTCTCGCCGGCGCTATCGTCACGTTCATCTCGCGTGAGACCATCATCGGCTATCTGGGCGCTGCCACGCGGAGGCTGAAGTCGTTCGGTATCGCCGCCGGGGGCAGTTTCTTTGTTGCGGCATGCTCGTGCACAGTCATCCCCGTCTCCAGCGGCATCTACTACGGCGGCGCAGGCATTGGCGCCGCCTTCATCATCCTCTGGGTCGCGCCCGCCGCCAACATCCTCGCACTGACATACACCGGCTCCATCCTGGGAGCCTCCATGGTTGCGGCGCGCCTCGTTTCCGCGCTGCTGATGTCAGCGGTAGTCGGGCTCGTGATGGCGTACGCCTTCCGGAAGGAGGAGGCGACGAGGGTCTCCGCCATTGAGGCCCGCGGCGGGCCGCTGATGGAGCGCAAGAGCCTGGTGCTGCTCCTGCTGCTCGTTGCCTGGCTGCTGTCGCCCAACTACCTCGTCATCCGGGGACCGTACTGGCAGAAGGTCGTTGTCTGGGCGGTCGGTCTTGCCGTGGTGGCCGCGTATGTCGCGAAGAGCTACACACGTGAGCAGGTCAACGACTGGATGCGCGAGACGTGGTGGTTCGTGCGGCAGATATTTCCCCTGCTGCTGCTCGGCGTCTTCATCGTGGGCGTGGTCGGTGCGCTGCTCAAACCGGAATGGGTACAGGCGGCGCTGGGAGGAGAGGGTGTGCGGCAGTCATTCCTGGCCACGATGATAGGTGCGGTCAGCTACTTCGCAACGATGACTGAGGCGCCGTTCGTGGATACGCTGATGGGCCTGGGCATGGGCAAGGGACCGGCGCTGGCGCTGCTGCTGACGGGTCC
The DNA here is from genome assembly GCA_964561465.1 of uncultured Dehalococcoidales bacterium. GTDB lineage: Bacteria > Chloroflexota > Dehalococcoidia > GIF9 > AB-539-J10 > SKVJ01. The sequence goes on from CAZLPP010000009.1 coordinate 23,385, forward strand.
CGGGCTGAGCCTGCCGAACTGGCTGGCCATCGCGAAGGTCTTCGGTCGGAAGAAGGCCATGGTGTATGTGCCTACCATCGTAGTGCTCGGCACGCTGGTCGGCTGGATAGCGGGATACATCCTGTGAGAAGCGACGGCGGCTTTGTGACCTGAGTGCGACCGTTGCGTTGAAGATACGTGAAGGAGAAGGACAGATGGATATCAAGGTGCTTGGAACCGGATGTGCCAAGTGCAGGGCGGTGGAGAAGACGGTCAGGGAGGTCGTGGTCGAACTCGGCCTCGACGCCAGGGTCGAAGAGGTCAAGGACATGGCGCGCATCCTCGAGTACAAGGTGATGATGACTCCCGGGCTGGTCATCGACGGGAAGGTGGTCTCGAGCGGCCGCGTGCCGTCGAAGAGCGACGTGAAGAAGCTGATCGAAGAGGCGCGGAAGTAGGCACAGAGACTCTCAGTGCCCGGCCGGGGCGGGTTCGGCTTGGGAGCCACTATGCCGCAGGACAGGAGCAAGGAATCGTGCAGAACAGAATCGTGACGTTTGTTGTCAGCGCGGCGCTGCTTGTCGGCCTGGCAGCAGGGTGCTCCGACAGCAACCCGACTCCCCCTCCGGCCAATGCGAGCCAGCAGGGCGGCGTGCGGTCGGCAGAGCCATACGAGCTGCGGACGGGCGACGGCGTGGACGTCGTCTACTTCGAGATAGCCAAACCGTGCGACTGCATGGCCGAGGTGGGGGATGCAGTCGAGCTCGCGATACAGACCTACTTCGAGGAGGAGGTCCGGAGCGGCGAGCTTCGGTTCTTCGTCATTGTCTCTGATGACGAGGCCAACAGCGCGCTCGTGAAGCTGTTCAACAGCCAGCCCTTCGACCTGTTCGTCGTCAGCTTCGATGATGGGCAAGGCCTGGCCGAGCCTGTGTACGACATCTGGAATCTGATGGGCGACAACGAGGCAATCGTGGAGCTGGTTCGCGCCGCCGTGCAGAAGAGCCTGGACGGGCAGGCATAGCCATGGACGTATCCTCCCTGACATCCTCGAGTGTTCCACTGCTGGCTGCCATCGGGCTTGGCCTGCTGTGCTCGGTGAGTCCGTGCACGATGGCGACGAACGTGGCTGCACTGGCTTACGTTGGACGGAAGGCATCGCAGCGGGGCTACGCCATGACGACCGCTGCGCTCTACACCCTGGGGCGGATGTTCTCGTACACATTGGTCGGCGTGCTCATCGTCCTGGCGGGGCTCGAGGTCAGCGCGTTGTCCCGGTTCCTGCAAGGCGCGGGAGCCCGCTTCCTCGGTCCGTTCCTCATTGTCGTAGGAGTGCTTCTTCTGGTGCTTGACCGCCTGCCGATGCCTTCGGGCGGAGGTTGGCTGCAGCGGTTGGGAGCCAGGTTCGGCGATATGGGCGCGCTCGGAGGGTTCCCACTTGGCGCCATCTTTGCCCTGGCGTTCTGTCCCTACAGCGGCGTGCTCTTCTTCGCCGTACTCATTCCGATGGCGCTGCGGACCGCGGGGGGAATCGCCTTGCCGGCCGTATTCGCGATAGGCACGGGCATTCCGGTGCTCGTTTTCGGAGCGCTGATGTCCTTCGGCGTGGCCCGTGCAACCTCGGTGATGGACGCACTCGTGCGTGCCGACCGTTGGATACGTCTTGTCGTGGCCGCCGTCTTCCTTGTTGTCGGGGTATACTGCCTGGTGGGATTGTGAGGAACGCGACCGGCGTGCCCGCCGCACTGTAGACAGGCTCGCGAGGGAGCAACGCAGTGAACAGCTTCACGAAGGCTGCGATGGTGGTGTGCGCCGTGGGAATCGTCGCCGCTGTGGCAACCAGCCTTCGCGATGATTCCGCCGCGCGGAATGAACCGCGTCCGGCCACCGCGGCGCCCACACTGGAGCTGCCATCGCATCTGCCGTCGGGCGCGACTTCCGGCCCCGCGCCTGTTCCGAACCGGACTGACGAGACTCCGTCGCCGGCATTCTGGATAGAGGAGCTCACCGCCGAGTGTGATGCCGGGGAGGGTTTCGCTGTCACCCCGCTGCCGCTGGGCGCTGACTGGCGCGTCACCGAGCGAGGGGTGTACTTGAACAGTCCGGTTGTCCTCACCTGCGTGACTGGCGGCGCGAACGAAAGCCTCTCGTATGACTGGGTTGCCGACGAGGGCGAGATAGAAGGCAGCGGCGACCGGGTGGTGTGGACGGCTCCGGACCACAGCACGGATGTGCAGGTGTCCGTGATGGTACGTGACAGCTCGGGAGCGGAAGAGTTGGCGTCGCTCAGTTTCCGGGTGGCTACGTGTGAGTGTGTCTATCAGCGCTACGAATAGTGCGCCTCTGCCGGACGTGCGTGCGCTGGCTTCTGCAGCCCGTTGACTTGCCTCTTGGGTGAGGCATAGGATTGCGCTGGCGTTGAAGGGCTCGTCCTGCAGGGCCCGCGCCGGAGAGGAGTGGCATGCCGCACCTGGAACTGGACCGTCCGGTCGTGTTCTTCGACCTCGAGACCACAGGCATCAGCGCACCTCACGATCGCATCGTTGAGTTGACTGCCATCAAACTGTCTCCCGACGGGCGCCGGGAAACCCAGAGCATGAGGATGAACCCGACCATCCCCATTCCCCGCAGCGCCACGGACGTGCACGGCATCACGAACGATGATGTGGCGGGGTTGCCCGCATTTCCCTACTACGCCCCGAGGCTGCTTCGGTTCATCGGCGACTCTGACCTGGCAGGCTTCGGTGTCAGCAGGCTCGATATCCCGCTGATCGAGGCGGAGTTCCGACGGGCGGGGCTCGAGTTCTCGCGTCGCGGCCGGCGAATCGTCGATGCACAGATACTGTTCCACATGCTTGAACCGAGAGACCTCACCGCAGCCTACCGCAAGTACTGCGGCAAGGACCTGGGCAAGGCCCACTCGTCTGAGGGAGACGTCGAGGCATCGGTTGAAGTGCTGTCCGGCATGCTCCAGATGCATCCGGAGCTGCCGCGGACCGTCGAAGGGCTCAACGCGCTCTGCAACAGTGAACAGAGCAACTGGATAGATGCGCAGGGCAAGTTCGTGTGGTCCGCGGAGGGAGCGGTTCTGGGGTTCGGCAAGTACAAGGGCGTATCGCTGCGGAAGCTGGTCGAGACGGACCCCGGCTATCTGGAGTGGATGGTGAAGAGCGACTTCGCTGATGACACGAAGGACGTGGCGTCACGCGCCCTGCACGGCGACTTTCCCGACCAGCCCACCGCTCCTGCCGAATCGGACTGAGCCGCGTGACGGTCAGTGCATGGGACCGGTCGAGGGCACGAGCGAGTAGCTGCATATGTGCCGGAATCGGCACGGTCGGCACCTGCCGGGGTTGGTGGTCGGCTCAGCCTCGCGTTCGCCGGTCCAGAACTCCATGGCCCAGTCGAGCTTCTGTCGCGCCTGAACCTCGTCGAACGGAAAGACCTCGCTGATGCCGCCTCCCTGCTCGCATTCCTGCCGTGTCGCCCCTCCTGACAATAGCGGGCAACCGCCTTCGGCCAGGCGATTGCAGCGGTGGCATTCCCGCTTGAAGACGCTCACGCGATACTGCGTCGAGGCGGTGGCAAAGCCCATCTCGCCCAGGCCGAGGCAGTAGAGTCCGGCCTGTACGTGGTAGGGCGAGTGAATGGCGAGACTGCCGCTGAACTTGCGTTCAGCCACAAGCTCGACGTTACCGCCGCTGAACCAGGCTTCATCGACGAAACCGAGGATGGTAGCTCCGTTGTAGCGCCACCCGAGTCTGAACTCGTAGAGGCAGAGCGGCTGGACACGCTCGACCACCGCTGCGGCGACGGCCTCCTCGGTGGTCATCGGCGCGCCGAGCGCAGCGACCAACTCGTGCCCGGCTGTGCCCGACTGCATCTCGGCCGTCGGAGCGAACGGACGTTCGATGGAGAACTGGACCGCCTTCTCGCAATAGAACTGCTGCGCCAGCATACTGACGGCGAGGGTGCGCCGCCCGTACCGGAGCGTCGGCTCATTCTCGCGCGAAGCGCGAACGGCCTCCCGGTAGTGCTCCAGTATCCGTTGTGCGAGCGAGCGCGATTCAGCGGAGTCAGTAGGGCTGCTCATTTCGCCTGCTCCCGGCCTTCGTGTTACCGGGGCACTCCGGTGGCAACCAGATACGGCGCCTCCGCTGCATCTACGCCCTGGAGCCGATCCAGTACCACGTGATGTACTCCGGCGAGTAGATGACCCTTATGTCGGACGGGACGCGGAGGTGACTCCCCTGGTAGCCGGAGAAATCGAGAGAACCCGTCTCGTAGACCCAGCCACCCCTTTGGGGCGACGATTCTTCGTCATAGACACCGTCTCCGTCATCAATCTGTTCGACGAAGAAGCTGTCGACCGGGATAGCTGCCCCGAGGTCGCTGTACCAGGTGAGCTTCAAGCCGCGGATGTGCTCCTGGTCGGCCAGACTGAGCAGCACGTCGAGTGCCGTAACGACGTACGGCTGGAACACGTCGGCGCGCACACCGTGGGCGCTGACGGGAATATCACGGTGGACTACGGTTCCAAGGCGCACCTCCGGGATGACGACTCTGCCGAGGTTCAGCGACTTGCGCAAGACCTCGCCAGCGAAGCTGTCGTACAGCTCCGCCATGTACTCCTGAGGTCTGGTTGCGAGGCTGATGCTCATGCCGTCCTTGTACAGGTAGTAGTCCATTCTCGTGGCGTTCGTCTCCGCCCAGCCGCCGGCATAGTTGGCCCGGTACCACCAGTCCATGCGGCCGTCGAGCCGGTCGATGACGTACGTGTCAAGGCAGCGGTCGAAGTGATACGTCATGGTGAACCAGCCTTCGTCCGCCAGGTATGCCACCACGTCGAACACCGAGAAGTACCCTGGACGGTAGATATCGGGGCGAAGCGAGGTTATCCTGGACGGGTTGAACGAGAACGAACCCAGCCCCTCGACTTCAATGGACCCGAGTGCTGAAGGAACTCTGCCGGTGGGAGTGTCTTCGGGCATGCGCCAGATCCCTTCGTGCGGCAGGTAGTACGGCCGGGGAGGGACCGGTGGAGTCTCGGATGTCGGAGGGACGAGCGGCAAGGACGGGATTCCTTGAGGGGGCGCTACAGTGCAGGCGGGGAGCGCCAGCAGGACGACAACGAGCAGCAGAAGGAAGCGGAGGTGTCCCTGGCCGGCACGGTCTTCTCTCATTGCGTCCTCCGATGCCGAAGACGGTTTCAGTATGACAGAACAGCCCTACTTCGGCCAATGCAACTGAGCCAGGATGTCATGCACGTAGCCGAACAGAGTGATGACCTCGCGACCGTCCCACCACCGGGCGCCGCTCAACTCGACCGGGTCGACGCGAAGCGCGCCCTCCGCGAGGACCTCGAACACGTGGTAGGTATTATAGATGTCGCTGGTACGGCACTGCGGCAATGGCGTGAGAGAGACGGCGCGCAGCCCCGTCTCTTCCTCAAGCTCGCGTGCCACCGCCTCCTCCGGAGACTCGCCGCGTTGCAGGCCGCCGCCAGGCAGCGAGAAATGGCGGAAGCCGCGTTCCTGCACGAGCAGAAGGAGGCCATCGCGCCTGACGATGGCGGTGGCCCTGTCTCTCATGCCGTAGCGCTCGTAGTCCAGGTAGTCCGTTTCCATCGCGCTCTGCCGCGAGTCGCCGCGCGGTGAGACCGATTATAGCGCCGCGGCGCCGGCACAGGGAATGCGCGAGCCTCGGTGCGCGCCGGTGACGGCATGCGACTGGTGTAGAATAGCTGCGCTCGCGGGCTGAGAAGACTTGGCGGACCGGGGCTCCCCCTCCCGGCGGCCGTGTGGCAGCCGCGCGGCAGTTCAGTCGTGAGGGAGGAGAGACGAGAGATGCCTAAGTTCAGCGCAAACCTGTCGATGCTCTTCAAGGAGGTCGATTTCCTCGACCGCTTCGAGCGCGCGGCCAGGGCGGGCTTCAAAGGCGTGGAGTTCCTGTTTCCCTACGAATGGGACAAGGAGGAGCTCCAGGAGCGTCTGGCAGCCAATAGCCTGGAGATGGCGCTGCACAACCTGCCGGCCGGGCACTGGGGCGCCGGAGAGCGGGGACTCGCCTGCCTCCCGGACCGCGTGAACGAGTTCCGGGACGGTGTCGGACTTGCCATCGAGTACGCGACGGCGCTCAAGTGCCCCCGGTTGAACTGCCTGGCGGGCATTCCGACAGTGGACGTCAAGCAGCAAGAGAAGTTCGCAACGCTCGTGTCCAACGTCAGCTTTGCCGCCGAAGAGACCCGGAAGGCGGGCATCATGCTGCTGCTCGAGGCGCTCAACGTGAACGACATGCCCGGGTTCTGCTTGTCCTCGACGAAGCAGGTGCTGGACGTGCTGAAGGCGGTGGACCATCCGAACGCGTACATCCAGTACGACATCTACCACATGCAGATAATGGAGGGGAACCTTACCAAGACCATCGGCCAGAACATCGAGCGCATAGCGCACATGCAGCTTGCCGATGTTCCGGGCCGGCACGAGCCGGGAACCGGCGAAATCAACTACGAGTTCCTCTTCAGAGCCATCGACGAGATGGGGTACAAAGGCTGGATAGGATGCGAGTACAACCCTCTGGGCACGACTGAGGCGAGCCTGGACTGGGTGAAGAAGTATCTGTAGCTATTCATGGGAGGTGCTGAGATGGCGCAGCTTGGATTCATAGGCCTGGGAATCATGGGCAAGCCCATGGTCGGCCATCTGCTTGCGGCCGGCAATGCCGTCAACGTGTTCGACGTCAACAAGGATGCAATCAGGGAGGTTGTGGGGAAAGGAGCGGTGTCGCGCGGCAGCAGCAGAGAGGTTGCCTCGGTCTCCGACATCGTCATCGTCATGGTGCCGGATACCCCCGATGTGGAGGATGTGCTCTTCGGAAAGAACGGCGTGGCGGAGGGAGTGAAGCGGGGCTCGATCGTCGTCGACATGAGCTCCATCTCCCCTATCGCGACGAAGGAGTTCGCACGGAAGCTGGAGGCGATGGGCGTGGACATGCTCGACGCCCCGGTGTCGGGTGGTCAGGTGGGAGCGGAGAAGGCCATCCTATCGATCATGGTCGGCGGCAAGCCGGAAGTATTCGAACGTATCAAGCCGTACTTTGCGCTGATGGGCAAGAACATCGTGCTCATCGGGGACCATGGGGCGGGCCAGACGTGCAAGGTGGCCAACCAGATCGCTGTGGCCGTGAACATCGCCGGCACGGCTGAGGCGCTCGCCTTCGCCTCGAAGGCAGGGGCGGACCCGGCGAAGGTCCGGGAGGCCCTGATGGGAGGGCTCGCCAGCAGCCGCATCATGGAGCTTCACGGCGAGCGGATGATCAAGCGGACGTTCCAGCCGGGATTCCGCATCCGACTGCACCAGAAGGATCTGAATCTGGCGCTCCAGTCCGCGCGGAGCCTTCACATGAGTATCCCGGCGACGGCGCTGGCGCAGGAGCTGTTCAATGCCGTCGCGGCAAGGGACGGGCTTGACCTCGACCATTCCGCCATGGTGCTGGCCATCGAGGAACTGGCCAACCACGCGGTGTCTCAGCAGTAGGGACAGAGAAGCGGACCGCCGGAACCTATGGGGTGCGCGCGCGGCGCAAACGCGCCCGCATGCCGTTGATGAGGTCGCATCCGAGGTAGCCCGGCCGTGCGGCCATGCGCATCCTGTCCGGGTCGTCGCCGGACAACCGGCTGCAGTTGCGGCATTGCGTGCGGCCCGGCGCGGAGATGACCGCCTGATTCTGCTCCCGCACCTTGCGGCACAGGGCAACGGCTTCGTCTCTCGTCAGAACTTCCATTGGCGCCTCCTCCCGCGACACGGTTCGTTGCCTGACCTCAGGGTAGCCACGATGCACGCATCGTGTCAAACGGGAGGGGTCCGGCAGGGTCCCGCCGTGTCAGTGCCGGCGCTCGCCGCCCGTATCCTCCTGACGCCTCCTGTACGTCGCGCGGGTGTGGGCGGGTGACGTGAAATCCCCGGCGTTGGCGTCTTCACCGGGGGGCAGCTTGAAGAATGCCGCGTGGACGAGCGAGTCGCCGCAAACGAGGCTGGAACCCACCAGGCGGTCGCCTTCGTAACGGAAGTCGTCGCCGCAGCCGATGGACTTGAATCGCCGCTCGGTCGACCCGAGGATCGTGCCCAGGAAGTCCAGCGCCATTTCGCGGGCGGACTTCGATGGCGTTCGCCCCGCAGACAGCAGCGCGTCCATGGCGTAGCTCCGCACGAGCGTCGAGTGCAGGACGGCGTAGACGTTGTGCCGGCCGACGATGTCGCAGCCGAGGACGGTTCCCGCGGTGACAGCGAGGAGTCCCGTCTGCCCGGGCTGGCACGGCGCGGACGAACTGACGGAATCGAGTTCTCGCAGCCTTGACGCAAACACGTCCCTCATGGCGGAGGTATGGGATTCGACGCCGCTCTCGTCTGCGAGCCGTCTCACGCATTCCCACACACCCGTCTGGTCGCCGGTGTACCCGCCTTCTCCGGTGAGAGAAGCCGCGACGGCGCGCTGATTCATGCGCCTGAGTCGCGGAGGCGCGGAGGAGAGGGATTCCTGGAACCGCTCGCTGACGCGGGCCCACCGGCCCTGCTCGGTGCAACTGACAGGGATGGTGATGCTGCTGCCCTCTCCGACGAGGATGGTCGTGTTGAGTACCCTGTTCTGTTTGGCGCCTTGAAGCTCCTGACCATCGAGCAGCAGCACCGGTCTGGCGCCGGAGTTGTCCACGATGAGCGAGCCAACCACCCCTGCGCCGTCAACCTCCCGTATGACGAAGCTTCCGGCGGCCAGCGCCGTGCTGAGTGACACGAAGTCGAGAGGGCTTTCCTGCGCCGAATACAGCGGCACGAGTACCAGCGGCCCCGCATCGATGGTTGCTCCGAACCTCAGCTGCCTGAGGTATGCCTCCACAATCCTGTCCATTACTGACCTCCTTGCGCACGGGTTGTACACCGGACAGTAGCGCGGGCCAGTGACAACTGTCTGTCACAGGTTGGGCGTCATCGCGGAGGTGTGGACGAATGGTCGCGATGTCTCGCATCCGGCGAAAGGGGATCAGGCCGGGTGCGTCTACGTTCGGGCGCTACTTGACAGCCCGAATCGTCCGTCTATACCTTCGCGGACGGGTGGGATACGTGGGGAGTGCGCAAGGACAGGGGGGAGACTACCGTTGACACACGAATTCGCCGTCGCTGTCGATTGGGATGACCGCGGACGCGTCGTCGGCACCGTGCCTGCGCTTGATGACTGCATCGCGGTGGGCAGTGACATGGACGAGATGCTCGAGATGCTGGAGGAGGAGGTCAGGAGCCAGTTGGCCGCCCGGGGCCGGCTCGGGGCGGAAGACGACATCGAACTGATCGGCTTCGACCTCTGGACCATCTAGATAGCCCCGGTCGAAGCCGGACCTTCGGACTCGGCTGTCTTCCGAAGCGGGCGACGGTGGTGTCCTACAGCTCGCCCAGGATGAGGTCCTCGAGCGAACGCTTGGGCACATGGTGGACGCCCTGCGCGTCGTTCCAGTACGCCGTGTTGCCGTCCGGACCGACCGGATCCAGAACGATGGTCTCGTTCGGTTTGCCGAGGGCGATGGCCAGCAACGGGTCGTAGCGCTCGCCCAGTTTGAGCGTCGAGCGCATGCTCTTCTTGCTGAAGGCGCCGACGAGACAGCCGCCGAGGCCGCGCTCGACCGCCCCCAGCAGGATGGAGATACCGGCGACGACGTGGTCGTAGTTGAAGATCTTGCCCAGTTCCTTGTCCCCGACGACGATGATGTATGCCGCGGGGCGTTCGCCCTCGGCCGGCCCGCTCCACTCCGGCATGCGCGCGGCCCAGTGCAGGTGCTTGAATATCTCCGCGTTCATCTCGGGGCGGTTGCACAGCAGGAACTTCACGGCCTGCTGATTCCACGGCGACTGGGATATGCGCGCCAGGTCGACGAGGTCGCGCAGCGTCTGCATGTCGACCGGGATATCCTGGTGGAAGCGCCGATAGCTGCGATTCTTGAGAGTGAGCTCACGTACGTCCATCTGGCCTCCTGGGGGGTCCTCGCATGCTAGCAGAGAGCGTTACGCCCGGCAAGGCGGTCCGCGAAGGCATTCGACCGGTGAGGCCGGACGTGGCGGTTTCGCACGCCGCTACTCATTTGACGATTCCACGTGTGACGGCGCGGCGCTTGCCCAAGCGACCTCTCGCTTGACTTCCTGGAGGGCGCGGAGCCACAGCTTGGTCATCACGCTGCGAAGTTGCTCGCGATCTTCCGGCGAGAGCACGGCCATGACCCTGTGGAACGTCTCGCGTGCGAGAGACGCCTGGTAGGCAACCCTGCCCTTCTCCGTCATGGCCACTCTGACCGTGTTGCGCTTGTGCATGTCGCGGTACCGTCGAACGAGCCCGTCCTTCTCCATGCGGTCGAGCAGGGCCGAGATAGTGTGAGGCTCCCTCAGCAGCCACTCGGAGATCTCGGTCGGCGTAGCGTTGTTGTCTCTCGCCTGCAGAACGAGCAGCACCGCGGCTCGCATCATGCTCAGGCCGTGCTGCGAGAGCTCGCGCGTGCGGGCGAGCGTGAATGCGTGGCTCGTCTGGTTGATGAGAGCCATCAGGTTGTAGTCGTCGTCCCTGTTGATGGGGTCAAGCCTGTAGTCGCGGGCCTGACCGGCTTCGTCTGTCATGTAACAGCCTCCGGGCGTGCCGAGTGCAAGAGCCAACGGATGGATTGTATCACGTGTGCGAGCATACGGCGTAGTCACTGAACCTGAGCACGGTTCGCGAGTGGAATCGGTGTCGCATTCGACACCGGAGCGCTGCGGTACGACCCATCCGGCCATGTGTCGCATGCGACAATACCGGCCTGAGGCATCGCCGGTTGTCATTGCGGCTTCGACTCACTGAGTCCAGAGAGGTATTGACAGGCCGGCACCCATGTTGCATACTCTTCGTGTCGCATACGAGATGAATCCGGTGGCCGTCGTGACCGGCAAAGCGACTGGCGGGCTGGATTCATGCACCTTACGAGGAGACTGTCTCGCAGGAGCAGGAGAGACGGCGGTCCACCGACTCTGGTCCAACCCCTTCGTCCTCGGGTAATGCGCTCCATACCGGCTCCGCTTCCTCTCCTCTTGAACATACGGGCCCCGGCGTAGTGGCTTTCGCCGGGGCCCGGCCTTTTCTCTCGCGGCTTGCTCGCGCTCGTGACGGCATCCTCCCTTCTACGCGGACAGGCGCGGGGCTATACTTGGCGCAGTGACAGGTACACGCGAGCTTCGCAGCATGGGTCCTGAACCTGCGACGGATCCGTCCGCATACGATGCATTCGCGGACGCCTACAACAGCCACTGGGGCGGCTTCAGCCTGACGTGGCTGAAGGTCTTCGCACTTCTTGTGGCCGCGCGCATACCGCCGAGGGCGAGAGTGCTGGACCTGTGCTGTGGCACCGGGCAACTGGCCGCCGAGCTGTCTGCTCGTGGCTATACGGTGCTTGGACTCGACGGCTCGCGGCGGATGCTAGGGCACGCCCGAGACAATGCGCCGGGCGTCGGACTCGTTCAGGCCGACGTACGCCGATTCGGCCTTCGTCCGCGCTTCAACGCGGTCCTCTGCGTGTTCGACAGCCTGAATCATGTCATCACGGTGGAGGAACTGGGACAGGTGTTCCGGTCGGTGCACGACTGCCTCCGGCCCGACGGCCTGTTCCTGTTCGACCTGAACACGGAGACCGGCTACACGCGGCACTGGCGAGGAGACAGCCGAATCACGTCCGGCGACTACGATGTGGCGACCCGGTCGACGTACTACCGCCGCAGCCGGCTCGCCGTCTTCAAAGCAAAGGTCAGCCTGCGCACGGATCCGGCTGCTTCAGAGCAGCCTGTCGAGCTGTGGCAGCGCTGCCATGATACGGCAGCGGTGCTGTCTGCCCTCGCGGCGGCGGGCTTTGTCGATGTCGAGACGTACGCCACGGAAGGTGACGCGCTCGTGCCCGGCTGGATTGAGGACAGCGAGCGCGTCTTCTACCTTTGTATGCGGCCTCGTTCAGGTCACCGACGCTGAGGGGTCGCCGGCCGCGACCGGTGACCTCGTTCAGCCGGTCCCAGGTCAGTAGGCCACCGGTTTCACCAGGAGAAGCGGGATAGTCGTTGTGTGCAGCACGCGGTCGGCGACGCTTCCGAGGAAGAGCCGGCTGAACCCGGAGTAGCCGTGCGTGGTCATGGCGATGAGGTTCGCGCCCACCGCGAAGGCTGTCTCCATGATCCTTGTGGCGGGGTCGCCGACGGTGACCCTGATCTCTATCCGCCGGCCGGGTGCGCGCAGCAGGCCGGCCACATCCTGCAGGTATCTCGACGCCTGGCCGTTCAACTCCTCCAGTTCAGGACCGGTGTAGGGCACGCGCCGGGCGATGAGCGGTCCGGATGCGTAGTGCTCTCCCGGAATGACGTGTGTCAGGTAGAGAGCACCGAGACCAGCGAGCCACTCAGGGCGCAGCAGCGACTCGACGTGTGGCAGGACCTCTCGGCTGGCCTTTGACCCGTCCAGGGGAACGAGGATGCGGCTCAGAATGCCGTCGCTCTCGCCGTGCGGTGAAGGCGTCCCGGCCGCGAGAAGGACGGGCTTGCTGGACTCGCGTATCACCTTGTCCGCGGTGCGGCCTATGCTCCAGTGGCCGCCGCTGCTCTGGCTGTGCGGCGCCGCCGCAATGAGTCCCACGTCAGGCCGTGCGGCGTAGTCGGCGATCTCCCGGTTGGGCTTGCCTTCGAGCACGACGCCGGCGACTTCAACACTGCTTCCGCGCAGGCGCTGCCGCGTCCGGTCGGCGAGACCGGCGATGTACTCCTCGTGGACGGCGCGCTGCTCGTGAAGCGAGGGGGGCAGCACATGTAGCAGGGTCACGGGAGCGCTGAGGCGATGGCTGACTTCCTCGACGTAGGGAAGGATGGCTTCCGATTGTTCACACCCGTCAACGGGAACCAGGATTCTCGCCGTCATCCCTCACCTCCTTCGTCCCGCTGCGGCCCTCCGCAGCGCGGACTCACCTTCTTCCCTGGTCCGGCATGAGACTGGTGTGGCTTTCTGATTCGATTATAGCACCGCCCGTGAGTCGTCAACCGTACGTGCCTCAGAGCCCCCGCCTCCAAGCAGGGACCCCGCAGTCGAGTCCGGCTGTTGCGGCGGGGGCTCTTGCGCCGGGAATTCGGTGTGGTACGATACGGCTCCTGTGAGGGGTTGCCTCGCGTCCTCGCCCGAGGACGATAGCCTTCGCGGCTCCCCGGCCGGGTCGAAGGCGGGAGGGAAGTTGATAGGGGTCAATCGTGGACCGTTGATCCCGGAAATCATCGAGGACGCGGGGCAGCCTCCACCTCGGCGGTTCGCCGGAATGCCTCCCGGGAGCGAACCGGCGTAGCCCGCCTCGAGCGGCGGCCGAGCCTATGGCTGTCACGGTGCGAGAGGTCACGGTCAAGTCGGCGCTGACCAGGTCGCGCATACTCCCCTACTGCGTCAACCCCTACGCTGGTTGCGCGCATGCCTGCGCCTACTGCTACGCCCGGTTCGCGACCCGCTTCTCTCATCCCGCCGAGCCGTGGGGAAGCTTCGTCGACGTTCGGGTCAATGCACCGCAGACGCTTGAGCGGGAGCTGGCCCGCGCGCGCCCTGCAACGGTGTTCGTCAGTTCGGTGTGTGATGCGTGGCAGGAACTCGAGGAGAGGTACCGGCTCACGCGGCGCTGCCTCGAGCAGTTGCTCGGGGCGGGTTTCCCGCTCTTTCTGCAGACCAAGAGCATTCTGATCGAGCGTGATTTCGACCTGCTGGCGGGACGCGCAGATGTCGAGTTGGGCCTCACGGTAACGACGGTCGACCCTGCTGCAGCGCGCCTCTTTGAGCCGGGCGCAAGCCCGCCTTTCGAGCGGCTTCGAGTGCTGCGTGCGGCCCGGCGTCTCGGCATCCGCACCTTCGCCTTCGCCGGGCCGCTGCTTCCCGGGGTGTCCGATCGCGGCGAGGGGCTGCGAGAGCTGTTCGCGGCCGTGGCGGAAGCGCAGCCGGACTCAGTCTACGTGGATCGCCTTAACCGACGCGCCGGCATGTGGCCTGCGGTTGAGGCTGCGGCGTCCGTCATCGGGTCGGACCTCGTGCCGGAATACAGGCGAGTACTGTTCACCTCGGAGTCGGACCGCTATGGGTTCGAGCTTCGGGCTCGGGTCGCCGATGCGGCTGCAACCAGCGGCCTCGAGGACCGCATCCGCTGGTGCTTCTGACGGACGGCGGCGGAAGACATGACCGCGCTCGACCCGCGTGGCATTCGAACTCTGCTGAGCCTATAATGGACATCCTGAACTGACATGACTCCGGGTCGTCTCAAGGGCCATCAGCCTTTCATCCTCATGGCGCTCCGCGGCGGTCCGCGGACGGGGCAGCAACTTCGCCGGAAGTACGAGCGTCTGCTGCACTACATGGGCCTCCCGGTCTCGTTTTCGGGCAAAGACGCGGGTTGGCGCTTCCATCGCGAACTCGAAGATAACCTCGCCGCGCTCACGGAGCAGGGCCTCATCTGGGAGAACGGCGACAGGTACCTGCTCACCCCCGAAGGCGTGACTGTCGCTGACGCCACATACCGCCGCGCTCGAGAGTCAGAAGACCGGGTAATCGCCCTGGCGCACAGCCCGGCCGTGGCATCGAGGCTGTCAGTCGTGGTCAGCGGTGTGCTGGCGGCGGTGAAGCTGGTGGCCGGCACCGTGTTCCACAGCGCCGCACTCATTGCCGATGGAATCGACAGCCTCCTGGATGTGCTGGCCGCCTCGTTCGTCATCCTGGGTGTCCGCTACGGCCGGGAACGCATCTCGGCGGCACTCGTGCTGGAGGTGATGCTGGTTGCAGGCTGTCTCATCGCGCTCGAGGGGTTCGCGCGGCTGGCCCTGCCGGTGCACGTGGCCACGCCTGCGGCGGTGTTCGTGATTGCCATTGTCTCGGGCGCCGCCTCTCTGGGCCTCAGCCTGTATCAGCGCTCTGTTGGACGGCGGAGCGGCAGCCTCTCCCTCATCTCGCAGTCGCTGGACAGTCGCAATCACGCCTATCAGGCCATCGGCGTGGTCGCCGGGCTGGCGGCGGCCCGCCACGGCGCCTTCGGGCTCGATGCACTGGTGGCGGTCGGCATCGCGTTCATGGTGCTCCGTTCGGCGGTCGAGCTGATGCTCGAGTTGTCCCGCTCCATCCGTTCAGGCGAGTTCGATGCGCAGTCGCGCCAGCGGGAATACGAGCGCGGATTCGACTGGCACCGCTGGAACTTCTTCAAGACCTGGACGCTGCTGGCGGTGAAGGAGCTGAGCAACCGCCGCGACATCGTGCTCAGGTACGACCAGACGTTCACGCCTGATGACCTGCCGTTTTCCTCGCAGCGGAGTCCAGCGGCGGGGTTCGACTACCGCAAGAGCGTGGATGCCATACTCGAGGAGCTTTTCGAACAGGGGCTGATAGGCTCCACAGGCGGAGACTTGTATCTGACGGACCACGGACGCTCGCACCTGGCCGCGAGCCTGCGCCGCCGCCGCTTCGGCTTCTTCTTCTAGCCGCCATCCCGGCCGAGCATGGCCCCGCTCGGGTCGATGACTTCCCTCATCAGCGTCAGCTCCCGCGCCGTCGGAGACGGTGTCACGGGCACCCTCTCCGGCACGTAATCGTGCGTGAAGCCTGTGTCCGCGACGACCTCGTCAAGCGACATGCCCGGGTGCACGGACTCGAGCCGGACGAGCTTCGTCCTCTCGTCGAACCGGAATACCGCCTTGTCGGTGAGAAGCATCACGGGGCCGCCGCGGTGCAGGCCGTGTCGCTCCCTGGCGCCCGGCCCGTCGAGGTAGCCGGCACCCGACGCGAAGTCGACCCGGTCGACGAAGTTGCGGCGCTCGTGAGGCATGACGATGATCTCACGGCCAAAGAGAGAGAAATGGCCGGGCTGGTTGACCGGCCCGATGAGCCGCACCTTCGGCCGCCGGTAGTCGCCGATGGCCACGGTGTTGCAGTTGCCGTACTTGTCGACCTGAGCTGCCGAGCCGAAGCCGACGTCGATCTCATGGCGGGCGGCAACGTACGACATGGTCAGGCTATTGTTATAGGCCTCGCAGGGCCACTCCCCGAGCGAGGTGCCGAACTCGCTCTCCATACGTGTGGGAACCTTGCTCACATCCGGGTTCATGACCCAGCCGGCCACCAGCATCCAGGAGTTAGGTGCATGGGTATGTTGCGCCAGGCTCATCGCCACGATCGGTATGCGGGTCAGCAGCAGTATAGTCTGCGGCCCGGTCGACATGCCGAGGAACCACAGCTCTCCGTCCCGCAGTTCCCGCGCGATGGCGGCCGCCATGACCTCGTACACGGACGCCTTCGGGCCTGTCACAGGGCCCCTCCCACCTGGCGCAGCCTGGCCAGCTTCGCCGCTCCGATGAGCGAGAGGTACTCGTCGTGACTCTTCACGCCGTACACGTATCTCTCGAGGTACGCACGGAACGTGACGGGGTCGCGACCTGCCTCAGCGTAGTGCGCCAGATGCTCCCGGTCCTGGTCGTAGACGTGCAGGCAGGAGAACGGATGGGCACCGTACGGAACCTCGACGATGGCGGTCGTTCGGAACCGCGGGATGAGATTGAGGTAGGGCAACTGCCGCACGCGCTCGTGCGGGACGATCTGCTCCACCGTCACGATGAGGTTCCTCGTTGCGCGCGAGGCCGTGAGGTCGAGGTCCTCGGGCAACTGGCGGTGTGGGAAGAAGAGCACGTTGCCGTACTTGTCGCCGAGAGCGGCGTGGATGATGACCCACTGCGGCTCGGCGGCGGACACGGCGTGATAGACGCCGCTGCCGAAGGGGTCGGAGACCTCCCTGATGTCCGGATTCACCTTCGGGAGGTCGGTACCCATCATCTCACGCGTCGTGAAGAACGGCATGCCGCGCGCGCTGCAGGCGAAGCGCTCGAAGGCAACCGGCTCGCTGTACTCCGAAAGCTCCAGCTCGCCGCCCTGGACGGCGCGACGGAAGCACGGGGCGGTTCCGAACTCCTCCAAGCCGACGTAGGAGAACTCGAGCCGTCTGACACACCCCGCCCCGATGAGCATGTCGACGTCACTTGCGCTCACGTGGCTCACGACGGTCAGGTCTCTTGTACCGCGACGCAGCAGCTCATGAACGAAGGCCATCGGGTGGTTGTGCACCGCCATGCCACCGAGGTGGATGCGACTGCCGTTCTCGATGAGAGCCGCGGCTTCGGCAAGGGTCTTCAGCTTGACGGTCGGTTCGTTCATCAACTCAGCAGTGCGCCCTCGGCAACGCCGGTGCGAGGGCGTATTCTATGGCCCTTGTTCGAGACGGTCAAGGATGGTCTAGCCCGGGATCCAGATGCTCCCGGCCTGGATGACCTCTGCCTTCCCCGGCAGCATCAGCTCCGTCTTCGACTTCGTGTGGAATGCGAACCCTTTGTAGCTCACGAGATAGCGGAAGGACCGGTCGAGAACGCCTCCCCGGGCCACGATGACGAGGGGTTTCTCACAGCGGTTGACGATTGTCAAGAAGCCGTCAGGTTCGATTGATACGATGGCGCCCGACGCCTTCACCGCCTGCGCTATTGCCGCTGCCGCGGCTGCCGCTCCATATGCCATTTGTGCTTCACTCCCTGCAGTAGAAACGCCGTTCGGATGGGACTGGGAGCAGGCCGCCGGCGCTATACTATGGGGCTCAAGATACACACAGGGCGGACTGGAGTCAATCTGTGCCGGGAAAGGGAGAAACGACGGGCGCCGGCGAAGCACCACGGCCGGTTGACGGGTCCGGAATGGCCGCCGCGCCGTTCGACCTGCCCTGTATCCGCTGCGGGGTGTGCTGCAGCGTGTATCAGGTCCGTATCAGTCCCTCGGAAGCCGTCGCCATCGCCGAGAGCATGGGGATGGAGCGCTGGGACTGGGTGGGGCGTTTCTGCGACCCCCGCTGGCACGATCCCAGGAGTCACCTCATCCGGCACGATGAGAACGGCTGCGTCTTTCTCGACCGGTCACAGGAACACGTCTCGCTCTGCAGCATCTATGCCGTGCGACCCTCGGCGTGTCGCGACTGGGCCGCCGGAGTCTTCAAGCCGGCGTGTCAGAGGGGACTCAAGCAGGGCTGGCAGGTGGAGGTGGACGACGCCGGACGGCTACGAGGCAGCGAAGACGCGCTCTCCCGACTCGATTCCTTCCTCCGCAGCCTTTGAACCCGCCGGATTGAACCGCCTGTCGCATACGAGCTTTCTCTCATCGCATGCGACGTTCTTCTTGGATGCATGGCTGCCCGTCTGCTAGAATCGCGTCGCAGAGCGACCACAGGGCGCATTGGCTCCGGCTTCCGGACGCAAGTGGGTCTTGTGCGAGGCTTCCTCAGTATCGGGAGGATTTGGGTGACCGCCACAAAGAGGACCTATCCGAGCGACGACAGAGACCAGGAACTCTGGCTGCTGCTTGAGCAGACCAGGAATGCCATCTACAAGGCGCGCGAGCTCGAGTTGGAGCAGTATGGCGTATCGACCGTGCAGGCCGGGGTCATGTTCGTCATCCACACGATGGGAGGCAAGACGCGGCCTGCGGATATCGCCCGATGGCTCGTCCGTGAACCCCACTCCATCTCGGGGCTGCTCTCGCGCATGGAGGCGGACGGCCTGCTGAAGCGCGAACCCGACCCCGAGCGGCGCAATGCCGTATCCATTTCCCTGACGGACTACGGGCGGAGCATCTGCCTGAAGACCTTCCAGCGGGAGTCCGTAAAGCAGATACTGTCCGGCTTGTCCGAGGAAGAGCGAAAACAGCTCATGTCCTCGCTCATCCACCTGCGCGACCGGGCGCTCAAGGACCGCCGGATGCGCAGCAGGCCGCCGTTTCCGGCGCTTGACTGACCTCGAGTGGCGTCGACCGTTGTCGGCCGGCGGGACCGCGGCGGGCGCCCGGAGCCTTGCCTGCGGTGTATCGCTACGCGTTACGCTCGCCTTCGCTCGGCTGCTGCAGACGCCCGGACTCCGTCCCACATCGTCCTGGTGGCTCCGATACTACCTCGGCATCGGGGTATCGGGCCGCAGTGACCGCGGCACCGGATTCGAACTCATCTCGCGCCAGAGCCACGAAGACCGTGCTGGCGATGCCCAGCAGCATTCCCGGAGGCAGCATGGCGCAGATCGCGCCGGCGAGCGCCAGTCCCCAGCGGCGGCGTTGCAGGGACATGACTCCGCCGATGATGGCCATGATTCCTGTGCCGAGGAACAGCACGAGCACTACCGCGACGGCGGTGAGAGCGGTGTAGAAGGGCGCGGCGACCGGCATGAACAGCGACACGGCCAGGGCGACCAGGATGTTCAACACGCCCGCCGCGATGGCGAGCACGCCTGCTGCCGTTGGCTTCCAGGTTGTCAGCATCGTGATACCTCCTTGAATGGGTTCAGCGGAACTCTCTCTTCGATATCGCGACCCACACTGTGCTGAGAATGCCCAGCGTGAACAGAGGTGGAACGATGGCGCAAATCGCTCCTGCCAGCGCCAGCCCCCAGCGTCGCCGTCGCACGGCGAACGAGCCTCCAACAATGGCGACGACTCCCACTGCCATCAATGCGGCTGCGATGGCTGCTGTCACCTTCGGGGGAGCATCGAGAGACGAGAACCGGTCGAGATACAGGCATGCGCCGAGCGCCACCAGGATCTTGAGTGTCCCTCCAATGATGGCGAGCACGCCTGCCGCTGTCGGTTTCCACGTGTCTTCCATAGGAACGCACCTCCCTGGCAGGGGACACGCTAGTTGAACTCATCCTTCCCCATGACGATGAACACGATAGCCAGGATTCCGAGGATGCCCACCTGGGGAGGGAAGAGCGCACAGATCGCTCCTGTGAGGGCCAGCGGCCAGGTGCGGCGGCGCACGGCGCACGCACCACCCGCGATGGCGATGGCCCCGAGGACGAAGAACGGCAGCGAAACGGCGCCAAGGATGGGGTACATCAACAGAACCAGCCGGTCGGGCACGCCGGGCGTTGCCATGAACCCGCTCAGCGCCCCTCCCAGCAGCAGCAGAAACAGACCGCATCCGACGGCGAGTGCGCCGGCGACGATGCTCAGTATCCCGCCGGCAAGCGGCTTCCACGTATCCCGCATCCCGTCCGCTCCTCGATAGCGCCGGCTTCCCGCCTGACGCTCAGCTCTTCAGGTTCCGGAACTCGTCTCTCGACAGCGCCACGAAGACGATGGCGAGTATGCCGAGCAGGGTCTGCAGAGGCATGAGGGCACAGATACCGCCGGCCAGGGCAAGCCCCCAGCGCCTTCTCTGCAGGGCGCTGATGCCTCCGACCAGGGAGACGATGCCCAGCAGCACCAGCGGAATGCCGAGGGTTGCGATGATGGGGAGAGAGATGTACGGGGTATACTGCGGCAGGTCCCCGAGGTTCAGCCCCCCGGCGATGCCGCCCGCCACCACGATGGTCGCTATCCCGCTGATAATGTGCAGCGCGGCGGCAACCAGCATCAGGACCCCTGCCGCCGTCGGCTTCCACGTCTTCATGGTCCTAACCCTCCTTGCGCCGGCCCTGCTTTCCGGGGCCGGTACGGCATTATCTAGTAGCCTCGCTTCTTGTTGACGAGAGTCTCCAGCCGCTCGCCCTTCACATAGCGCTGGAGATTCCGTACGAACAGGTCCTGCACCATGCTCGGGTAGGCCGATATGTAGCCGGCGATGTGCGGGCTGTAGAGCAGGTTGGGCAGCTCCCACAGGGGGCTGTCCTTGGGCAGAGGCTCCTGCTCGAACACGTCGAGTGCAGCCCCCGCGATGACCTTGTCTCTCAGCGCGACGGCAAGCGCCGCCTCGTCCACGACTGGCCCCCGGGAGACGTTGACGAGGAGGGCGTCCTTCTTCATCGCGGCGAACTGCGCCGTGCTCATCATGTGGTAGGTCTCAGGTGTCAGCGGAGTGGCCATGACGACGAAGTCGCTCTCGGCCAGCAGCCTGTTGAGCCCGGACGGGGGCAGGATGACGTCGGCGTAGCGGGCCTTGCCCGGTTTCGTCGCCGACTTGCGGAGCGCGATGACCCACATCTCGAACGCCTTGGCGACGCGGGCTACCTTCGGCCCGATGTTGCCGTAGCCGACGATGCCCATCGTCTTGCCGCGCAGCACGCCGGGGCTGAACGGCTGCCAGAGCCGAGCCTCCTTCTGCCGCGCGCACTCGACGGTGCCCTTGATCCAGGCGAGGCAGCACTGGATGGCAAGCTCGGCGGGGGCGAAGGAGTGGATGCCCCCGACATTGGTAAGCATAACGGGGCTCCTGCGGAACTCCTCGTCGAGCAGCACCCTGTCGACTCCAGCCTGGTTGACCTGCACCCACTTGAGCTTCGGCGCCCGGGCAAGCAGCCGGGGCGGGATGCGCATGCCTGCGTACACCTCGGCCTCGGCGAGAAGACGGTCCATCTCGGCGGTTGCCGCGGCATCGCCCTTGAGCTCTGCCGTGAGCAGCTTGCCGACATGGGTGACTTTCACGCGCGGGTCGACCGCCGCTATGCGCGGCTGAGTGTCTTCAGCTATCTGGTCGTTCACCAGGATGTTGATGGGTTCCACGTAGCCTCCTTCTCAGGTGTACTTGGCAGCGGCGCTGCAAGTCTAAGTAGTTGCGGACGGCGTGTCAAAGTGCCGGCATGCCACTGCGGGCCGGGGGCCCTCGAGAGGCTCAGTCCTCGCCGGCGGGCAGCGTGAACGAGAACGTGCTTCCCTGTCCCGGCGCGCTCTGCACGAGGACGGCGCCGCCGTGAGCCTCGACGAGCTGCTTGACGATGGCGAGGCCGATGCCGGAGCCCGACCTGCTGCGCTCTCTCGAAGGGTCGGTCTTATAGAAGTGCTCGAATATGTGCGGGAGGTCGTCGGGGTGAATGCCCGAGCCGGAGTCTGCTACGGACGTCAGCACCGAGCCACGTCCGTCGGACCGAACGGCCACATGCACACGCCCTCCCGATGGCGTGTGTCGCAGGGCATTGTCGAGCAGGTTGCGGAGTACCTGGCGGATGCGCCCTGGGTCGACGACCGCCGCGGGAGTGGTATCGTCGACGTCCACGCCAAGGTCGATGCCCTGCGCCTCGGCTCGACCGGCAAAGGTCGAGACGACCGAGCGCGCCAGCGCCCCGAGGTCGGTCGTCTCCCGCGTCAGTCGAAGCTGTCCGGCCTCCGCCAGTGAGAGGTCCCTGAGGTCGGTGATGAGCCGGGACAGCAGCACGGCTTCCTCGTGCACGGGCGCGACCGCGTCGGGCGTGGGCGCGACGACACCGTCACGCCAGGCCTCCAGGTTGCCCTGGATGATGCTCAAAGGCGTGCGAAGCTCGTGCACGACGTCAGCCAGGAGCTGCTTGCGGCTCTTCTCTTTCGCCTCCAACTGGGACGCCATGCCGTTGAAGGCGGATGCGAGGTCGCCAAGCTCGTCGCCCGAGTCGAGGTCGACCCGCTGGGACAGGTCGCCGTCCCGGATGCGCTGTGCCGATGTCTTCAGCGCGTTGATGGGTCCGGTGATGAAGCGGCTGAAGAAGAAGGCGAGCACGACTGCGACAAGGCCGGCGACCAGCGCTGCCCGCCACACCGATGACTGGATGGCATCGAGGTAGGCTCTCTCCATCGTGCCCGTCATCGTGTACTGCGGGCATTCGCCCCCCTGCCCGCTGCCCGTCGTCTGGCACATCTGTGCACAGTAGGCGCCGAACTCGGACTCCGCAGCCCTGCCGACCCAGAGCGCGACCACGAGAGCTGCAGTGATTGCCACGATGATGAAGAGCAGGCTGAGCTTGAGCGTGAGGCTACGCACGGTTCTCCGCCTCCAGCTTGTAGCCGATGCCCCGGACGGTGCTGAGCGGCGTGGGGCTGTCGGGAGCCGCCTCCAGCATCTTCTGCCGCAGGTTCTTGACGTGCGCATCGATGGTCCGGTCATAGCCCTCGAAGTCGATGCCGAACACATTGTCGAGGAGCTGCGCCCGGGAGTACACCCTTCCGGGGTTGCGAGCCAGGAACTCAAGGATGGCGAACTCGCGAGAGGTGAGACGGAGCGGCTTGCCGCGATAGCTGACGGAGTGCCGGGAAGGGTCAACGGTGATATCGCCGAGGACGACCGGCCGGTCGCCGGCGGCGTTGTCCCTGCGGCGCAGCACCGCCTTGACCCGGGCCACCACCTCACGCGGACTGAAGGGTTTCGTCACGTAGTCGTCCGCCCCGAGTTCGAGTCCGACGATGCGGTCGGCTTCCTCGTCCCGTGCGGTGAGCATGATGACGGGCACGTCGGAGGTCTTGCGCAGTGTCTTGCAGACCTCGAGGCCGTCCATGCCCGGGAGGTTGAGGTCCAGCAGCACCAGGTCCGGCTTGCGCTGCTCTACCTCCCTGAGCGCGAGCGCACCGTCGTGAGTGCACAGCACTCCGTACCCGCTTCGCTCAAGGTAGACGCGAATGAGGTCGCAAACTTTTGGTTCGTCGTCAACGACCAGTACCGTCCCGGTTCCCATGCTGCCCTCGCGCTCCGATGTCTCGTGAATCATGGTATCACACGTGCGAGGGTGGCCCTGAGACCGTGGTGTCGACCAGATCCGCCCCGGTTCTCACCGGGGCAGACCTGGGAGGAGGTGAAGCTGCGTCCCCATTTCGCAGCTCTCGCAACCGGCGGGACCGCCATGCCGTGCCGGGCGTGGACGGCATCCGCATGCGGTCAGCGACCGCTGTTGTTGGCCAACGCGGGAAGCGGTCCCGTCCGTGCGAGGAGGCAGATCGATGCGCCTGCCGTGAAGAGAGTGTAGTACCGACTTGTGAAGCCATTGTGAAGTCCCGACGGTGGCTGAATGAAACGGGCCCCTCCGCCCGCTCTCAGGCACGGAGGAGCCCGCCGGAACGCGTCCGTGCGTGACCACAGCGCGACTAGGCGCGCGTGGCCAGGATGGGCTGTTCGAAGTTCAGTCCAACGACGTCGCACGATGGGCAAGCTGAGGCGGACGCGGGTTGAGCAGCCAGCCGTCCGCCGCAGCCGCCCCGGTACGACCGGGCTCCTGCCGGAGCACTGCTGCAGTTGCCGCCGCAGAGTCCGCCCTTGCCGTTGGCAAAGCGAGGGCAGGCGCCTGAGCCGGCGCACTGACCGTCGCAGTTGGCGGCGCCGGCACAATCGCCGTCACAGAGTTCGCCGTTGCCCTGACACAGGCCCGGGCAATCGTCACAATCGTAGGCGACGTTCGTGACGGTTGAGATGGGAGTAGTTGCGTACGCCGCATTGGCGTACACATTCCCGGGGACAACGTCCGTATCATCGCCGGCGGCCAGAGCAAGCCCGCCTCCAAGGATGAGCAGCGGTATCGCGATAGCCAGAGCGATGGTCAGCTTCTTTCCTGCTGTCATGGTGTCCTCCCTTTCAGTAGTCGAGTCCGTCGGAATGGCCTCATGGTGACAGACGTGTGTGAACACAGCGTGAAGGACCTCGCGGATTTGTGTGAAACGTTCGCCACGAACGCGCCCGGGTCACAGCGCCTTCGTGTGATACAATGGGGTCTGCTACGCGCGAACGTCCGGCCCGGCCACCCCGGCCGGGGATTCGCGACAGAACGCGAAGACTTTCCCAGGCTGCCCCTTTGCCGATGGCTGTCTGTGAAGGAGGTGTCCTGTGCCAATCACAAATCCGCTGAGAGGACTCTTCGGCAAGAAGAGCGATCACCAGCCGGTTGCGCGACCGGCGGCGGAACGTGCTCCGGGCCCTCCTACTCCCGAAGAGCAGGCGCGACAGGCGAAGACGCGGCAGGCGGCGTCGCAGCATCAGGGCATCCTGAACCAGGAGTTCGCCCGGACGCTCGAAGCCGCAGACGCCGGGCTGACGTGTCCGGAGAGCGCCGCGGATCCGCTGGCGTACCTCGGTAACCTCGAACCCCTCGGTCTCTCGTCTGAGGAGCGCAAGGTGGTCCGCGAGTGGACCCGTGATCTTGTGGCGGACATGGGCGACCGCGCCGTGTGGAACTCACGGTTGCGGCTGAAGCTCGAGTTGCGGTACCTGGCCAGCGAATCGGGGCTGGCGAAGGGCATCGGACGGTTCCCGGGAGAAGGGAAGAGATAGTGCCGGACTACAGCACCATCCGGACCCAGTTCGTAGCCGACCGGCTCAAGCAGACCCGCTGGGAAGACCGCGAGTACATCCAGCACCTGATGGGCATTGAGAGGATCGTGCTGCAGGGTGGTCCTCAGAACCCGGCATCCCGCCTGCTGTTCGAGCGACTGGTCCGCCGCTACCCCGTCGAGCACGGCTCCATCGTCGTCGAACTCCGCAGAGGCGAAGCCACAACCGATGCCCAGTTCCGGCTGCTTTCTGAGGCGCAGGAAGTGTTGTGGCGACGGCAGGAACAGCTCTCGCGGGATGACGAAGACCGGATGGAGCGAAAGAAGAGCGAACGGCTGACGAAAGAGCTGGATCAGTGGCTGCGGATGGGGGGACTGGAGTAGTAGCCGGATGGGATTCCCGTGTCCGGCGCGTCGGCGCCTGACTCCGCAGATGTGATGTCGAACTTGCCAGCTGAGCATCCCCCACAACTCGCGTATGAGAGTCTGCGTGCGCTCGTTGCGGGCCGCCGCAGCGTGCGGCGCTTCAGGCCGGATGCGGTACCCCGCGAGACCATCGAGAAGATACTGGATGTCGCGCGACTGGCGCCGTCGGCCGGCAACAGCCAGCCGTGGGAGTTCGTAATCGTGACCGACGCGGCGACGCGGACCCGGGTCGCCAGGGCGGCGGCCTCACTCTTCTCGGCCGGCCGCAAGCACGACCCGGACTTCAACTGGTCCGTCTCCGTTCAGCCGTTCCTCGCGCAGGCACCGGTGCTCATCGTCGTCCTGGGCGACAAGCGTGTCATCGCAGCATATCCGAGCATCCTGCGGGGCAACGTCCTCATGCGTCAGAGCCTGTCGAACTGCGTCCTTGCGCTGCAGCTTGCGGCGGCAAGCCTCGGGCTGGCAACGGCGTGGGGCACGCTGCAGGGAGGCAGCCCGGAGACCGAGATACGCACCCTGCTCGGCGTCCCGGACGTGTTCACCATCGACCACATCGTGCCCGTGGGCTATGCCGACGATCAGGAGGGCGCCCGTGCGGCGGCCCTCGCTCCTGCGCGCGAGCGGGCAGCGCGTCGGCGTCCCCTGGACGCCATTGTGCACTGGGACCGGTACGCGGCGGAGCGGGCGCGCTCGGACGAGGACGTGGAGCAGTTCATCTGGTCGGAGACGGTGACGCGGGTGCGCCGCGAACACGAGACCGGCAGGTGAGGCCCGCCCGCGGCGGAGACTGAGACCGTGCCGCGTCCGGCTGCGCTTCCGTGCACAAACGAAAGGGGCGGGTTCAGCCCCGCCCCTGCAGGAATGCCGTTCCAGCTAGGTCACCGAGGGCGTTACTTTGCTGCGAGCCTCCGCCCGGGTGTCGCTTTCAGTCTTGGTGACTATCGCTGCCTGTGAAGCAGCGAATCTGGCGACCGGGACGCGGTAGGGGGAGCAGCTCACGTAGTCCACGCCGATCTGGTGGAAGAACTTGACGGACTCCGGGTCGCCGCCGTGCTCTCCGCAGACGCCTATCTTGAGGTCCGCGTTCGTGCGCTTGCCGCGCTCGACGCAGATGCGCATC
>CAZLPP010000010.1:0-47927 GCA_964561465.1 uncultured Dehalococcoidales bacterium
GCCACGGACTGCAGGCCGCAATCTCGCCGGGCAGCGGGTCGCGATTGCCGGGCGGTCGGCACTTCACGACGTTGGCGATGTACACCTCCTCGCGGGAGAGGCCAATGGAGTGAAGCAGTTCCTCGAGGAAGGCGCCCGCTGCGCCAACGAACGGGCGTCCCTGCTGGTCTTCGTTGAATCCCGGAGCTTCGCCGATGAACAGGATGGCGGCCTCCTCGGCCCCCTCCCCGGGGACTACGAGCGTCCGCTGTTGAGCCAGGCCGCACGCATGGCAACTCGCCATCTGGCGGCAAAGCTCGGTGAGAGTGGACATCCAGATTGATATTAGCAGCAGGCGTACGGGCGGTCAATTGCGCCCGAAGTCGTCCTCCTCTTCGTCTTCCTCCTCCTCGTCCTCTTCCTCCTCCCCCTCTTCCTCTTCTTCGCCCTCGTCCTGCTCCCAGATGGGTTCAGTGAACTGGTCAATGTAGGCCGCCGTCGCCTGCTTCGAGATGACGTCCATCTCCAGCTCCGACTTCTTGGCAAGCCCATCCAGCTCTTCAGTATCTATCGCAAGGTCAAGCATCTCCGCAAAGATACCCAGCACCGCGAGCGCAGCTTTGGGGTGCGCCATCTGTGTGGCGAACCCGGGAACCTCTCCCAGCAGGCAGAGGCCCTCGAGTCCTCTTTCCTTGGCCCGCCCCAGCACAAGCCCGTTCAATCCGGCGATGCGCAGCGTGCCCCGAAGGATAACCTTGTACCGGCTGAACTCCTCGAGCAGATCGTGCCGCGTCGCCACGCCCCAGACCTTCGTCTCCTCGGAGTAGTGTATCCGCGTGACTGCGGCCGCGCAGCTGTAGATGCGCTTCACGCCGAGGTGTACGGCGGCATCGAGCACCGTGTCCACCATCTCGTAGCCCTTGGGCTGCGGCTGCTCTTCACCGATGAAGATGACGAGACCAAGGCTCTTGTCTTCCTTCTCCCAGTAGTAGAACTTGCTCTCCGGAAAGCGCGGCTCCTCCACAACGTTCTCACGCACCATCACCCCTACCGGCTCGAAGAAGTACAGGGGGTCGATCTGCCCTATCTCCCGGGCGCCCAGCTTCTCCTTCAGGTAGCGCGCGAGGATGAGGGAAACGTTCCCGATGCCCGGCCACGACGCCAGCATGACGCAGTTCTCAACCTGCGGAATCTCGGATAACGTAACGGAGATCCCCTTCTGCCCTTTGCCCTCTTTCACGCTGCACCCCCTTTGGCCGACACCGAGACTCCATCACACAGGATGGAAGGCGTCCAGAGATTGCCCCCCACCCAGCGGGAGTCGCTCCCGACCACTACATCGCGACTCAGCACGTCGAAGACGTTGCCGGCGATCATCGTGTCCTTGACTCTGCCCACGATCTCTCCCTTTTCGACGCGATAGCCCAGCAGAACGTTGCCGCCGAAGTCGCCCGCCAGCAGGTTCCCCTGGCCGGCACCGATGAGCTCCTCGACGACGAGACCGCGGTCGATGCTCGAGAGCAACTCTTCAAACGTCCTCTTGCCCGGCTCGAACCAGAATGCGCTCATGCCGGGCCGCACCGGGCTGCGCGCATCCATGCGGCGCCCGCTGCCTGTGCTCTCAGTCCCGGAATCGGCTGCCGTCTGCAGGTCGTACAGGAACTCACCGACGACGCCTGACTCCATGAGACAGAGCGGCCTTGACGGCGATCCTTCTGCATCGAATGGCGCGCTCGTGGGACGTCCCTCCAGGGTCGCATCATCCCACAATGTCAGGGAGCTGTCGAACACCGTTTCTCCCCGCCTGCCCGCGAGCCTTGAGGCCTTCTCCAGCACGTTCTTGCCGTTGAACGCCACCGCCAGCGGCAACAGCAGAGCGACATCCACTCCCTGGGGCGTGAACAGAACCGGGTACGTCCCGGTGTCGATGGCAGCAGCCCGTGAGGCTCGCTCAAGCTGCAGCAGCATCGTCCGGGCAACCGAGTCCGTATCCTCCATCAGCAGGGCGGAGCGTTTGCTGTCACCCACGAACAGCATATCGGTCCCGTTGACCCGCACGCCCTCCATGGAGACCGCGATGGCCGTGACAGGGTACGACGAGTCCAACCCGGCGCTGTTGGCTATTCGGACCGTCCCCGAACTCGCGACAACAAGCCCTTCGCACACGACGTCCGGATGGCGGGAGGTGACACGTCCGATGATGTGCAGGCCGATGTCGACGAGCGCAGACGTCTGCACCGAGGCCACACGCTCGTCGAAGATGTTCACCGCCGGTACCCGCCGCGTGCCGGGAAGCGCGAGACTCACGGGCGCGCCGAAGGCGGACGTCTGCGTCGCCATGTCGAGCAGCCGTGCATCCGGCATCTCCCCGCTGACCGCCGCGAACCCCATCCTGCCGTCCCGCACGAGCCTCAGCGCGGTGGAGTCACTCTGCCGGTACTCCACCTGCTTGACGCGGTTGGCCTCGAAGTGCACGAGCGTGCTCGCGCCCCGCGCCCGGTAGACCTCCGCCTGCTGCGACTGGCGCAGCGCCAGCGTGACGAGCTGCTCCTTCATCGTCCACCCACCACGCAGCGGCTCATCCGCACGTGCGGACTGCCGTTTGAGACCGGAAGGGGCGACTGGCCGCTCTTGCCGCAGCCGCCGCCCTGGTTCATTTCGAGGTCCACGCCTATCGCGTCGATGCGTTCCAGCGTGGTGAACACGTTGCCGGTCAACACCACCGGCCTGAGCATCTCCGCCAACTTGCCGTTCCTGATCATATAGGACTCGCCCGCCGAGAAGGTGAACATCTCCAGGCTCGTCTGGCCGCCGTACCAGTCCTTCACGTACACGCCTTCGCGGATGTCCGCCAGCATGTCGGCAAGCGGCACGTCACCATTCTCGATGTACGTGTTGCTCATCCGAACGATGGGGCTGTGACGGTAGTCGATGGCGCGGGCATTGCCGGAAGGCGCCTCGCCCATCCGCGCAGCCGTCTCGCGGGAGTGCAGTCGACCGACCAGCACCCCTTCCCGTATCAGGTACGTACGCTGACCGGGAGTCCCCTCATCGTCGTAGGCATACCCTCCGCGCAGAGTGGATATGGTCGCATCGTCAACGATGTTCAACTGCGGACCGCCGAAGCGGCGTCCCAGAGTCATGAGCTCCCGGAGTTGGGGGTTGTCATACACAAGGTCCGCCTCCGACAGGTGCCCGAACGCTTCATGGGTGAAGACGCCGGCAAGCACCGGGTCGAGCACAACCGTGTACTCGCCGCCTTTCGCATTCGGCGCATCGAGCAGCGCCGCCGCGCGACGCGCGAGGTCCCTCACCTGGTCATGCAACCCCTCGATAGCCGCGAAGTCACCCACGCTGCCCAGGCTCACTCCTGCCTGCTGCACATCGCCGTCGCCACGGGCGATGGCCGCAACGCGCAGAGACAGATCGGGGACACGCTGCTCGATGTAGCTGCCATCGGATGACACGTAGCGCACGGTCCGCAGCGAGTCGGAGTACTGGATGTGGCAACTCTGGATGCGAGGGCTGGACATAACGATATCGCGGTACTCGTCGAGCAGCCGCTTCTTCTCCTCCAGAGCTACCTTCTCGACGCTGCGGGCGGGAAGACTGGCCACGCTTGCGTCGCAGGGCTCACGAGGAGGTAGCGCCAGCGCAGTCCCGCCGGAGTACCGGGCATGCTCGACGGCGCGGGAAACGCCGTCCTCGATGGCGCCGGCATCGTTGAAGCTCGCGAAGCCCCAGCCCCCCTTGACAAGCGCGCGCGCGCATCCGCCGCTGTCGCTGGTCAGGCTGGCTTCCTCGAGTTGCCTGCCCCGATACGTGATCCGCGTCGAATCGCGGACCTCGTAGCGGACTTCGACCTGCTCGGCGCTGTGATTGCGCAGTGCTTCAGAAAGACGGTCTCTCATGGGGACTGGCATGACGGAGATGGTGGTAAACACTGCATTCTAGCGCAGGCACACCGAGCGGAGCAACGACAACGTCGCAACGCCCCGCCTGCGCTTTCGCCAGGCAACCAGGTCATGACCATCGCGGCAGGACCTTCGAGTGCGAGCTTCACGACCATCGGGTGATGGACAGGCGCCACGAACGGAGCTACAGTGAGGACGCTTGTAGTTGAGTGAGAACATGGCCACAAGACAGACGACTCCATCAGCATCCTCAGCCCTGCTGTCGACGGCACAGGCCGCGCAGCTTCTCGGCGTCCATCCCAACACCATCCGCAACTGGGAGGACCAGAACCTGCTTCAAGCCTACCGCATCGGTCCGCGCCGCGACCGGCGCTTCCGCCGGGAGGACCTCGAGCGCTTCCTCGGCATCCAGGACAGCAACGCCGAGCCGGTCTAGCCTGACTGCGAGGCGCCTTTCCTCTGCCGCCACTCGTGGCGGCCGCTGGGCTTCGACCTCCCTTTCAGATATACTTGAAGGTGGCGGTCCGGCACGTGCTCCAGCCGCTCCCTTCACGAGCCGCACCTCCGTTCTGCTGACACCGAGAAAGGAGGGCGTGTGGATGAGGTCCAGTCTCATCGGGAAGATTGAGAAGGCAAGACGGTACGCTCAAGAACCAGGTCGTGTAACCCTCACCAGTCTTGCAGCCGACTTCCACGGCGAGAACGCCGAGCACAAGGTCAGCTACGGCGAGGGCAAGTGGAGCTGCACCTGCAGCTTCTTCGGGCAGTGGCAGACCTGCAGCCACGTCATGGCGCTGCAGGAGATGTTCAGGCCCGCCCTCTCCAAGGAAGCGCTGGCCTCGTTCCCGGAGGAATGACCCTCTACCCGTCGCGTCCCGGGCTGGAGGCCCGGTCCTCCGGCCCGCGTGGCCATAGTGTCGACAGAGAAGGCTGAGTCCGGCACAGCCGCAAGACCTCGGCGACGAGGTAGAGCGAGCCGGCGACGCAGACCGCTCCTCTTCTCCCTGCCATCCCGCGTGCAATCCACAGGGCGCGCGCCACATCCGGCTCGCACCACAGCCTCAACCCCAGGCCGGACAGCTTCATGGCGATATCGCGAGGCTCCGCCGCCCGCGGCTGCTGCGACCGCGTGACGACGATGCGCCCGCCGAGCCTCGACAATGCCGCCACCGCTCCGCGTATGTCCTTGTCGGAGGAAAAGCCCAGCAGGAACACCACGTCCTCAGCGCCGGACACCTGCTCGATGCTCTCCGCCAGCCGGCCCATCGACGCCGGGTTGTGCGCCCCGTCCAGGATGAGCAGCGGACTCTTCGCCAGCACCTGGAATCGCCCCGGCCAGTCGACCCGGGAGAAGCCCAGCTTCATACATTTGGCTTCCAGGGCGACACCCCTCGCCCGCAACGCTTCGACCGCCGCGACCGCAGTCGCGACATTCTCCGCCTCGTACGTACCGGCCAGCGGCACGCGGACGGTCCTCCGTCCGAACGGCCCGCGTACGCTGACGGTCTGGCCGTCGAGCGATCGCCGCACCACGTCGAACGTGACGTCTGCTCCGACCCGAACGAGCGCCACGCCACGCTCACGGCATGTCTCCTCCAGCACGCGCATCGCGCCGGGGAGCTGCGGCGCGGCTACAACCGTCGCCCCCGGCTTGATGATGCCGGCCTTCTCACGGGCTATCTTCTCGACCGTATCTCCAAGGACTGAGGTGTGCTCAAGGCTCAGCGGAGTGATGACGCAGACGTCCGGTCGAACCACGTTCGTGGCATCCAGCCTGCCCCCGAGTCCCACCTCCAGCACCTGAGCGTCCACGCGGAGCCTCCTGAAGTGGACGAAGGCCGTGGCGGTGAGCACCTCGAAGTACGTCAGCCGTCGCCAGCGCGGCTCCGCGGCGAGTTCATCCACGACCGGCCGCAGCCCTTCGAGCGTCGTCTGCATCTCCTCGGGGGTGATGGGAACGCCGTCGACGACGATGCGCTCACCGATGTGCAGCAGGTGGGGAGAGATGTACAGCCCCGTGCGAAGCCCGCAGGCGCTCAGCGCAGCCGCAACCATGGAGGCGACGCTCCCCTTGCCCTTGCTGCCCGCAACGTGCACCGAGCGCGGCCCGAACTGCGGTTCGCCCAGGCGGCGCAGCAACTCCTCAACGTGCGCCAGGTCGTAGTCGGCTGCGGCGAAGCCGAACTGTGGCAGCACCTCGTAGTTGACGAAGGAGTCCAGGTACTGTTCGACTTGCTTGTAGTCCATCCAGGAGACCCGGCAGCGCCTGGCGCACCGTGCTTCTTGCGCCGTGGCCGAGCGCCTCCTACAATAGCACAGCTCGCACTCGCGGAGGGTTACAGTGGCACAGCAGGTGTACTTCGAGGATGTGGCCCAGGGGCAGGAGATACCGGCCCTGCGCAAGCATCCCACGCGCCGGCAACTCGTCATGTGGGCCGGAGCATCGGAGGACTTCTACGAGATTCACTACGACACCGAGTTCGCCAGGGCGAACCAGCTCGGTGACGTCATCGTGCACGGCAGGCTGAAGGCCGCGTTCCTCGGACAGATTGTGACGGACTGGAGCAGCCCGGGCGGCGTGCTCCGCAAGCTGTCCTGCCGCTACAAGGGCACCGACCCCGCGAACGAGGACATGCTCATCCGGGGCGTCGTGACGGGCAAGCGGGTGGAAGGAGTCGAGCAGCTCGTCGACCTGGAGGTCTGGTCCGAGCGGCCGGACGGCACCAAGACAACAGTGGGCGCCGCCACCGTTTGCCTACCGGCAAAGGCGTCGGCCTGACCGCGGCACGACCGGAAGGAGAACAGGGCAGTGAGCGAGACCAAACCGACGATCGAGGACATGCAGGCGTACGTCAACGTCGAGGCGCCGCCACACGTACTCCACATCGAGAAAGAGCTGGTCCGTCGATTTCTCGAGGCGGTTCAGGACCGCAATCCGCTCTGGACGGATGAGGCCGCACCCGCGGGCGCCGGCTCGCTGGTCCCCCCGCAGCTCTTCTGCGCCATTATGACCATCGCGCGGTGCAGCTCAGAGACGGGCAAGATACCGGTGCCGGTCGCCACCATCCCACTGCCGCGACGCAACGTACTCGAGGGAGAGGAGACCTGGGAGTTCTTCGCCCCCGTGCGCGTCGGAGACACCATCACTTCCCACACGAGGCTCTCGGACGTGAAGCTACGCGAGGGCAGGCTGGGTGAGATGTTCATCCTCACGTACGTGGCGGAGTCCGTGAACCAGCGCGGCGAGCTCGTCGCCAGGAGCAGCAACACCATCGTCAACTACTAGAGCGGAGGTCACGGGCGGATGGGATTCAGAAGGAAGCTGCGCGAAGCCATCGACCGCAACGATACCCTGCTCTGCATCGGGCTCGACCCCGAGCCTTTGCAGATGCCGCCTGGAGTCGGCATCGCCGACTTCAACCGGGCCATCGTCGAGGCCACCTCCGACCTTGTGTGCGCCTACAAGCCGAACCTGGCCTTCTACGAGGCCGAGGGTATCGGGGGACTACGTGCGCTCGAAGAGACGCTGCGCCACATCCCCGCCGGCATCCCGGTCATCGGCGATGCCAAGCGAGGCGACATCGGCAACACGGCGAAGAAGTACGCCCAGGCTCTGTTCGACTCCATGGGATTCGACGCCGCCACGGTCAACCCGTACCTTGGCTACGATTCCGTCGAGCCCTTCATCAGCTACCCAAAGAAGGGTGTCTTCCTCCTCTGCCGCACGTCCAACCCCAGCGCGAAGGACTTCCAGGACCTGCAGTACGACGGCGTTCCGCTCTACGAGCTTGTGGCCAGGAAGGCGCTCGACTGGAACGTACATGGCAACATCGGACTCGTCGTCGGCGCGACGTACCCACAGGAGCTCGAGCGCATCCGCCGGCTCTGCCCCACGATGCCGCTGCTTATTCCGGGCGTGGGCAGCCAGGGCGGCGACCTTCCGACCGTAACGAGGTTCGGCATCGACGAAAGCGGCGGCAACGCCATCATCAACGTGTCTCGCGCCGTCCTCTACGCCTCGAAAGGGCCTGACTTCGCCACGGCGGCTCGCGCCGCAGCCGAGGCACTGCGCGACACGATGAACGCGACCCGCAGCCATCGAGAAGCATGACACCGGACGAGAAGCCGGGCATCTCCCCTGACGTCCTTCCTGGAGACATCGTGACGCTGCGCAAGCGCCACCCTTGCGGCGCGTCGGACTGGGAAGTCACCCGCATCGGGGCCGACATCGGCCTCCGCTGCCTCGGCTGCGGCCGCGTCGTGCTGCTGCCGCGGCACGAGTTCCGCACCAGAGTGAAGGGGCTCGTCCGCCCTCCGGGGACGCCGCCGGCCTGATTGCCGTCCTCCGGCGTTATGTTGCAGCCGCGCCCCCGCTGCCCTACAATCGCTACGTGTATCGCTGCCTGTTCCACGTCGATCTGGATGCATTCTTCGTCTCGGTCGAGCAGCTTCATGACCCTTCGCTCAGGAACAAGCCCGTTATCGTCGGCGGCCAGCCGAACTCACGCGGCGTTGTCTCAGCGGCATCGTACGAGGCGCGCCGCTTCGGCGTGCACTCCGCCATGCCGCTCGCGCAGGCCCGCCGGCTCTGCCCGCAGGCTCTCTTCGTGCCGCTCCACTTCTCCCGCTACGTCGAGGCGTCCGGCCGGTTCATGGCCCTGCTTGAGGCAACAGCGCCGGTCGTCGAGCCACTCGGGCTCGACGAGGCCTTCCTTGACATGAGCGGGGTCGCGCCCGACTTCGAACAGGCCCGGGAGCGAGCCGCCGACCTGAAGCGCCGGGTGCGCGAACAACTCGGCCTGACCGTTTCAGTAGGCGTCGCCGGCTGCAGGGCAACAGCCAAGGTCGCCTCGGACCATGGCAAGCCCGACGGCCTCGTCGTCGTGCCCCCCGGCGGAGAAGCCTCCTTCCTCGCTCCGATGGACGTCGACAGCCTGCCGGGAGTCGGTGAGAAAACCGCCGGCATCCTGCGTGCGCTGGGCGTCGAGACTATCGGCCAGCTCGCCGCCCTCCCGGCCGCCGTGTTGCAGCAGAAGCTCGGCAGGTACGGAGAGGTACTGCAGCTTCGCGCCAGGGGCCTGGACAGCAGCGTCGTAGAGCCGCGTGGCGAACCTCAATCGATGAGCCGGGAGACCACGTTCGAAGTGGATACGCGGGAGACGAAACGCCTCACCGCCACGCTGCACGGGATGTGCGAGGAGCTCTCAAGGGACCTCCGGGCGCACGGCAAACGCGCCGGCACGGTAACCCTCAAGCTCCGCTACGAGGACTTCCACACCGTGACGCGGCAGGACTCGCCTGGAACGGCGACCAACGCGGCCGATGCGCTTGGGGCGACGGCTGCGAAGCTGCTGACCGGCTTGCTCGCGGAGGATGGGCGGCTGGTTCGCCTCATCGGCGTGCGTGCGTCACGGCTCGTCGGACCGGAGCAGCAGCTCGACATGTTCTCTCCCGACGCAGCCAGGATCCAGAGCCTTGACAGAGCCATCGCTGCCATCAGGCGCAGGCACGGCCCTCACGCCATCCACACGCTGCGAAATCCTGAGAAATAGCGCCTTCGCGACCCGATACGGCTTGACAGGCGCCTGCGTATCCCTCTACTATTGTGCCCCATTACACCTATGAACGCGACCGGTCATATAGCCTCCCTCGGACTCATCCTTAGCATCGTAATTATTGTGCGCACCCTGCGTGCGTCTGGGAGGCTGCCCGGCTAGTCCACACCCGTAGTCAGAGACAAGTTCAGAGGGGCCCTCCAGACGGAGGGCCCCTCTCTTTTTCTCTCCGACTCACTGCGCCGCGAAGACGCGGGAACGATTACGAAAGGAGAACCATGAAGAAGACGGGCGCACAGATCCTCTGCGAATCCCTGGTACGCGAGGGAGTCGATGTCATCTTCGGCATTTCGGGTGGCACCGTCATTCCACTGTACGACGCCTTCTCGGAGTATCCTCAGATCCGCCGCGTCCTCGTGCGCCACGAGCAGGCGGCCGCTCACGCCGCGGCCGGATACGCCCGGGCGACGCACAGGGCCGGCGTATGCGTCGCCACGTCTGGACCGGGCGCAACCAACCTCGTCACCGGCATCGCCGATGCCTACATGGACTCGACGCCGATGGTCGTCATAACCGGCCAGGTGGCTCGCCAGTTCATCGGCAAGGACGCCTTCCAGGAGTGCGACATCACCGGCATCACGCTGCCCATCATCAAGCACAACTACCTCGTCAGGGAGGCGAAAGACATCGCACGCATCGTGAAGGAGGCCTTCCACATCGCCCAGACGGGCAGGCCGGGCCCCGTGCTTATCGACCTGCCCAAAGATGTGCAGACGGAGTTCGCCGAGTTCGAGTATCCCGACTCGGTGTATCTCCCCGGATACAGACCCGTGACAGAACCCGACCCGGCGCAGGTTGCGAACGTCGCCGGGCTGCTCAACCGGGCGGAACGTCCCGTCATCATCGCAGGAAGGGGGGTGAACATCTCCAGGGCTTTCGAGGAGCTGAGAGAGCTCGCCGAGACCATCCAGGCGCCCGTCGTACACACGCTGCTTGGACTCGGCTCGCTTCCGCCTCAGCACCACCTCGACCTTGGGATGCTTGGCATGCACGGTCAGACCGCCGCCAACCTTGCCGTGCAGAATGCCGACCTCGTCCTTGCAGTCGGCACCCGCCTCGGCGACCGCGCCACGATGCGAACCGGCGATTTCGCGCCCCGGGCCATCGTCGTCCACATCGACATCGATCCCGCCGAGCTCGGCAAGAACGTCGCCCCCTTTGCCTCGCTGGTCGGCGACGCGAAGGTCACGCTCCGCAGGCTGAACGCGCTTGTCGCGCCCGCGGAGAGGACCGAATGGCTTGCACAGGTTCGGCTGTGGCGCGCCGCCAACCCGCTTGTGCCCGCCACCCGCTCGCCGCGGCTCTCGGCTCGAACAGTCATCCGCCAGGTGTGCCGCACGGCGGGGCACCGCACCGTGATGGTCACGGGTGTCGGCCAGCACCAGATGTTTGCAGCCCAGGAGTACGCCTCGCCGCGACTCAACGGATTCATATCCTCCGGCGGACTGGGCACCATGGGCTTCGAGCTGCCCGCCGCGCTTGGCGCGCAGATCGCCTGCCCTGACGATGACGTCTGGGTCGTGGCCGGTGACGGAGGATTCCAGATGACGATGCAGGAGCTCTCCACCGCCGTACAGGAGAGGCTGCCGATCAAGATAGCCGTCATCAGCAACGGCTACCTTGGCATGGTGCGGCAGTGGCAGTCCCTCTTCCAGAAGGGCAACTACGTCGACGTCGCCCTGCACACGCCGGACTTCGTGAAGCTCGCCGACGCCTACGGCATT
Source organism: uncultured Dehalococcoidales bacterium (assembly GCA_964561465.1). GTDB lineage: Bacteria > Chloroflexota > Dehalococcoidia > GIF9 > AB-539-J10 > SKVJ01. The sequence goes on from CAZLPP010000010.1 coordinate 11,233, forward strand.
CCGGCCGTCCGGGTCGAACGGGAGGAGGACGTCGCGTCCGCCATCGAGAGAGCGCGGTCCCACCCCGGGCTCTTCCTCATCGACTTCGTCGTCGACCCCGACGAGAACGTCTATCCGATGGTCGCCCCCGGCGAGAGCCTCGACTGCATGCTCCAGGCGCCCGCCATGGCGGCAACCGTCGCATCGTAGGAACATCAAGATGCAGCAACGACTTCACACCCTTGTCTCACTTGTCCAGGATGAGCCCGGCGTCCTCACCCGGGTCGCGGGGCTCTTCCGCCGTCGCGGCTTCAACATCGAGAGCCTCTCGGTCGGCCACTGCGAGCTGCCAGGGCTCTCACGCATGACCATCGTCGTCGAAGGCGACGACGCATCGGTCGACCAGGTCACGAAGCAGCTCGACAAGCTCATCAACGTGGTCAGCGTCACGGACATCACGCGAAGCGACATGGTGGCGCGCGAGCTGGCTCTCATCAAGGTCGCTGCCCGCGCGGACGACCGCAGCGAGATCATGCAGATAGTCGACATCTTCAGGGCGAAGATCGTCGACGTAGCCGTGGATTCTCTCATCGTCGAGGTCACCGGCGGCGAGGACAAGATCGACTCGCTGCTGCGACTTCTTCTCCCCTTCGGCGTCACCGAGATGGCCCGCACGGGCCGGACAGCGCTGACCAGGGGTAGCACATCCAGTATCAAAGCTCAGGTTAACGAAAAGGAGGAACTTCGAGATGGCTAAGGTCTATTACGACCGCGATGCGGACCTTTCGCACCTCAACGGCAAGCTTATCGGGATCGTGGGCTACGGCAGCCAGGGGCACGCCCACGCACAGAACCTGCGGGACAGCGGCTGCAACGTCGTCGTGGCCAGCAAGCCCGGAGGCACCGGCTGGAAGGCCGCCGAGGCGGACGGGTTCAAGGTCATGAGCGTGGCGGACGCGACGAAGTCGGCCGACATCATCACGCTGCTGGCGCCTGACAACCTGCACGCATCTATTTACGCCGAGTCCATTGCGCCGAACCTGAAGCCCGGCAAGACTCTCATGTTCGCGCACGGCTTCAACATCCACTTCTTCCAGATCGTGCCTCCCAAGAACGTCGACGTCAGCATGGTCGCTCCCAAGTGCCCGGGGCACATGATGCGGGCCATCTACAAGGAGAACGCCGGACCGCCGGCCATCATGGCCGTGTACCAGGACGTCTCCGGCAAGGCAAAAGACGTCGCTCTGGCCTATGCCAGCGGTCTCGGGTGCGCCCGGGCCGGCGTCATCGAGACCACCTTCGCTGAAGAGACGGAGACAGACCTCTTCGGCGAGCAGACCGTCCTCTGCGGGGGCGTGACCGCACTCATCAAGGCAGGCTTCGACACGCTCGTCGAGGCCGGCTACCAGCCCGAGATTGCCTACTTCGAGTGCCTGAACGAGCTCAAGCTCATCGTGGACCTCATCTACCAGGGCGGGATGAAGTACATGCGCTACTCCGTCAGCGACGTTGCGGAGTTCGGCGACTACACCCGCGGTCCGCGGATCATCGGCGACTCGGTCAAGGCGGAGATGCGTCAGATCCTCAAGGAGATCAAGGACGGCACCTTCGCACTCGAATGGGTCCTCGAGAACCAGGCAGGGCGACCCCACTTCAACGCAATGAAACGAAATGAGGAGCATGAGCTCATCGAGGTTGTCGGTGAGCGTCTGAGACAGATGATGCCATGGACGAAGAAGTAGACATTTGTAAAGACAACGACGATGTAGACATTCACAGCCACACCCCCGGCCGCGAGCCGGGCCATAAGTACAACGACTCGCCGGCGGACGATGCCGTCATCATCTTCGACACGACGTTGCGGGACGGCGAGCAGGCGGCGGGGACCAGCCTCTCCCCCCAGGAGAAGCTGACCATAGCGCGCCAGCTCGACGAGCTGGGCGTCGACGTCATAGAGGCGGGCTTCCCCATCAGTTCTCCCGGCGACTTCGAGGCGGTGCAGCTCATCTCGCGCGAGGTCAGGCGTCCCGCCATCTGCGGGCTGGCCCATTGCCGGCCGGCCGCTGTCGACCGGGCCTGGGAGGCCGTCCAGGGCGCGGCGCACCCGCGCATCCACGTCTTCCTCTCTGCTTCGGATATCCAGCTCGCGCACATCCTGAAGAAGAGCAGTCAGGAAGCGCTCGCGCTGGCGCGCGAGATGGTGGCAAGGGCGAAGGGCTACACGGACGACGTGGAGTTCTCGCCCATGGACGCAACCCGCGCCGAGGTGAGCTTCCTGCACGAGCTGCTGGAGGCCGTCATCGATGCCGGCGCGACCACGGTGAACATAGCCGACACCGTCGGCTACAGCACGGTGGACGAGTTCGGCGCACTCATCCGGGGGATCCGCAACAACGTTCCGAACATCGGCAGGACGCGACTCAGCGTTCATTGCCACGATGACCTCGGCCTCGCAGTGGCCAACAGCCTCGAGGCCGTCAGGCTCGGCGCCCGCCAGGTCGAGTGCACCGTGAACGGCATCGGGGAGCGCGCCGGCAACGCGGCGCTGGAGGAAGTCGTCATGGCCCTCAAGACAAGGCAGGACGTCTTCCGCCTTCGGACGAACATCGACACCACTCGCATCTACAAATCGAGCCGGCTCGTCAGCGACCTGACCGGCTTCGTCGTCCAGCCGAACAAGGCTGTCGTCGGCGCCAACGCCTTCCGCCACCAGTCCGGCATTCACCAGGATGGGATGGTCAAGGAGTCGTCGACCTTTGAGATCATGGACCCGCGTTCGGTCGGCGTACCCGCCAGCAGCCTCGTGCTGGGCAAGCTGAGCGGCAAGCATGCCTTCCGCGAGCGCCTGGCAGAGCTGGGATACACGCTCAGCGACGACTCGCTCAGCCACGCCTTCCGCGCCTTCAAGGACCTGGCGGACAAGAAGCGGGAGATTGCCGACCGCGACCTCATCTCGCTCGTGAGCGAGGAACTGCGGCAGGAGACCCAGGTCTACAGGCTGGACCACGTCGACGTGTCCTGTGGCGACCACAGCCTGCACTCGGCGGCGGTCAGCCTCATCGGTCCCAAGGGAGAGACCCTGTCGGATGCAGCGCTGGGCACAGGTCCGGTTGACGCCGTCTACAAGGTCATCAACCGCATCGTGGGAATACCCAACAAGCTCGTCGAGTTCACCATCAACGCAAACACCGAGGGGTTCGACGCCATCGGCGAGGTGCTCATCCGCATCGAAAGCGGCGGTGCGACCTACACGGGTCGCGGCGCCTCCACCGACATCGTCGTGGCCAGCGCCAAGGCGTACATGAACGCGCTCAACCGGCTCATCCTTTCGCGTCAGGCGGCCACAGTCGCAACCGCTTCGCAGGGCGACGGCGCAACAGCAGCCGTTCCGGAGGCCCGCTGATGGCAACTGTCGCTGAGAAGATACTGGCGGCACACACGGGGCGTGCAAGCGTCTGTCCGGGCGACTTCGTCAGCGTCAGGGTGGACATGGTGCTGGCCAACGACATCACCGGCCCTCTCTCGCTGAAGGAGTTCCGGCGGCTCGGCGTCTCCCGCGTCTTTGACCCTTCGAAGATAGTCATGGTGCAGGACCATTTCGTGCCCAACAAGGACATCGATTCCGCCATCCAGGCCAAGGTCGTGCGCGAGTTCTCCCGCGAGCAGGGCCTCCTCTACTACGAGGTTGGTCGCTCCGGCATCGAGCACGTACTGCTGCCCCAGGAGGGCATCGTGGGTCCCGGTGAGGTCGTCATCGGAGCTGACTCGCATACCTGCACCAACGGTGCGCTCGGCGCCTTCGCCACGGGCATGGGCTCCACCGACATCGCCGTCGCCTGGGCCACGGGCGAGATCTGGATGAAGGTCCCTCCGACCATCAGGTTCGTCTTCCACGGCCGGCTTCAGCCGTGGGTCGGAGGCAAGGACCTCATCCTGCACACCATCGGCGCCATCGGCGTCGACGGTGCGCTCTACTCCGCGATGGAGTTCGGCGGCGACGCCATCGACTCTCTGCCCATGGACGGCCGCTTCACCATGTCGAACATGGCCATCGAGGCCGGCGGCAAGGCGGGCATCTTCCCGGTCGATGCCGCCACCGAGGGGTACGTCGCCGCGCATCCATCCAGGTCGGGGCCAAAGCCCATCGTGCGGTACCGCACCGACAGCGACTCAGACTACGCTCGCATCGTGGAGTTCGACGCCGCGAGCATCGAGCCGTCCGTCGCCTTTCCCCACAAGCCGTCCAACACCAAGCCGGTCAGCAAGGCAGGCGACGTTCCCATCGACCAGGTGGTCATCGGCAGTTGCACCAACGGCAGGCTGAGCGACCTCAGGGTGGCGGCAGCTCTGCTGAAGGGGCGCAAGGTGCATCCGTCGGTCGTCTGCATCGTCATCCCCGGCACACAGAGGGTCTACAGCGAGGCGATGGAGGAAGGGCTCATCAGGACATTCATGGAAGCGGGTGCCGTCGTCAGCACACCCACCTGCGGCCCCTGCCTCGGGGGCTACATGGGCATCCTTGCCCCGGGCGAGCGCTGCGTCTCCACCACCAACCGCAACTTCGTCGGCCGCATGGGCAGCCCGAAGTCCGAGGTCTACCTGGCCGGACCCGCCGTGGCGGCCGCCAGCGCGATTGCAGGACGTGTGGCCGGCCCGGCGGAAGTCATGCCGGCCGGGAAGGGGGTATCGTCAAAGTGATACTGCACGGAACCATCCACAAGTACGGAGCGGACGTCAATACCGACGTCATCATCCCGGCGCGATACCTCAACGTGTGGGAGCCGGCCCCCTTGGCCGAGCACTGCATGGAGGACATCGACGCCGACTTCCGGGCGCGGGTGCGGCCGGGCGACGTGGTGGTTGCCACCAGCAACTTCGGCTGCGGCTCTTCACGTGAGCACGCGCCCATCGCCCTCAAGGCCTGCGGAGTCTCGTGCGTCATCGCCCACAGCTTCGCCCGCATCTTCTTCCGCAACGCCATCAACATCGGCCTGCCCTTGCTCGAGTGCCCCGAAGCCGTCGACGCCTGTGAGGCGGGCGACGAACTCGAGGTCGACCTCTCGGCAGGCACCATCACCAACAAGACCCGGAACGTGACGTCCGCAGCCAGGCCGTACCCCGAGTTCATGGAGGGCATCATCAACGCCGGAGGTCTGGTGGCCTACACGAAGAGCCGGCTGGAGAGGATGCAGGCATGAGCTATCGCATCGCCGTTCTCCCGGGGGACGGCATCGGTCCCGAGGTGATTGCCGAGGCACAGCGCGTGCTGGCCGTCATCGGTCAGCGGTACGGCCACGAGTTCAGCCTGACGAAGGGCCTGGTCGGCGGCGCCTCGCTCGACGCGTTCGGAAAACCGCTGACCGACGAGACCATCAGCCTGTGTCGCGACTCGGACGCCGTCCTCTTCGGCGCCATCGGCGGCCCGGCGTGGGACGAGAATCCCCGCTTCGAACTGCGCCCCGGCCAGGCGATCCTCGGGTTGCGGAAGTCACTCGGCCTCTTCGTCAACCTTCGTCCTGTCAGGTCGCTGCCGATGCTGGTGGACAAGAGCCCATTGCGGCCCGAGGTGGTGCGCGACACCGACATCATGGTGGTGCGTGAGCTTACCGGCGACGTCTACTTCGGCCAGCCGAAGAAGCGGTGGCTGTCGGAGACCGGGCGGCGGGCGGTGGATACGATGGACTACTCCGAGCACGAGATTGCCCGCACCGTGCGCGTCGCCTTCGCGCTTGCCCGCGCCAGGAGCCGGAGAGTCACGTCAGTCGACAAGTCCAATGCCCTCGTCTGCTACCAGCTCTGGAAGGAGGTGGTCAGGGAGGTCTCCGCTGAATACCCCGATGTCGAGCTGACGCACATGCTGGCGGACACGTTCGCCATGCAGCTTGTCTCGAATCCGCGGAGGTTCGACGTTGTCGTGACTGGCAACCTGTTCGGCGACATCTTCACCGACGAAGCGTCGGTCATCGGCGGTTCGATGGGGCTCCTCCCGTCCGCCAGCCTCTCGGGACTGCCCACCGGGAAGATGCTCGGCCTGTACGAGCCGATTCATGGCTCCGCCCCGGACATCGCCGGAAAGGGCATCGCGAACCCGCTCGCGGCAATCCTGAGCGCCGCGATGCTCCTCCGTTACTCGCTTCAGCTTGAAATGGAGGCCCTGGCGGTCGAGCGGGCCGTTGTCGCGACGCTGGAGGCGGGCTACCGCACGCCGGACATCGCCTCAGCGGGAGCACCCGCGGTCGGCACGCGCGAGATGGGGAAACAGGTAATTGACAGAATCCGGTGCCGGGAGGATTGACAGCGAGTCGTGCCGTTTCTACAATAGCGTTTTCGGCATCAGGCGGACAGCAATGGGAAGCTCGGTTCTACTCGTGATTGTAGTGGTAGCAGCTATCCTTATTGTGCGCACGGTACGTGCGCACGGGAGGCTTTCCCGAACTTCAGGGTAGATAGCAGGTCAGAAGTCGCAGGTAACCGAGGAAGCCTCCCGAAAGGGAGGCTTCCTGCTATATGGCCCGAACGAAGAAAGGAGGAACAGGAGAGCAGACGACCGCTACGAAGGCAGCACCCGCCCCAGGCACCCCGTCGGCGCCCCGGAGGCGGAGGATTCCATCACCGTTACGCATGAGGAGGAACCAGACAATGGGAGAACCCTACGCCTTCTTTCAAGGACAGTACATGCCTCTCAAGGATGCCAAGATAGGCATCCTTACCCAGGCGCTACACTACGGGACCGCGTGCTTCGGCGGGATCCGCGGCAACTGGGACGCGGAGAAGAAGCACCTCTGCCTGTTTCGCATGAAGGACCACTACCGGCGACAGCTCGATGCGTGCAAGATCCTCAACATCAGCCTCCCGTACGACGCGGATGCCCTCTGCGAGCTGACCGTCGAGACGGTGAAGCGCAGTGGCTTCAAGGAGAACATCTACTGCAGGCCGCTGGCGTACAAGTCGTCCGAGGCCATCGGCGTGAAGCTCCACGGGCTTGAGGACGACTTCTTCGTCATCGCCACAACGCTCGGCCCATACCTCGGCACCGGCGGCATCAAGTGCTGCACCTCGTCCTGGCGGCGCGTCAGCGACAGCCAGATCTCGCCGCGCGGCAAGATCACCGGCATCTATGTGAACAGCGCCCTGGCCAAGACGGACGCCAACCGCGCCGGTTTCGACGAGGCCATCATGCTGAACGAGAACGGTCATGTCTCGGAAGGCAGCGGCGAGAACATCTTCGTCGTCATGAAAGGACAGCTCATCACCCCGGCTCCGTATGACAGCATTCTGCTGGGCATCACCAGGGACACCGTGATGCAGCTCGCCAAGAACGAGCTCGGCGTCGACACGATCGAGCGAAGCATCGACCGGAGCGAGCTCTACGTGGCAGATGAGGCGTTCTTCACCGGCACGGCCACCAACGTGGCCCCGATCTCGTCGGTCGACCAGCGCACCATCGGCACCGGGGACACCGGACCGCTGACCGCCAAGCTGCAGAAGCTGTTCAACGAGGTCGCGCTGGGCAGGAATCCCAAGTACTCCGAGTGGTACACGTTCGTCAAGCCTCAGTAGTGAGGCACACCGCAGGGCGGCGCACCGGCCGTTGAAACGGCGAGGCCCGCGGCCTGATGCGGCGGGTGCCGTCGTGCTTGCGGTGAGCCCTCCGGCGGCCCGGGGCAGGAGCATCTGCCTCCGGGCTGTCCGGGAGTGCCCATCTCGGTTGGCTGAGTGCCGTCGCGCGGAGAGCAGTGCCGCCCGCATGGCGACAACACAGGTCGACCGGGGCTCAGCTGCGGGGAAGATGTGCGGCGGATGCCACCGATGGCCGACGAGGAGGCATCTGCTCCTCGTCGCGGGCGGGGGCGGCGGACGAAGGCCATCCGCCGGGTCAGATTCAGGAGGCGGACTTCGCCGAGGACAGCTTGTTGGCCTGCCTGGTCAGTCGCGACTTGAGCCGCGCGGCCTTGTTCTTGTGGAAGACGCCCTTGGTGACGGCCCTGTCGAGGTTCGACACGGCGTCGGCCGCAGCCACTGCGGTCCTGTCGACGTCCCCCGCTGCAATAGCTTCGCGTGCGACGCGCACCGCGGTGCGCGTTCGGCCGCGCACGATGCGATTGTACACGCGCTTGCGCTCCTGCGCCTTCGACGCCTTGTTCTCCGAACTGCTACCTGACAATGGTTTCTCCTTTTCTCACCACGTTGACGACGCTCCAGAGCGACTGAATCTTGGCCATGAGTTTGCTCAACTGCGCCGTGCCGCTCACTTCGACGTCGAGACTCAGGTTCGCCATGCCGCCGTCATCGCGGCCGAAATCCACATCTGTTATGTTGACTCCTGCTTCGGCTATGACCGCACTGATATCGCGAAGCAGTCCCGTTCGGTCCCAGGCATCAACCTGCAGCTTGACGGGATAGACCTGCGCAACATCACCCCAGTCCACGGCAACAAGACGCTCGCGCTCAGACTCGTTGACCACGTTGGGGCAGTCTTTGCGGTGGACGGTGACGCCGCGACCCTGTGTAATATACCCGATTATCTCCTCGCCCGGCAAGGGCGTGCAGCAGTTGGCAATACGCGTGTACAGGTTGCCGACGCCCAGCACGCGGATGCTCCCCGAGCTCACCTTCTTTGGCGGTGAGATCTCGATGCCCTTCGCCGGGGCTTCCAGCTCCGAGCCGAGCTTCACCGCAACTTGCGAAACAGTGAGGCTGCCTCTCCCCAGGGCAAGGTAGAAGTCGTCCGTGGCCGCAAACCCCAGGGAGGCGGCCATCTTCTCCGCGGCCGGGACCGCCGTTCCCAGCCGCTTCAGCCCGCTCTCGAGTATCTGCCGTCCCGTCTCGATGCTCTGGCTGCGCTCCTGCTTGTTGAACCACTGCCTGACCTTGCTCTGGCCATGTGATGTCCTGACGTAGCCAAGCTCGGGGTTGAGCCAGTCGAGACTGGGACCGCGGTCAGTCTTGGATGCGACTATCTCCACCACGTCGCCGTTGTTCAGCGCCTGGTTGAGTTGAGCGAGCTTCCCGTTCACCTTCGCGCCGATGCAGCGATAGCCAAGGTCCGTGTGGATGCGAAAGGCGAAGTCGAGCGGCGTCGCCCCCTTCGGCAGGTCGATTATCTCGCCTTTCGGCGTGTACACGAACACCTGGTCGGTAAGCACATCCGTCTTGAGCGACTGGACGAAGTCCTCGCCGTCCAGATCGTCGCGGTGCTCGGTTATCTCCTGAAGCCAGGCCATCCGGGCGTCCATCGAAGGGTCGTACTTCCCGCCCTCCTTGTAGTGCCAGTGGGCGGCGACGCCGAAGGTGGCCACCTGGTTCATCTCATACGTTCGTATCTGAACCTCGATGGGTGTGGTTCCTTTGCACAGCACAGTCGTGTGCAACGACTGGTATCCGTTCTCCTTCGGATTGGCGATGTAGTCGTTGAACTCCTCGATGATGGGATGCCAGAAGTTGTGCACAACGCCGAGCGCCTTGTAGCAGTCGGCAACCGTGTTCACGAGCACCCGCAGAGCGAACAGGTCGTGGATGTCCCCGACGCTCTTGCCCTGCTCGGCGTATCGCTTGGCTTTCAGATAGGTGCTGTAGATGTGCTTCGGTCGACCGAGCACGCGCGCTTCGATGCCGGCGCGCTTCAGCTCCTCATCGAGAGAGTGAATCGCCTCCTCGACGAAGTCCTCCCGTTCTGCCCGCTTCGTGGCAATGAGTCTGGAGAAGCGCCGGTACTCCTTTGGCTCGAGATAGCGGAAGGCGAGGTCCTCCAGTTGCCACTTCGTGCGACGCAGTCCCAGCCGGTGCGCCAGCGGCGCGTAGACGTCGAGCGTCTGCTGCGCGATGGCGCGGCGCCGCCCCAGCGGCAGCGCGCCGAGCGTCCGCATGTTGTGCATCCGGTCAGCCAGCTTGATGAGGACGACGCGCAGGTCCTCGGCGGTCGCCACGAGCAGCTTCCGCAGGTTCTCTGCCTGCGTCCGTGTTTCGATATCCTGTTCCTCGCTCCGGCTGGCGAGGCGCTTCAGCTTCGTAACGCCGTCAACCAGCTTCGCGACATCGTTGCCGAACGTCTTCTCGATGGTCTCCAGCGTGACGTCGGTATCCTCCACCACGTCATGAAGCAGCGACGCGGCGATGGTGGCAGCGTCCATCTGGTACTCGACCATCGTCGTCGCGACGTTGAGCGGATGCTCGAGGTAAGGCTCACCGGAGGCGCGAAACTGCCCATCGTGTGCCTTCGCCGCGAACTCGTATGCCGACCGCACGAACGCCACCTTCTCCGGCGGAAGGTACGCGGCGGCATTCCTCAGCAGGGTCTCCCCGTCCATAGCTGGCATAATAACGCAGCACTCCCTCACACGCAAACGGCTGCCGATGCGACCACAGCGGCCGGTGGTGCTATCATCCGCTCGTGGCCACTAACGGTGGAGCGTGCCATGCTTGAGCAACTGCAGGCCGGCGCCGCACTGCTCGGGTGCGAGCTGTCCGAAGCTCAGCTTGCGCTGTTCGACCGCTTTCGCGCCGAGGTACTCGACTGGAACCAGCGCATCAACCTCACGTCGATAACCGACCACGACGGCATCGAAGTGCGCCACTTCCTCGACTCCCTGACGGTCCTCGCCGCCATCGGGCAACAGAAGCCCGGCACTGCCCTGCGCATCCTCGACGTCGGCTCCGGGGCGGGCCTCCCGGGCGTGCCGCTCGCCATCGTGCTGCCTGAGGCCCGCGTGACGCTGCTCGAGGCGACGGGCAAGAAGGTAGTCTTCCTGTCGCACTTGGTCGAGGTCCTCTCACTGCGCAACACAACCGTACTGACCGGCAGAGCGGAGGACCTCGGGCAGACCCATTCGCACCGGGAGTCGTACGACATCGTCGTTGCGAGAGCCGTCGCACCTCTCGCCGCGCTCGCCGAGCTGTGCCTGCCTTTCGCCGCGCTTGGAGGCAGGTTCGTCGCATTGAAGAAGGGCGACCTCGCGAGCGAAGTCGCCACCGCGGCTACGGCGGTGGCCCGACTCGGAGGGACGCCGGTGCGCGTCGTCGCTGTCACGCTGCCCCAGCTCGCGGACGGCCGGTGCCTGGTGGTCTCAGACAAGTCCCGACCGACTCCCGAACGCTTTCCGCGCCGGCCGGGAATGCCGGCGAAGCATCCTCTCTAGAGCAGCCTGCCGTTTGCTCGTTCGCACCTCCGCGACAGGCTCGTGCCAGCTACAGGACGCACCCGCGGATGTGGTACGATACCGCCGCAGCATCGAAAGGAGACACTCGCATGGGTGCAACGGCGTACTCGCTGGAGGGGAGGGTGGCTCTCATCACGGGCGGGAGCCGCGGCATCGGCCGGCAGACGGCTCTCGCGTTCGCGAGAGCGGGCGCCGACGTGGTCGTCGGAGACATCATCCCCGCCGTCGAGAACGTGGCTTCCGAAGTGCGTGCTTTCGGCCGCAGGGCGTTGGGCCTGCACATCGACGTGACGGATGCCGCTGAGGTCCAGGATGCCGTCGCCAGGGCGGTTGCTGAACTGGGCAGGGTGGACATCCTTGTGAACAGCGCCGGCATACATCTCGTCCAGCGCTTCACCGAAGGCGCCCCCGCCGAGTGGGAGAAGCTGTTCCGCGTTAACCTGCTGGGCACCATGATCTGCTGCCGTGCTGTGCTCGACGGCATGATCGAGCGGCAGTACGGCAAGATCGTGACGGTCGCCTCCGACGCCGGCAGGGTCGGCAGCCTGGGACAGGCGGCGTACGGAGCGTCGAAGGGTGGCGTCATCGCCTTCACGCGCAACCTCGCCGTAGAGATGGCCCGCTACAAGATCAACGTCAACTGCGTATCGCCGGGCCTCATCGACACGGACATGTGGAACGCCAACCGCCGGGACAACCCCAAGCTGGCGCAGGCTTACGAGGGCACCATCCCGTGGAAGCGACTCGGTGAACCGGAGGAGATTGCAGCCGCCATCCACTTCCTGGTGTCCGACGAGGCGGCGTACGTCACCGGCCAGACGCTCAGCGTCAACGGCGGCGTGTTCATCGGATAGCGGACGATTGCGTGCGCAGCCGCTCCCCGGACGCGCACGTGCAGAGCTCATCACAGAACAACAAGGAGGTACGCGGAGCATGGTCATCAAGAAGGTGGGCATCATCGGTTGCGGCTTGATGGGGTCCGGCATCGCGGAGATAACCGCTCGTGCGGGCTACGACGTCCTCGTTACCGAGGTGAACGACGAGCTCCTCAAGAAGGGCATCGCGCGGATAGAGGCCTCGACGCAGAAGGCCGTCGACAAGGGCAAGTCCTCCGCGGAGGACAGGGCCGCGACCCTCGCCCGCATCAAGGGCTCGACGAAGCTCGAGGACGTGCGGTCCTGCGAGCTCGTCGTCGAGGCCGTGATTGAGAAGATGGAGGAGAAGAAGCGCGTCTTCGGCATCCTCGACTGCGTGTGTCCGCCCGAGGCAATCCTGGCGAGCAACACGTCCTCTCTCTCCATCACCGAGATCGCCGGCTCGACCAGGCGGCCCGAGATGGTGCTCGGACTCCACTTCTTCAGCCCGGTGCCCGTGATGAGGCTGCTCGAAGTCGTGCGGACCATCATGGTCAAGGATGAGGTAGTGGAGGCGGGCGTGGCCTACGGCAAGGCCGTGGGCAAGGAGACCGTGGTGTGCAAGGACGCCCCGGGCTTCATCGTCAACCAGCTCTACCTCCCCTACACGCTCGTTGCCATCCGGCAGTGGGAACGTGGTCTCGCAACGAAGGAAGACATCGACAAGGCGATGTCGCTCGGCCTGAACTATCCGATGGGGCCGTTCACGCTCATGGACTTCGTCGGGCTCGACATCCACTACAACGCGTGCATGGCCATCTACGAAGAGACGAAGGACCCGGCTTACTTCCCGCCGCCCGTGTTGAAGAAGATGATTCAGGCGGGTCACCTCGGCAGGAAGACCGGCAGGGGCTTCTACGACTACTCGGGCAAGTAACTTGCCGGCGGGCAGCATGTCGTGCCCCGTGCAAGGAAGGAGTCAGTGAAGAACATGACAGGAATCGTATCGTACGCAGCGTACCTGCCACTGTACCGGCTCAGCCGGGCGGAGATAGCCCGCGCCTGGGGCGGCGGTGGCAAGGGAGAGAAGGCCGTCGCCAGCCACGACGAGGACACCATCGCCATGGCCGTTGCCGCGGCTCGAGAGTGCCTCAAGGGCGCAAGCAAGAGCCCGGTCGATGGCATCTTCTTCGCGTCGACCACCTCTCCGTACAGGGAGAAGCAGGCGGCCGCGACCATCGCCGCGGTGCTGGCGCTCAGCCCTGAGACTTGCACGGCCGACTTCGCCGGCTCGCTCCGGAGCGGCACGAACGCCCTCCGCGCGGCACTGGACGCCGTCAAGAGCGGCTCGCTGAAGCAGGTGCTCGTCCTCGCCGCCGACTGCAGGCTCGGCATGCCGAACGGCGCCGGCGAGACCGCTTTCGGCGACGGCGCCGCAGCGCTCCTCATCGGCTCTGATGGCGTGCTCGCATCGGTCGACTCGATGTACACGATGGCCGATGAGATCATCGACGTGTTCCGGTCCGACAGAGACCGCTTCGTGCACGCCTGGGAGACCAGGTTCGTGCGCGACTATGGCCAGGGGCGCATCGTCCCGATGGCCGTGACGACCGCTCTGCAGAAGAGCAAGCTCGCGGCGGCCGACGTCGCGAAATTCGTTATGTACGCCCCCGACCAGCGTCAGTTGCAGACGGTCGCCAAGTCGCTCAAGCTCGACCCCGCGAAGGTGCAGGACTCGTTCTTCAACGAGTTCGGCGACACCGGCACGGCGCAGGTCTTCATTGCCCTGGCAGCCGCGCTTGAGCAGGCGAAGGCGGGCGACAAGATGGTGCTCGCCTCCTACGGCAACGGCGCCGACGTCTTCACGCTGACGGCCGCTCCCGGCATCGCCTCGTGGAAGCCTGTCCGCGGGCTGCAGTACTACGTCAGCACGAAGCTGCTGATACCGACCTATGAGAAGTACCTTCGCTGGCGCCAGATCATCGAGCTCGAGCCGCCGGCAACCGCTCCGATGGAGCAGCCGTCCCCTGTGGCGCTCTGGCGCGACAACAAGAGCGGCCTCGACCTGCACGGCGTCAAGTGCCGCAAGTGTGGCACCCCGCAGTATCCGGAGCAACGCGTGTGCATGGAGTGCGGCTCCAAGGACGACTTTGAGGACTACTCGTTTTCGGACAAACCCGCGGTTCTTGCTACATTTAGCCATGACAGCCTGGGCATCAGCATGGACCCGCCCACCACGGTGGCGGCCGTCGACTTCCAGGGTGGCGGACGGATAACCTGCGACATGACCGACCGCGACCCGGCAGAGATCAAGATCGGCATGCCCATCGAGATGGTGTTCAGGGTGCTCAGGTACGTCGGCGGCTTCTACACCTACTGGTGGAAAGCCCGGCCGAAGAGGGACTAGGAACGCTAGACAGGAACGAGGTGATACATGGACGGAATCAAGGACAAGGTCGCCATCATCGGCATGGGTTGCTCCAAGTTCGGCGAGAACTGGGAGAAGTCCGCGGATGACATGATTATCGATGCCGCGTATGAGGCATATGCCGACGCCGGCATCGAGTCCAAGGACATCGGCGCCGCCTGGCTCGGAACCTACGTCACCGAGCAGACCGGGCAGATGCTCTCCCGGGCGCTGAAGCTCGACTACATCCCCGTCACCAGGGTCGAAAACGCCTGCGCCACCGGCTCGGACGCGCTGCGAAACGCGTGCTACGCGGTCGCCTCCGGCGCCTGCGACATAGCGCTCGCCGTCGGCGTCGAGAAGCTGAAGGACTCGGGCTACACCGGCCTGCCGGACTTCGAGCTGCTGCGCCGCCAGAGCAACACCTACCGCACCCGGACCTACAGCCCGCCCGGGCATTTCGCCATGATGGCCACCAAGTACTTCGACCGCTACGGTCTCAGCCCCGAGGAGGGCAAGAAGGTCATCGGCCAGATCGCGGTCAAGAACCACCACAATGGCGCTCTCTCCCCCAAGGCGCACTTCCAGTCCGAGACGACGCTCGAGAAGGTCCTCGCCGCTCCCATGGTCGCCTGGCCTCTCGGCCTGTTCGACTGCTGCGGTGTCAGCGACGGCGCCGCCGCCGCAATCGTGACGCGGGCCGAACTAGCCAAGAAGTTCAGGCCCGACCCCATCTACATCAAGGCGCTGCAGATCGCCGTGGGGCCTTATGAGGGCTACATGAGCCCGAAGTTCGACTGGAGCCATGTCGAAGAGACGGTGAGGGCCGGCGAGCGTGCGTATGCCGAGGCCGGCGTCAAGAACCCCCGCCAGGAGATCAGCATGGCCGAGGTGCATGACTGTTTCACCATCACCGAGCTCGTCATCATGGAGGACCTGAAGTTCAGCGAGCGCGGCAAGGCCCCTGACGATGTCCGCAGTGGCTTCTTCAACCTGGACGGCGGACTGCCGGTCAACACCGACGGCGGCCTCAAGTGCTTCGGCCACCCCATCGGCGCGAGCGGCCTGCGGATGATGTACGAGGTCTACAAGCAACTGCAGCAGAAGGCTGACAAGCGGCAGATCAAGAACCCGCGACTCGGCCTCACCCACAACCTGGGCGGCACGCCCGCCACCTGCAGCGTCAGCGTCATCATCGCCGGCAACGAGCTGGGCTAGAGCGCGGACACAGGTTCAAGCGATTCGGAGGGCTCGACGGAACCCGTCGAGCCCTCCTCTGTCCACACCGCCGACGTTCCCGCCACACCGGGATCGAGCACGAGGTCTTCTTCCACCTTTGCGCCACGCAGATGGCTGACCTATAATACTGCCATGGAGAAGAGCACCTTCAGGACGAAGAGCGGCCTGGCGCAGTCGCTCAAGGGCGGCGTCATCATGGATGTGGTCACGCCCGAACACGCCAAGATAGCGGAGGACGCCGGCGCCTGTGCAGTGATGGCCCTCGAGCGCGTGCCTGCGGACATACGTGCCGCCGGCGGCGTGGCCCGCATGGCCGACCCCACGGTCATCCTCGCCATCATGGATGCCGTGAGCATCCCGGTCATGGCGAAGTGCCGCATCGGCCACTTCGTCGAGGCTCAGGTCCTGGAGTCGCTGGGAGTCGACTTCGTCGACGAGTCCGAGGTTCTCACTCCCGCAGACGAGCATTTCCACGTCTGGAAGCACGACTTCCGCGTGCCCTTCGTATGCGGCTGCCGCGAGTTGGGTGAGGCCCTGCGCCGCATCTCCGAGGGCGCGGCCATGATTCGCACCAAGGGCGAGGCCGGCACCGGCAACATCGTCGAGGCGGTGCGCCACATGCGCGCCGTCATGGACGGCATCAGCCGAGTCAAGTCGCTGCCGAAGGAAGAGCTGGTCACCGAAGCCAAGAATCTCGGCGCCCCTCTTCAACTCGTCCTCGATCTGCACGAGACCGGCAAGCTGCCGGTCGTCAACTTCGCCGCGGGCGGCGTGGCGACCCCCGCCGATGCCGCACTCATGATGCAGCTTGGCGCTGAGGGCGTCTTCGTTGGCTCCGGCATCTTCAAGTCGAGCAACCCGGCCGCACGCGCCAAGGCCGTTGTCGAGGCAGTGACTCACTACCGCGAGCCCGAGATCATCGCGAAGGTCTCCCGGGGTCTGGGTGAGGCGATGCCCGGCATCGAGATAGGCACGATACCGCAACAGGGGCTCCTTGCCACCAGAGGCTGGTAAGAACGTAGTGCGACAGGTTGTAGCCGACGATCTGGACGCTCTCCTGGACGTACTCCCTCCGCACATCCGGGAACCCCTCCGGGAGCAGTCCGGGCTGAACGAGCTACTTGAGATCGTCCTCGATCTCGGCTCTCCTCCCGAGGCCCGCTTCCCCCAGAGCGAGATCGTCGTCAGCTGCAAGGAAGTCGACCAGAACGACCTCGCCTTCGTTGTCGCCCGCATAGGTGAGTTTACAACTGACAACAGGGCGGGCATCGAACGGACCCTCCACCGCATCTCGGCGATGCGCAACCGCCACGGGGACATCGTCGGCCTCACCTGCAGGGTCGGGCGCGCGGTCTTCGGCATGGTGGACATGATTGCCGACCTCATCGAATCCGGGCAGAACATCCTGCTGCTCGGCCGGCCCGGCGTCGGCAAGACGACCATGCTGCGCGAGGCGGCCAGGGTGCTGGCGGACAGCACGAGGAAGCGCGTCGTCATCATCGACACGTCGAACGAGATTGCCGGCGATGGGGACATCCCTCACCCCGCCATAGGGCATGCCAGACGGATGCAAGTGGCGGCCCCTGAGCGACAACACGCGGTGATGATCGAGGCGGTGGAGAACCACATGCCGCAGGTCATCATCATCGACGAGATCGGCACGGAGCTTGAGGCGCAGGCCGCGCGCACCATCGCCGAGCGCGGTGTCCAGCTCATCGGAACGGCGCACGGCAACAGCCTGGAGAACCTCGTGCTCAACCCCACGCTGTCCGACCTCATCGGCGGAACGCAGTCCGTTACGCTGGGAGACGAAGAGGCCCGCCGCCGGCGCACCCAGAAGTCGGTGCTCGAACGCAAGGCGCCGCCGACCTTCGACGTCGTCGTCGAGATACTCGACTTCTATCGCGTCTCCGTGCACACGGACGTGCAGGAGGCGGTCGACAACCTGCTGACGCAGCGACCGGTGCGCACGGAGCTTCGCTGGGTCGACAGCAACGACCAGGTGCAGAAGCAGATACTGCTCACGTCCAAGGAGGGCTCCTCGCAGGCCGCCGAGGCGGCGGACGAGCGCCCGCTGCAACCCCGGGAGAAGGCCGTCCACGTCTACCCCTTCGGCGTGAACCGCTCCAGGCTGGAGGCCACCGCGAAGAGGGAGCGGATGAACATCGAGATTGTCGACGTCCTCGAGGGAGCCGATCTCTTCCTGACGACGCGAACGCACTACCGCCGCAAGCCCCAGCGCATCCGGGATGCCGAGACGATGCGCATCCCTGTCTACGTGCTGAGGAGCAACGACATGTCCCAGTTGCGGCAGTGCCTGCACACCATCTCTCCAGGGGCATCCCGCTCACACTATGTGCATCAACTGCAGCAGCTCCTCGAAGAGGGTGGCAACGGGAACGACGGAGGGCAGCATTCTCGCGAGGGGGCCTCACGCGGGATGCGCTAGGCGATGGGTCTCTTCGTATCGTTCGAGGGTGGCGAGGGCTGCGGCAAGAGCACGCAAGCGAAGCGCCTGGCCTCGAGGCTGCAGCGCTCCGGCTACCGTGTCACCCTCACGTACGAACCCGGAGGCACGCCGCTCGGCGAGGAGTTGCGCCGGTCGCTGAAGAAGGCGCGCGAGACGGACCTCGCGCCTGAGGCCGAGCTGTTCCTCTTCGCGGCCGCGCGAACTCAACTTACCCGCGAGGTGATTCAGCCCGCTCTCGCTCTGGGAGGGGTCGTCGTCTGCGACCGGTTCTCCGACTCCACCACAGCGTACCAGGGCTACGGCCGGCGGCTGTCGCTCGACCTCGTGGCCCGAGTGAACGAGGTCGCCACGCAGGGTCTCAGGCCGGACCTCGTCGTCCTGCTCGACATGGCCCCGTCCATCGCACTGCAGCGGAAGAAGCAGCCACCCGATCGGTTCGAGTTCGAAGGGCTCGAGTTCCACGACCGGGTGAGGAGCGGCTACCTCCACCTCGCCGGCACGGAACCCGGACGCTGGCTGGTGCTTGACGCCAACCAGCCCGAGGCGGCCCTCCACAGGGCCGTCTGGGCACGCGTGTCGGGCATGCTTGCCGCGCCGCAATCCCGGCCGGCGCTTCAGAGCTGAGCCCGGCACGGCGGGCGACCCGGCGGTCAACCATGGCACAGAAGGTCGCAGTCGCAATCAGCGGGGGCCGAGACTCCATGGTCGCAGCCTCCATCCTCGCTTCCGCCTCATACGACGTGCTCACCATTCACGTCCTCATGACGGGCTCTGAGGCAGCCTTACAGCAGTGCGACCGCGCCCGTGATGTCGCCCGGGACCTCGGACTGCCGTTCGAAGTGGTCGATCTCTCAGCCGAGTTCTCGCGCAGCGTGATCGACCCGTTCTGCACCGAGTATGCCGCCGGCCGGACGCCCAACCCCTGCGTCGTCTGCAACAAGGCAATCAAGTTCGGACGGCTGCTCCGATACACACGCGACCGCGGGGCGGAGATGCTGGCCACGGGACACTACGCTCGCGTCGCACACGGGAGCGGCCGTCGCCGGCTCATGCGGGCCGCCGACCGGTCGGCCGACCAGTCCTACTTCCTCTACGCCGTCGAACCGGCAGCTCTGGGCCAGATACTGACGCCGCTGGGGGACCTCTCCAGGGCCGACGTACACCGCATCGCGGCGACGCTCGGGCACGGGGACACCCCGTCAAGCCAGGATATCTGCTTCGTCGCCGGCCGGGATCGGGGGCCGTTCATCGCCCAACGGACAGGGGCGGAACCGGGAGACATCGTCACCCTGGATGGCTCGGTCCTCGGCAGACACCGTGGACTGCCGTTCTACACCATCGGCCAGCGACACGGGCTGCGCCTCGCCGCGGCCGAGCCGATGTACGTCGTGCGACTTGACGCCGGGCGCAACGCCGTCGTCGTCGGCTCCGCTTCCGACCTCATGAGCGAAGCGGCGCTGCTTGACTCCCTCGCGTGGACCGGCGGCCCGGCGCCAACCTCGGACTTCGCGGCGCAGGCACAGGCGCGGTACCGCTCCCGGGGCAGCCCCGCGCACATCACTGTACGGGGAGCCCATCCTCTGGTGCGTTTCGGCGAACCTCAGCGGGCCCTTGCTCCGGGGCAATCCGTGGTGTTCTACGACGGCGACGCGGTTCTGGGCGGAGGTGTTATCCTGCGCACGTTCGCCAGGGCGGAGGATGCGGATGCTCCGCTGTAGGCCGACCACCGAGCGGGAGAGGCGGCTGCTTGACGACGGCGTCTGGCCTGTCGCCGGCGTCGACGAGGCCGGACGCGGCGCCCTCGCCGGACCGGTGGTTGCCGGAGCCGTGGTCGCCGAATGGTGCACGCGACAGCCGTGGCACGACGAGGTGCGCGACAGCAAGCAGCTCTCGGCGCCGCAGAGGGAGCGCCTGTTCGAGCGAATCACGGCGGAATCGACGGCAGTCGCAGCCGGAATCGTGAGCAGCAACATCATCGACCGCATCGGCATCGCCGCGGCCACGCGTCGCGCGATGCTCGAAGCGCTGCAGTCGCTGGCCGTGCAGCCCGGATACGTGCTCATCGACTGGCTGACGCTGCCGCGCCTGCGGCTCAGGCAGGAAGGCATCCCCAAAGGGGACGCCCTCTGCCTCTCCATCGCCTGCGCCTCCATCGTCGCGAAGGTGACCCGGGATCGCCTGATGGACGAGCTCGATGCGCGCTACCCCGGCTACGGCTTCGGCGCCCACAAGGGCTACGGGACGGAGGAGCATCTCCATAGGCTCGCGACACAGGGTGCCTCGCCGGTGCATCGCGTGAGCTTCAGGCCGGTTCGACTCGTCGTCGGGGGCCTGCTCTGAAGCCGCAGGACGTGGGGAAACGCGGCGAGGAGCTCGCCTGCGAGCTGCTGAAGAAGCGCGGCTACCGCATCCTGGAGCGGAACGTCCGGGGACGCTACGGCGAGATCGATATCGTCGCCCGGCGGAAGGGCTGCACCGCCTTCGTCGAGGTGAGAACCCGAACCGGCGACGGCTTCGGCACGCCGGAGGAGTCCATCACGAAGCACAAGCGGGACAAGATGGTCACCTGCGCGCTTGACTACGTCGCCCGGCACGAAGACCTGCGCGAAGCCGCGTGGCGCATCGACGTTGTCGCCATCGATCTCGGCGAGGACGGCCGTGCGGCTCGGGCGGAGCACATCGAGTCGGCGGTGCCGCTCGATTGAGCGGCGCGTGGGGTATAATGGCAGCCGCATCATCACGAGGAGGCACCAGGTGAAGGTATACGTTTCGTTCTGGCTCCCTGAAGCTCCAATGAACGTGCTGCGCGAGAAGCACACCGTGGTCGTGAATCCGAATGAGCAGCTCCCTTCCCCGGACGAGCTCGTGGCTCACTTGGCGGACGCGGATGCGTTCCTGTGCGTCGGCAGCAAGGTGGACCGGGCCGTCATAGACCGGCTCAATCCCCGCCTCAAGATCATCGCCAACTGGGGGGTCGGCTACAACAACATCGACGCCGACTACGCCGCGCAGAAGGGCATCATGGTCACCAACACGCCGGACGTGCTCACGGAGACGACCGCCGATTTCTCCTGGGCCATCCTCATGGCGGCCGCGCGGCGGGTCGCGGAGGCCGACAAGTACGTGCGGGACGGCCAGTTCAAGGGCTTCAAGCCTTTCGCCATGCTCGGCTCCGACGTCTGGGGCAAGACCATCGGCATCGTTGGCTTCGGCAGGATCGGGCAGGCGGTGGGTCGACGCGCCCTCGGCTTCGGCATGAAGGTCCTGTACCACGACCAGAAGCCCATCGACCGCCAGAGGGAGCAGGAGCTGCAGGCTCAGTATGTGGAGCTGGACACCCTGCTGCGTGAATCGGACTTCGTCTCGCTGCACGTACCGCTGATCGAGGAGACGCGGCATCTCATCGACGCACGAGCGCTCTCGCTGATGAAGCCATCCGCATTCCTCGTGAACGCGGCGCGCGGCCCCGTGGTCGACGAGGAGGCGCTTGTCGATGCGCTCAAGTCGAAGAAGATAGCCGGTGCGGCGCTCGACGTCTTCGAGAAGGAGCCGGAGGTCCACCCGGAGCTTCTCAAGATGCCCAACGTCGTGCTCGCGCCGCACATCGGCAGCGGAAGCTGGGAGACGAGGACGAACATGGGGCACGTAGCGGTGAAGAACATCATCGCGGCGCTCGACGGGCGCACGCCGCCCAACCTGGTCAACCGGCCGGCTGCTCGAAAGCCGTAGCCGCTGGGACTCAACGCGACACAAAGAGGGGTGGGCGCCCGGGCGCCCACCCCTCTCCGCTTTCCTACGCCATCCTGATCTGCGCCGCCTGTTCCAGCCCCAGTTCCTTGATGGCGGCCTCACGCATCTTGTACTTCTGTATCTTCCCGGTGACCGTCATCGGGTACTCGCTGACGAACTTCACGTAGCGCGGAATCTTGTAGTGCGCTATCTTCCCCTTGCAGAAGTCGCGCATCTCGTCGGCCGTCGCCGTCTCACCTTCGCGCAGCTCGATCCAGGCCTGGATCTCCTCGCCGTACTTCTCGTCGGGTACGCCGATGACCTGAACGTTCTTCACCTTCGGATTGGTGAAGAGGAACTCCTCTATCTCGCGCGGGTAGATGTTCTCCCCGCCACGGATGATCATCTCCTTGGCCCTGCCGGTTATCTTGCAGTAGCCGCGCGCGTCCATGGTGGCAAGATCGCCGCTGTGGAGCCAGCCGGACTCGTCGATGACCTCGTCAGTGCCTTTCCGGTTGTTGTAGTAGCCGCGCATGATGTTGTAGCCGCGGTAGCAGATCTCCCCCTGTGCTCCGCACGGCACCATGGCGCCGGTCTCGCAATCGACCACCTTCAACTCAACGTGGGGTATCGCCAGGCCGACCGTGCCGGTCCGGTCTTCAAGCGAAGCATCGACGGGAGTCTGAGTCACCACCGGCGACGCCTCCGTCTCGCCGTAGCAGATGGTCATCTGGATGGCGTGCATCCGCGTCGTCACCTTCTTCATCACCTCTATCGGACACGGGGCGCCGGCCATGATGCCAGTCCTGAGCGACGAGAGGTCGAACGAATCGAACTCCGGGTGCTCGAGTTCCGCTATGAACATCGTCGGCACGCCGTGCAGCGCAGTGCAGCGCTCCTGCTGCACCGCCTTCAGCGTCAGTTGCGCATCGAAGCTCTCGGCCGGCAGCACCATCGTGGCGCCGTGCGTCATGCAGGCGAGGTTCGAGAGGACCATCCCGAAGCAGTGATAGAACGGCACCGGGATGCAGAGCCTGTCCTTCGCGGTCAGGCGCATTCCTTCGCCGGTGAAGTAGCCATTGTTGAGTATGTTGTGGTGCGTCAGCGAGGCGCCCTTCGGGAGCCCCGTCGTACCCGACGTGTACTGGATGTTGATGACGTCGTCCATGTCGAGGGAGGCCTGCCGGCGGTCGAGCTCGTCGTCGGCGATGCCGTCGCCCAGAGCCAGGAAGCTCGACCAGGTGTGCATCCCGGGGTGCTCCCGCGGCCCCATGAGGGCGAGCGTCTTCAGCAGCGGCAGCTTCGAGCTCCGGAGGGCGCCCGGCTTCGACTCGCGAGCGTCCGGGCACACCGAGTAGACCATCCCGACGTAGTCCGAAGACTTGAACCGCTCGATAAGCAGCAGCGCGCTCACCTCGGAGTTGCCCAGCGCATACTCCAACTCGTGAGTGCGGTAAGCGGG
The DNA here is from genome assembly GCA_964561465.1 of uncultured Dehalococcoidales bacterium. Lineage (GTDB taxonomy): Bacteria > Chloroflexota > Dehalococcoidia > GIF9 > AB-539-J10 > SKVJ01. The sequence goes on from CAZLPP010000010.1 coordinate 34,529, forward strand.
GTTGATGTTCACCAGCACGATGCCTGCCATCGCCGTGCCGAACTGCACCAGCACCCACTCGGGATGGTTGGTGGCCCAGATGGCAACCCGGTCGCCGCGCTGCAGGCCGAGTGCCATGAGCGCCTTCGCCACTCGACGGCAGTCGGACCTCAGTTCAGAGTACGTCCACCTCCGGCCTGAAGGGACGTCGACCAGGGCCTCGTTGTCGGGATGGGCCGTCACGATACGGTCGAGGAAATCGGGGATGGTATCACCCAGAAGTGGTGTTGTTGAGCCGCCGTGCGCGTAGCTCAACTGCTGGCTGCGAGCCATGACTCCCCCTCCTTTCGATTGGCACACCGCCGCGCCGTCCCGTGAGCAGAGGAGCTCGGGACTCCGCCCGGCGGGTCGTTCCGGCGCTACATGTACCTGTTCAGCACCTCCGGGACAAGAACCGTGCCGTCCGCCTGCTGGTGGTTCTCGAGAACGGCGATGAAGACGCGCGGCAGCGCGAGTCCTGAGCCGTTCAGCGTGTGCACCAGTTGCGGCTTCGCCTCGGGCTCGGGCCGGAAGCGCAGGTTTGCGCGTCGCGCCTGGAAATCGCCGCAGTTGCTGCAGGAGCTGACCTCAAGCCACTCGTTCGAGCCGGGCGCCCAGACCTCCAGGTCGTAGGTCTTGCACGAGGCGAAGCCGAGGTCGCCGGTGCAGAGCTCAACGACGCGGTACGGCAGCTCGAGCTTCCGCAGCACATCCTCGGCGTCAGCCACAAGGGACTCAAGCTCCGCCATCGAGGTCTCCGGCCGCACGTACTTGTACAGCTCCACCTTGTCGAACTGGTGGCCGCGCTTGATGCCGCGCGTGTCCTTGCCCGCCGCCATCTTCTCCCTGCGGAAGCAAGGGGTGTACGCGACGTAGCGCAGCGGCAGGTCGGCGCCGTCCAGTATCTCATCCCGGTGAAGGTTCGTCAGCGGCACCTCCGCAGTCGGCACGAACCAGTAGTCCTCTTCAGCGTCGTGGTACAGGTTGTCTGCGAACTTGGGCAGGTTGCCGGAGCCGACCATGCACTCGCGGTGCAGCATGAACGGCGGATATATCTCCCTGTAGCCGTGCTCCTTCGTGTGCAAGTCAAGCATGAACGAGATGAGCGCCCGCTGCAGCCTGGCGCCGAGGCCCTTCAGGACGTAGAAGCGGGTGCCGGAGAGCTTGACTCCCCGGGCGAAGTCGATGATGTCCAGCTTCTCGCCCATCTCCCAGTGCGGCGCCGGCTCGAACGCGAACTTGCGCGGCGTGCCCCACGTGCGCACAACGGTGTTCTCGCTCGCGTCCTTCCCCTGGTGGACGCTGCGGTCGGGGGGGTTGGGCAACTCGAGCAGCATTGCATCGAGGCTGTCCTTCGCCTCTCTGGTCGACTTCTGTGCCTCCGCAACCCTCTCGCCGAGGACGCGAAGCTCGTCGAGCAACTCCGCGGGGCGTTCCTTCGTGCGACCCAGCTGCTTGCTCGCCTGGTTGTGCTGCGCCCGGAGCGCCTCCACCTCGCGCAGCAGCTCCCGGTAGCGCTCGTCGGCCTGGACGACCGGCGCCAGGACGCCGGGCATGCCCCGCAGCTCCATCGCCCATTCAACGGACGCGAGGTCCTCTCTCAGCAGTCTGACATCAAGCATCTTGCCTCCCCTTCAGCTGAGGGAACAGTATCACGTCGCGGATCGACTCCTGTCCGGTGAGCAGCATCACCAGACGGTCGATGCCGATGCCGAGGCCGCCGGTCGGGGGCATGCCATGCTCCATGGCTTCCAGGAAGTCCTCGTCCGCCACCTGGACATCTTCGTCGCCCGCGCGGTCGTGCAACTGCTCTTCCAGGCGTTGCCGCTGGTCCACGGGGTCGTTCAACTCGGTGAACGCGTTCGCGAACTCGAGCCCGCAGATGAACGCCTCGAAGCGCTCCACCAGCCGTGGATTGCCCCGCTTCTTTTTCGGGAACGGCGACATCTCGACCGGGTAGTCGAGCAGGAAGACCGGCTGTATCAGCTTCGGCTCCACGAACGTGGAGATGAGCTCGTCGATGAGGCGGCCCCGACCGGGCGTGCCCTCGACGCGCACGCCTTCCTGCAGCAGTCGTTCGTGCAGCGACTCGGCATCGGGGTAGTCCTCGAAGTCGATGCCGCTCAACTCCTTCACCTTCTCGCGCAGCGTCACCCGCTGCCACGGCGGCTCGAGCTCGATCGTCTGTCCGCGGAACTGGACGCGCGTCGTGCCCAGCACGGTGCGCGCAACCGTGGCGAAGAGCCGCTCGGTCAGGTCCATCATGTCTTCGTAGTCAGCGTACGCGCGGTAGCACTCCATGAGCGTGAACTCGGGGTTGTGCCGCACGGAGATGCCCTCGTTCCGGAACACCCTGCCCATCTCGTAGACACGGTCGATGCCGCCGATGATGAGCTTCTTGAGCGACAGCTCAAGCGCGATGCGCAGGAAGAGGTCTTCGCCCAGCGCGTGGTGGTGGGTAACGAAGGGTCGCGCCGCCGCCCCGCCGGCCTTGGACTGCAGCACCGGGGTCTCGACCTCCACGTAGCCCTCGTCCTCGAGGAACCGTCGCGTGGCGGTGATGATGCGACTCCGGAGCGCGAACGTCCGGCTCACGTCGTCGTTCGAGATGAGGTCGAGATACCGCTGGCGGTAGCGCGTCTCGACGTCGACCAGCCCGTGCCACTTCTCCGGCAACGGACGCAGCGACTTCGCCAGGAACACGAGCTCCGCCACATCGACCGTGACCTCGCCGGTCCTGGTGACGAACAGCTCACCGCCGACGCCGACGAAGTCGCCGATGTCGATGTCTTTCAGCATGCCGTAGCGCTCGTCGCCAAGGACGTCCCGCCGCAGGCTTGCCTGCAGCTTGCCCGAACCATCACGAAGGTCGAGGAACGCCATCTTGCCCATCGTGCGCTTCGCGGTGACGCGACCGGCCACCGAGATGCGCTTCGAGCGTTCGCCCGAACGCTCGTACAGCGCGCGCGCCTGCGCGGTGGTGTGGCTCGGATGGTAGCTGTGGGGATAGGGCTCGATGCCCGCGGCCCTCAGCTCGTCGAGGGTCTTCAGTCGTTCTTCGGTGACCCGGTCAAGGCGTGAAGTCATACTGTTCCTTCCCTATGCTATCGGCCGCCGTACCGGGCGCCGCGTGTCATCACTGGGGCTTGAGTTCAGCGGGGTCTTCATCGGCTCCGCTCTCCGCGTCGACGTTCTCCGCCAGCACGGCGAGAGCCTGCTCATAGTACGACTCGGGCACGAGGATGCTCACTTCGCCGAGGCCGTCGACGGTCAGCCCGTACACGATGCCGGCACTCTCATAGCTGAGGGCTACCGGTATGCCGTAATCCTCGAGCCGCGCGCGGATTATCTGGGCTTCACCGTGCCGGGACTTGCGGAGGACCACGAGCGACGTCCCGCCAGCCATCGTACCCTTCGGCTATTCTAACAGAACGCAAAGCCGGGTCCAACGTGTCGCCGCCTCGCGGTTTCTTCCCCGGCTGGCTCGATGGTATAATGCCCGCTACTCGCCATGGACCTTTTGGCCTCTCTGAATCCGTCGCAGCGTGAGGCCGTCCAGGCAACTGACGGCCCACTGCTCATCCTTGCCGGACCCGGCAGCGGCAAGACCCGGGTCATCACCAACCGGGTCGCCTACCTCGTGACCAGCCGGAACGTGGACCCCCGCAGCATCCTCGCCGTCACCTTCACCAACAAGGCCGCCAACGAGATGCGCGAGCGACTCGACCGGCTGCTGGACGGTGCCGCCGGCGCACTGACCATCGGCACGTTCCACGCGGTCTGTTGCCGCATCCTCAGGGCGGACGGACGGCCGGTCGGCCTCAGCCCGGGCTTCGTGGTGTACGACGATGACGACCAGGTGAACCTCATCAAGCAAAGCCTGCTGGAGTTGCAACTCGACCCGAAGACCTACTCGCCTCGCCTCATCCAGGCATCCATCAGCGCCGCCAAGAGCCGCCTGCTCTCCGAACAGCACCACGCCGAGGGCGTCGACAGCTACTTCGAGGAGATCGTGCAGCGCGTCTACCAGCGATACCAGGCGCTCCTGACGCAGAGCGATGCCGTCGACTTCGACGACATCCTGCTCAAGACGGTGCGCCTCTTCGAGGGCCAGCCCGACGTCCTGGCACGCTATCGCAAGCGCTACCACCACATCCTCGTCGATGAGTTCCAGGATACGAACCTGGCGCAGTTCGAGCTGGTGCGGCTGCTGGCCTCGGAGCACCGCAACGTGTGCGTCGTGGGTGACCCCGATCAGTCCATCTACTCGTGGCGTTCGGCCGACCCCAGGAACCTGCTCAGCTTCGAGCGCGAGTTCCCCGAGGCGAAGGTGGTGCTGCTGGAGCAGAACTACCGCTCGACCAAGACCATCCTCAAGGCTGCCATGCAGGTCATCTCGAGCAACCCGCTGCGCAAGGAGATGGAGCTCTGGACGGAGAACGAGGCCGGCAAGCCCGTGGTCCTCACCGAGTGCCTCAACGAGAAGGACGAGGCGCAGTACGTCGTCGACGCCATCGAGAAGCTTCTCCGTCACGAGGGCCTGCACTACGGGGACTGCGCCGTGATGTACCGCATCAACGCCCAGTCGCGCGCGCTCGAAGAGAGCCTCATGCGCTTCGGCGTGCCGTACCGTCTGGTCGGCGGCACCCGCTTCTACCGCCGGCAGGAGATCAAGGACATCGTCGCCTACCTCCGGGTGATACATAACCCGCACGACAGCATCAGCCTGACCCGCATCATCAACACGCCGGGACGCGGCATCGGTCAGGGCACGCTCAACAAGCTTCAGGCGTCGGCCTCCGAGCGGAACGTGTCGTTGTTCGAAGCTCTCCGGCAACTGGTCAACGAGAAGGATCTTGCGGCCCGCGCCGGCAACGCGCTGTCGCACTTCCTCGCTGTCATCGATGGGCTCATCGCCCGGAGCCGCGAGGTCTCGCCGCAGCAGGTCATCGAAGATGTCCTCGTCCAGACGGCGTACCGTGACTACCTCATGGAGAGCGAGGACGGCGAGGACCGGTGGCAGAACGTCCAGGAGCTGAAGAACGTTGCCGCCGAGTACAACGACCTCGCTCCGGAGGGGGCTCTCTCGGCCTTCCTGGAGAAGGTCAGCCTCGTGGCCGACGTCGATGAGATGGTGGACTCGGCGGATGCGGTCACGCTCATCACGCTGCACCAGGCGAAGGGCCTCGAGTTCCCCGCCGTCTTCATCATCGGCATGGAGGACGGCGTGCTGCCACACCGCAAGTCGTTCGACGACCCCGCCCAGATGGAAGAGGAGTGCCGCCTCTGCTACGTCGGCTTCACGCGGGCGCAGCGCTACCTCTTCCTCTCGCGCGCGCATCGCCGCAGCCTCTTCGGCAACGGGCTGGCCAACCCGCCGTCCCGCTACCTGGCCCGCATCTCTCCCGAGCTGGTCTCCACGCGCGGCCTGTGGGAGGAAGAAGGGGTCGACATGAGCGGCGCGGTCTACTCGCAGCCGCTATCCGTCGGCGTCTCGAACGACGAGTTCAGGGTGGGCGACTGGGTCTTCCACAAGAAGTTCGGGCAGGGGGTCGTCATGGACTGCTTCCCGGACAAGAGCGACCTGGTGGTCACGGTGGCCTTCGAGGAGATGGGCACGAAGCGGATGCTCCTCAGCCTGGCCCGTCTCGAGAAGATCGAGCGGTGAGCCCGGCTGGCGAACCGCCAAGGCGTGGGCACCGGAAATCACTCGGGCTGGACACGCCCGGCAGCACCGTCAGTGTTCTTGGAATCGGCCTTGCGAGCGCGCCTGCTGGCGAGAAACGCGGCGTAGTGCCCACGCTGGATTCGGTCCGGGTCTGTCAGCACCGCGCCGGCTTCCTCGCCGGCCTTTGATCCGGCTTCGACAACTGCCGCCAGCAATGGCATGGTCAGTTTCTCCTCTTTGTTCGAGTCGCTGCCTGTCGAGAGCCATGGGGGAGGGCAGGTAGTCTCTGTCCCGCTCGCCTCACCACACTCAAGAGTGCAAGGCCCGCTGGGCTGCTATTGACAGTCTACACGTCACCGTGTAGACTCGCCTCGTGGAACTGCACGTACTGCCTCCCGGCGTCGTCTCCCGCATCGCGGCCGGAGAGGTGGTCGAGCGTCCCGCCTCCGTCGTCAAGGAACTCATCGAGAACGCCATCGATGCCGGCGCCGGCAAGATAGACATCGAGTGCCGCGGCGGCGGCGTGGAGTACATCTGCATTGCCGACAACGGCTCGGGTATCCCGTCCGACCACGTCGAGCTTGCCTTCGAGCGCCACGCCACAAGCAAGATAGGCTCCCTCGAAGACCTGACCGTCGTCCGAACACTGGGCTTCAGGGGCGAGGCGCTGCCCAGCATCGCCGCCGTCGCCGATGTCGAGCTCTCGACGCGGTCTCAGGACGAGGCCCTGGGGACCACCCTGTCCCTGCATGACGGCAGGGTTGTGCAGCGCAGACGTCAGCCGCGGTCCCGTGGCACGACCGTCGCCGTGCGAAGGCTTTTTCAGCACCTGCCGGCGCGGCTCAAGTTCCTGAAGTCGGAATCCACCGAGAACGGCCACAGCGCCCGAGTGGTGAGCCAGTACGCGCTCGCGTACCCTTCCATCGCCTTCAGCCTGCTGCAGGAGGAGCGACTGGCGTTGCGGACGCCGGGGAACGGCAACGTGCGCGACGTCGTGGCGCAGCTCTATGGCGCCGAGGTCGCCCGCGCCATGCTCCCGGTGGAGCACCGCGCCGATGCCGTGCACGTCACCGGCCTTGTCGCTCCTGCTTCTCTGACGCGCGCTGGTCGAGGCTACCTGAGCACTTTCGTCAACCTCCGCTGGGTCCTGAGCCCGCTGCTCCAGAGGGCGGTCGAGGAGGCCTACCGCGGGATGCTGCAGGAAGGCCGCAACGCCATCGCCGTACTGAGTATTCAGCTTCCGCCGGTGGAGCTGGACGTCAACGTCCATCCGAGCAAGGCGCAGGTGAAGTTCGCCAACGAGCAGGTGGTCTTCAGGGCCGTCCGGGACGCTGTCAGGACGGCGCTCTCGTGCTCCGCCACCGCCACCAGCGCCCTCCACCGCTACGCTCCTCCCTCTGAAGGGCGGCAGTCGGACTGGGCCATCGCCGAGCCGGAGCCGCAGCCCTCCGACTCTACGCCAACCATCGCCGCTGCGGAGACCCCGGCGTCGGCCGCACTCCCGCCACTGCGCATCCTCGGCCAGGCGCTCTCGACCTACCTGGTGGCCGAGGGCCCCGACGGGCTCTACCTCATCGACCTGCACGCCGCGCACGAACGAGTCGTCTTCGAGAGCCTGCTGGAGCAGCAGAAGACCCGCCGGGTTGAATCACAGGGGCTGCTGGCTCCGCTCACGCTGGAAGCCAGTCCCGCCGAGGCTGCGGCCCTGGCGGAGCTGACCGGCCCGCTTGCCGGGGTCGGATTTGCGCTCGAGCCATTCGGCGACCGCACCTACCTGCTCAGGGCTGTGCCAGCCGCTCTGGGCGGGGTCGATCCCGTTGCAGCGCTCAGGGATGTGCTGCAGGAGCTTGCGGGAGACTCGCGCGGTCTGACGCAGGAGCGGATCGCCGCATCCGTCGCCTGCCACTCGGCCGTCCGGGGAGGACAACAACTCACGCCCCAGGAGATGCGCCAGCTCGTGCAGCAACTCGAGGGCTGCGCCCAGCCGCGAACCTGCCCGCACGGCCGGCCGACCGTCATCCACTTCAGCACCGGCCATCTGGAGCGGCTCTTCGGTCGCCGCCTCTAGGGGCTCGTGCGGTTCCGCGCCTCACGCTTCTCGTAGTATCGCAGCAGCCGGTTGCCGGACCGCGCGGCGTGCCGGATGGAGTTGTACACGGCGATGCCGGCCCGATAGCATTTCTCCCTCGCCTGGTCCATCCAGTCGTAATGCTCCGGGAACGTCATCATCTGGGTGACAACGACGATCGGTTTGCCCAGTTCGACGTGAGCGCGAACGACATCGTCCAGCAGCTTGTTCCAGATCTCGGCGTGCATCGCCGGCGGCCGCGCGATGAGGCCGACCGAGAGGTGCACGATAGAGAGGTCGATGCCTTTGTACTCGGCGAACAGCTTGAGGATGGGGTAGTAGCCGACCCGCCACGCCTCGGCGGAGAGGTCCATCGGGTTGTCGATGATGGTGCCGGCCTCCGCCCCGACGACTTCCGTGGCGCGCCGCCGCAGGTCCTGCGGGAAGCCCGGGATGACGAGCCCTTCCTTGGTAGCCTCGTCGCTGGCGAGCACCGTCGCACCGCCTCCCAGCCCCAGCAACGCCACGCGCCTGCCGACCGGCTTCGGGAAGAAGCTGAAGGTGACGGCCATGTCGATCCACTCTTCGATGGTGGCAACCCGCACCGCGTTGACCTGTTCCAGCACGCCGTCCCAGACGCGGTCGGCCCCGGCGAGCGAGCCGGTGTGCGATGCCGCCGCGCGGGCGCCCGATTCGGTCACGCCGACCTTCAGCACGATCACGGGCTTGCGCCTCGCGGCGCGCTCGAGCGACTTCATGAAGCGGGGGCCGTCCTTCACACCCTCGATGTAGGCCATGATGATGCCCGTCTCGGGGTCGTCCGCCATGTAGTCCATCAGGTCGGTTGCATTGACGTCGCTGGCGTTGCCGTAGGAGATGACCTTGCTGAAGCGCACGCCCCGGCGCGCCGCCTCGCGCACCAGGTAGATGGCATTGCCGCCGCTCTGGCAGATGGCGCCGACGGGGCCGCTCTCACTCGTTGTGTCGGCCAGAAACGAGACGCCGGACTTCGGGCAGTAGACGCCCATGCAGTTCGGACCGACGATGCGCATGCCGTGCTCGCGCGCAAGCGCGAGTATCTCGCGCTCAAGCGCGATGCCCTCGCCCTTCCCCAGCTCCGAGAAGCCGGACGTGAAGAAGTGCATCGCCTTGACGCCCTTGGCAACGCAGTCTTTCGTCAGCTCCAGAGCGCCCGATGCCGGTATGGCGGAGATGACATAGTCCACCGGTCCCGGGATGTCTCGCACGCTGGGGTACACCTTCAGCCCCATCACTTCGCCACCCTTGGGATTGACGGGGTACAGCGGCCCCTTGAAGCCGCATCTGATCATCGCCTGCAGGTACGCGCCGCCGCCGAACTGCTCCGCTGACGGCTTCGTGGATACTCCCGCAATCGCTATGGACCGCGGACCGAATACGGCATCCAGGTTTGACGTGCTCATGCTTCTCCTTGCGCCCGGCCGCGCTGACGGAGGCAGATTCTACATCAAGACCGACCGGCGACTCCAAACGAGGCGCTTGCGCCTGAAAGCCCGTGTGGTAAACTCAGGGGCTCACGTATCATCACTGGAGGCATCCGTCATGATCCGAGCAGCAGTCGTCGGCGCCACCGGCATAGTCGGCCAGCAGTTCCTCGTCGCGCTCAAGGGACACCCCTGGATAGCGGTGAAGTCGCTCGCCGCCTCCGAGCGGTCGGCCGGACAGAGCTACCGCAAGGCCATCACCGACCCCGCCACGGGCGCGGTGCGCTGGTTCTGCGACGAGTCTCCGGCGGAAGACGTCATGGATCTGCCGGTCGTCAACGCGACCGAGCTGTCCACGAAGGACATCGACCTCGTCTTCTCGGCTATCGAGTCGGGACCGGCGAAGACCCTGGAGCCGCAGTATGCTGCCGAGGTGCCCGTCATCAGCACCGCCTCCGCCTTCCGCTACGAGGACGACGTGCCGATACTCATTCCCGGCATCAACCCGGGCCACGCCCGCCTGCTCGCTACCCAGCGCAAGCGTCGCGGCTGGAAGGGCTTCGTGACGCCCAACCCCAACTGCACCACCATCGGGCTGGCCGTGACACTGAAGCCGCTCTACGACGCTTTCGGCTTGAGCTCGGTCATCATGACGTCCATGCAGTCGATGTCCGGCGCCGGACGAAGCCCCGGTGTTATCGGGCTGGACATACTGGACAACGTCATCCCCTTCATCCCGGGCGAGGAGGAGAAGGTCCAGAAGGAGACGCAGAAGATCCTCGGCGCGCTTGAGGGAGACGCCATCCGGCCCGCCCCGTTCGTGGTCAGTTGCAGTTGCTCGCGGGTCTGCGTGCTCGAGGGCCACACCGAGGCGGTGTTCGCTTCCACGCGGAAGCCGTGCGACCCGGCGTCGGCGGCCGGGGCGATGCGGGCATACGATGGCGGGCTGGTGGGGTTGCCATCCGCGCCTGAGCACCTCATCCATGTGAGCGACGACCCGTTCCGGCCCCAGCCTCGACTCGACAGAGACAACGAGGGAGGCATGGCCACCACGGTCGGCCGCATCCGCCAGGACGCTGCGCTGCCGAACGGCATCAAGTACGTGCTCGTCTCTCACAACACGAAGATGGGAGCCGCGCGCGGGGCGGTGCTCGAGGCCGAGATGCTCATACGCGACGGCTACATCGGCTGACGCCTGCCGCCTAGCCGTCGTTCACCACGTTGTCGAGACGCCGGCGGTTGACGTGCAGCGAGAGCACGTCGGGCCGCGAGTAGTGGCCCGCAACGTCCAGCAGTTGCTTCTCCTCGATGAGCCGGTCCAGGTCGACCTCACCGTAGAGCACCGTCTCGCAGTCGTACACCGGCCCGGCGATGAATCGGGCGTCCGGCCCTACGATGGCGCTGCCACCGCGGCACAGCGTCTCCGGAAACGCCTCCAGCTCCTTCATCAGGGGGAAGCCGGGCGGCAGCATCGCCTTCGTCAGGTAGCTCGCGGCCGCCACCACGAAGACCCGGCCTTCGAATGCCATGTTTCGACACGCCAGCAGGAACGTCTCGCTCGCACTCGGCCAGAGCGCCGCGTGCACCTGCTCGCCCTCGGCGTAGAGTGCGTAGCGCGCCAGCGGCATCCAGTGCTCCCAGCAGATAAGGCCGCCGAGCCGGCCTACCGATGAGTCGAAGACCGACAGCGTAGAGCCATCGCCGCGACCCCATATCATGCGCTCGTGATAGGTGGGCACCAGCTTCCGGTGGACCCCCAGCAGCGTCCCGTCGACATCGATGAAGGCCATCGAGTTGTAGAGCGTGCCGGTGGGGGTTCGTTCGTTTACACCGATGACCACGGCGACGCCGTGCTCGCGCGCCGCCTGCTGCAGCGGCCACAGTGCCGGACCGGAGACGTCCACCGCGTTCCGGTACAGCTCCGCGTACGCCTGCTTCGCCGGACCGTAGTTCCAGCGCGAATCGGCGTTCGCCCACACCGGGTATCCCGGCACCCACGTCTCGGGGAAGACCGCCAGGCTGGCGCCGTTTGCCGCCACCTCTGCGACCAGCGAGCAGGCCTTGGCAATGGTCGCCTCCCGGTCGAGGTAGACAGGGGCCGCCTGCACTGCAGCCACCTTGAACGTGCCCGCCCGTCCGGCTGTATTCATCCGCCTGCGCTCATCGACAGGCGCCACACACTCGGTCGCACTCATGCTGTTCCTCCCCTCAATGTGGTAGCCGCGCGGAGGCTCGCGCCTCGCGGGAGCAGTCGAGAGTATAGAGACGCGGCCTGTTCAGGTCAACGAGGCGCCGCTCCGGCATTGCCGTGAAGGCGGGCGTGCGCGCTATAATCACTCGCTAGACGGTCTTCCCCAAGGAGCGCGCTCCGTGAACACGAACTTGAAGAAGGTGGTCATCTCAATCCCTCAGGAACTCTTCTCAGCCGTGGAGGAACAGAGCAAGGCGCGGGGAGAGACGCTAAGTCAGTTCTTCTGCCGCGGCGCCGAGACGCTGCTGCGTCGACATAAGGAGCGCCGCATGCTCGAGGAGTACGTCGAGTCCCGCAACCGGATGCCCGACCCGTCCGAGGTCGCGGACGCGCACCGCAGCCTCGGGAACATCATCGACCAGTAGCACAGAGACTCCACTCTAGCGGTACAGGCGCGGCAACATGCGCGCCAGCACGTCCGGCAACTCAGAGGCCGCATACGCCACCTCGCATTTGCCGGCGCCGTACAGCCCCTCCTGAGGAGCGCCGACCGACACCGTGAGGACGTCCACTCCCGACCTTCGACACAGCTCCAGGGCCTGCCTGACCACGTACGTGTCCTTCGGGTGTCCGTCGGTGAAGTGCAGCACCAGCCTCCGGCGCTCCGCGCGTCCCCGCAGCAGGAGCAGCGCCGCCGCGATGGCCTCCCCGGTCGGGGTGCCACCGTCGCACCACACGTCGCGCAGCGACAGCGGCATGCCCGAAGCCGCCAGTCTGGTGAGCTGCACCGGCGCGCCCGGATGCAGCCCGCCGCTCGTGTACGTAACGACTTCATACCAGACGCGCGGTGCAAGCTCCCGCAGCGCTTCCGCAACGATGCACGCCGCCCGGTGCACCGCCGGCATGTGCGACTTCATCGAAGCCGAGACATCGATAAGGAAGACCAGGGCTGTGCGGCCCCGCTGCCGGTCGCGCCGCTTGAACACGCTGTTCTTGCCCGCCGCCAGGCGCGTCAGGCCCCGACCGTCGAGCTTCCCGCGGCGCAGCCCGTGCCTCCAGCGGGAGCGCGCGTCTTCCATCCGCGCGAAGAGTCGACGGACCGACTGGATGTCATCCTCCACCTCCGCGCGCACGCGCTCGTAGTCGACCGGTTCGAAGCGGGCGTTCTTGACCGCCGTGGCCGAGGCACGAATGCCCAGCTCCCGCAAGTCGGCCGTGAGCACAACATCCGCGCCCCGCAGCTCCGACGGGACTGCTTCCGCGTTGCCGGAGACTGCCGCCGCCGAGTCGATGCGGTACTCGCTCAGGTCGACGAAGCCACCGGACTCCGACCCGCCCAGGACGTTCTTGCGCATCTGCGCGCGTTCCACCCGGCTCTGCTCGGTTTCCCGGCCGGCCTCCGGGAGGGTGAGCCACCACGGCGCTCCCGCGTCGCCCGTTCCAGGCGGAAAGGAACGGAGACGACGCCAGACCATCCCTGCGAGCGCCAGCCGTTTGCCCGGCTCTCGCGTCGACACGTACGCCCGGGCCGCCGACTCAAGCTCGTTCACCGCTCCAAGCAGTTCCGCACTGACGTCACCAGACAGGGATTCATGCCGCACGCTGACGCCGAGCCACAGTTCGAGGATGCTGTCGCGATTGACGGGGATTCCGGCCCCGGAAGAGCCGGCGCGCAGCGTCCAGGGCGCAAGGAAGTCGTACGCCGAGCGGAGATACAGCGCAAGCGCACGCGACAGGCGCGCCAGCCTGGCGCTCACGTACTCTTCTTCCAGCGCCCGGAAGACCCGTGTGAACTCGCGTCGCTCGCCGTCGTCCAGACTCGGCCACTCCTCCCATGAGGAGGCCGGCACGGACAGCTCCCGGATGGCGGCATCACGCACCGCGAGCCCCACCACACAGTCCACCACGGACGCGGGAACCGGCGCGGGGAAGCCGCTCAGCAGACCGGGATCGAGCACCAGCGGCGCGCTGTCGGCGCCGCGCGCGCGGCG
>CAZLPP010000011.1:0-37215 GCA_964561465.1 uncultured Dehalococcoidales bacterium
CCCTCCCACCGGGAGGGTCCTTCTTCTTGTTCTCGTGACTGTTACGTTGCGCTACATGACAAGACCGCTCCCGGGCGTGCGGGTCCGATAAAAGTACCAGTAATAGCCAAACGAAACCCGGAAGACGTTCATATCAACTGCACGGCATTCAACCAGTGGCCGGATTGTAGAGGCACGTTCAGCCACTTGTCAAGCCCACATTCACTCACTCGAGATGTCACCGGGCGGCCGTAGTTCACTCAGTCCGGAATGCCGCCGCGGCACGCGATGCCGGCCACGAGCGCTGCCGGAGACGCGCAGCGCTCGCACATTCCTTGACCGGCACGATGGAATCGCATAGGCTATGTGGCGCGCTGCCATCGGTTGCGTTGGACGGCCGTATCCACCTGCATCAACCAGACGGCAGAGACTCTTCCTTCATGCAGAGCATCGAGAGGGAACTCGCCACACATCGACCGGTCGCGCCCACGTTGTTGACCCTGGGCGTCTTCGACGGCGTCCACGTCGGACACCTGTCCCTGATTCGGACGCTGAGAGAACGAGCCGGTTCCCTCGGTCTCATGGCCGGCGTTGTCACGTTCACGCCGCACCCGTACGAGGTACTGCACCCGGGCGAGAGACTCCCGCTGCTTGCCAGTCTGGAGGAACGGGTTCAGCTCCTGCGCCAGGCAGGCGTCCCGCTGGTCGTGCCTCTCACCTTCACAGAGGAGATGAGCAGGTCAGAGCCCGAGCAGTTCGTCCGGCTGCTGACCATCCACCTGAAGATGTCCGGCATGCTGCTCGGACCGGACTTCGCGCTCGGAAGAGATCGGGCCGGTACCCTGCAGTCCCTCGAACTGCTCGGGCGGCGGATGGGCTTCAGCGTCGAGGCGGTGCCTCCCCTTCTCATCAACGGCCAGGTGGTCAGCAGCACCACCATCCGCACCGCGCTGTCAACAGGTGACCTGGACACCGCCACACGCTTTCTCGGTCGCCGCTTCAGTCTGACCGGCCCCGTCACCTCGACCAGTCGCCGCGGCGCTTTGCTCGGCTTCCCGACGGCCAACCTCGCCATAGACCCCGGCCGGGCGTTGCCCAGCGATGGGGTTTATGTTACCATCGCCCACGTCTCAGGGAAGCAGTACCTCTCTGTCACGAACATCGGTCGCCGGCCCACCTTCGGCGAGACCGAGCGAGTGGTGGAGACCCACATCCTCGACTTTCGTGGAAGCCTCTACGGGGACACTCTCAAGGTCGAGTTCGCGGCCCGGCTTCGAGACGAAACGCCCTACCCTGATCGTGAGCACCTCGTGGCACAGATAGAGAGGGATGTAGCCGCAGCCAGGCGCATCCTCGGAGCGAATGAATGAGTGATGGTAAGGTGACCCTCCTGCGAGACCTCTCGCCGGCGAAGCGCGACTTTCTGCTTCGCCGAGCCGTTGCCGAGATAATCCCCGAGTCCGAGTTCGTCGACCTGCTGAACCGCGGCATCCCTGCCAGGCTCAAGGAGGGTTTCGATCCGAGCTCTCCCGATATCCACCTCGGCCACGTCGTCGGCCTCCGCAAGCTGCGCCAGCTCCAGGAGCTGGGACACCAGGTTGTGCTCATCGTGGGCAACTGGACCGCCCGAATCGGCGACCCGAGCGGCCAGTCGGCCACCAGGCCGATGCTGACCGAGGCGCAGATCGAGCACAACGCGAAGACCTACATGGACCAGTTCTTCAAGGTCGTCGACCGGAGCCGCACCGAGGTGCGCTGGCAGACCGAGTGGTTCTCCAAGTTCACCCTTGACACCGTCATCAGGCTGACCGCGAAGTTCACCGTGGCGCAGATCCTCGCCCGGGAGGACTTCGCCAAGCGCATGAGCAGCAACACCCCCATTTCGCTCTGCGAGACGATGTATCCGCTGCTCCAGGCGTATGACTCCGTCGCCATCGAGGCCGACGTCGAGTTCGGCGGCACCGACCAGAAGTTCAACTGTCTGCTGGGTCGCGAGTTGCAGCAGATGATGGGCCAGAACCCTCAGCGGGTGTTCTTCACACCGATACTCATCGGGACGGACGGCAAGACCAAGATGAGCAAGAGCCTTGGCAACTACATCGGCGTTGCCGAGCCGCCGGAGCAGATGTACGGCAAGGTCATGTCTCTCGTGGATGACCTCATCGTCGACTACTTCGAACTGGTTACCGACATGCCCGACGAAGAACTCGCCCAAATGAAGCGCGAGTCCGCATCCGGCACGGCGAATCCGATGCAGTTGAAGAAGCGCCTCGCACGGGAGATCACGACGCAGTTCCACGGTCCGGAGGCGGGTGCTCAGGCGGAGGAGCACTTCACCAGAGTTCACCAGCAGCGGGAGTTGCCTCAGGACCTCCCGGACGTGCGCGTGCAGGGCACGCCGGAGGGTGACGGTCAGTTCCGCGTAGAACTCAGCCGCCCTCTCGTCGCCGGCGGCTTCGTGAAGAGCGCTACGGAGTTCAAGCGACTGGTCGCCCAGCACGCCGTCGAGGTGGACGGAGCCAGGATCGACGAGGTCAGCGCACTGGTCCGCGACGGAACGGTCGTCAAGGTCGGCAGGCACACTTTCATCAGGCTACGCATCGCGTGAGCGCGCGGGCAGTCCCGCACGTCGTGCACGCGAGTGTCATCGTGCAGGCCGTGAAGGCCCTCGCGGTAGCGTTGCCGCGAGCAGCATGGGAGGATAGCGATGAAGGTGCTGGTAGCTGACCCAATCGCCGACGAAGGAGTCGCCCGGCTCCGGCAAGCAGCCGGGGTCGATGTCAAGACCAAGCTCTCCGTTGAAGAGCTCTGCAACGAGGTGCCGCTCTACGACGCCCTTGTTGTCAGGAGCCAGACGAAGGTCACCGCGGAAATCATAGAGCACGGCCGCAATCTGCGGGTCATCGGTCGCGCCGGCGTCGGCGTGGACAACATCGACGTCGAGGCCGCCACGCGGTGCGGCATCGTCGTCGTCAATGCCCCATCGGGCAACACCGTCTCCGCCGCCGAGCACACGATGGCCCTGATGCTCGCCCTCGCACGCAACCTGACACTCGCGGACGCTGACACGAAGAAGGGCGGCTGGTCCCGCGGCAAGCTGATGGGCACGGAGCTTCGCAACAAGACGCTGGGAATCGTCGGCCTCGGCAACATCGGGACTCAGGTGGCGGTTCGCGCCCAGGCATTCGAGATGCGGACCATCGCGTACGACCCGTTCGTCTCCCCCGACTACGCCCGCACGTTCAAGGTCGCCATGGTTCCGCTGGACGAGCTCCTGACCGAGGCGGATTTCGTTACCCTGCACATCCCGCTGTCGGCGGCGACCAAGAACCTCATCGGGCCGGCTCAACTGGCGCGGATGAAGCCGACAGCGCGCCTCATCAACTGCGCCCGTGGCGGGCTCGCCGACGAGGCTGCCGTTGCCGCCGCTCTGACCCAGGGCACGCTCGCTGGGGCCGCGTTCGACGTCTTCACGGAGGAACCGCCGGCCGGCAACCCGCTTCTGACCGCCCCGCACTCGGTCCTCACGCCTCACCTGGGTGCATCCACCTTCGAGGCACAGACGAACGTGTCCGTCGACATCGCCGAACAGGTCATCGCTGTGCTCCAGGGACGCATGAGCAAGTACTCCGTCAACGCTCCTCACGCCTCGCCGGAGGCGCTGCCATTCCTGCGACTCGGCAGTGCGGTGGGCAGCTTCGCGGCCCAGCTCGTCGAGGGCCAGTTGCAGAAGGTCGCCGTCCGCTACTGCGGTGAGCTCGCCGGCTCCGACTGCTCCCCGGTCAAGGCAGCCGTCATCAGCGGCCTCTTGAGCCGGGTGACGGAGGAGCGCGTCAACCTCGTCAACGCAGAGCTGGTCGCTCAGCAGCGCGGCCTGCGCGTTGTGGAGGAGAGTGACGCACGCTGCGAGCACTACTCGCACCTGCTCACGCTCACGCTTGAGACAGATGCCGGTCGCCTGTCGGTGTCAGGCACGGTCAGGGACGGCCAGACGCGTATCGTACAGGTGAACGAGTTCTGGATGGATCTCAACCTGACCGAGGGGCACTTCCTCCTCTGCGACCACATCGACGGTCCGGGGCTTGTGGGCGCCATCGGTACGGTACTGGGGAAGGCGGACATCAACATCAGCTCCATGCACCTGAGCCGGCTCGCTCCCCGTGGCAAGGCGCTGCTCGTGATGGCTCTCGACGCGCCGCTGGGAGAAGCTCAGCGAAGGGCGATTCTCGCGATTCCGAACATCGACACGGCGAGGACAGCCAGCCCGTACGAGCCGGCCTTCTAATCGAGGGGATAGGCGACGAGACCCGTCGGGGGCTTCGGGTAGAAGTAGGTCGACTTCCTCGGCATCCGCTCGTGCTGGTCCGCTATCTTCTTCACCAGCATCGGATGCGCGGGCGCAAGCAGGAACGCCATCTGCGCCCGCCCGCTCTGCACACTGTCGACGACTGCCTCAAGATCCGGGCTGTAGCTCACACCTTCGCCGTCGGGATTGATGCGGAGCACCTTGGCCATCACCACGTGGTTCAGGATGCTGACGTTGAAGGTGCGGTACTCGCTCGAATGCACTCCCGGGACCTCGGCCCCGAGGTCGACACCTGGCCGCTGCCGCAGTTCCGCCAGCATGCCCGGCCGCAGACCGGCGACAGCCATGAGCGCCATCTCCCCGACCGGAGCGCTGCGCGCGAGGGCGGTGCCGATGGGAACGTAGTCGATAGAGAAGTAGCGTCCCAGCCCCACCTCAATCTCCGCCGCATCCGGCAGGTTGACGCCGTTGAGCACACGGTACACGGGTGAGATGAACAAGCCCGGGTCGGAGAACGCGGTAAGAGTCATCGCGATGAAGTTCCATGGCGCTTCCGCGCCAGCGCGGCCCGCCATGGCATCGCGCCTCTCCTGCTGATAGACGAGCGCAGTCTCGTACCGGTGATGACCGTCCGCGATGTAGATCGCCTCGCTTTCGAACGCGGAGCTGATGCGTGCGACGGATGCAGGGTCCTGAATGATTCGGAAACGGTGACGGTCCACCGGCTCTTCAACGTCGATGTAGGAGAGCCCTTCAAGGGCTTCTTCGACGAGACTGCTGATGCTCCCGTGCCTGTCTTCGTACAGTCCCAGAGGGCCGCTGAAGCTGACGCCGCACGTGCGCATGAGCTCCAGCCGATCCTGCTTCGCCTTCGTTCCTGTCAGCTCGTGGGGATACACGCCCCCATACCACGGCCGCAAGCCGACGCACGCAAAGAGCCCACGCCGCACGTGGCGTCTGCCGCGGAACACGAACGAGTGGTCGTGCACATACAGGGACGGCCCAGCATCGCGCTTCAGAACACCTTGCTTCATCCATTCGCGGAACGTCTGAGCAGCCACTGCGTAGCGCTCGGGGCTGTCGGGAGAGCCTCCCTCCGGAGGCAGCGGATACTCGAGCCGGATCATGTTGTAGGGACTGCGACCGTAGAGTTCGAGCCGCTGCTTATCAGAGATGATGTCATAGGGGGGACAGAGAAGGAGAGAAAGGGGGCCGGCCTGAGACGTGTCGTACCTGATGCCGTGAAACGGCCGGACATCCGTCAACTTGCCGGGTTCTGACATCTTGAACTGCGCAACCTTGACAGAGAGTGAATCGAATACGGGGAAGAGAGACTCAGGGAATGGTCATCCCCACCGCGGGCCGTCACGCACCAAGAAGCTGGGAAACGACGTCACTGACGTCCTTGCCGTCGGCCTTGCCCTTAACAACCGGCATGAGCTTCGCCATGACCTTGCCCTTGTCCTTCGGTCCGCTGGCGCCAGCTGCGGCGATTGCCTCGCGAGCCGCGGCGACAAGAGCCTCTCTGCTCATCTGCTCCGGGAGGTACTCGTTGAGAATCGCCAGGGTCGCCTGCTCCTGAGTGACAAGATCAGGCCGCTTGCCCGCCTCGAAAGCCTCAATGCTCTCTTTCCGGCGCCTGGCTTCGCGCTTCAGAACCTCGACGGCCTCGTTGTCATCGAGGGCATGCTGTCGCGCGATCTCTTCGTTCCTGCACTCTGCGAGAAGAACGCGAATAATCGACAGCCGACACGCGTCTCGCCCCCGGAGCGCGACCTTGAGGTCATCCCGGAGTCTATCCTGCAAGCCCATAGCACAGGCTAGCGCGAGCTCTTGCGCCTCTTGACGGCTTCCTTCTTCTTCCTGAGCGCGCTCGGCTTCTCAAAGAACCTGCGCCTCCGGACTTCGGCAAGGATCCTGTCCTGCTCCACCTGCTTGCCGAAGCGGCGCAGCATGCTCTCGAAACTCTCACCGGAACCCAGTCTTACATTAGCCATAAGCAGCGTATTGTACTGAGAGCGAACGAAGCATGTCAACAAGCCGCGGGAAGGAACCGGCCGATTCCGCACCCCTGCCACGCCACTCCGTCTCCGCACGCCGGCGGCCGCCGGCCCCAGAACCCGGAAAGAGATGAGCCTCGCGTCTCACACAGCCTTGGACGGCGAGCACGCACCTGCCGCGTCCGACACGCACTCGATAACGTAAGTCGCCTGCGCCTCGGTGACGAAGGGACACATCGGCAGCGAGAGCACCTCATCCTGAGAACGCTCAGATTCCACGAAACTGCCGGGCTGGTATCCGAGACTGCGGTACACCTGCTGGAGGTGCAGGGACACCGGGTAGTACACGGCCGTTGCGACGCCCCGCGTCTTCAACTCCTGGGCGAGCGCCTCACGGCGAGCCCTTCCGCCCTTGACGCGCACGGTGTAGTAGTTGAACACATGCTCGGCCTCCGGCGCCACGTGCGGCGTTGCGATTCCCGGAGCCGACCGCAGCCCGCTGCTATACCGTGCCGCGAGCGCCCGCCGCGTCCGCAGCCAGTCATTCAGATGACCCAGCTTCACGCGCAGGACAGCGGCCTGCAGCGAATCGAGCCGGCTGTTGAACCCGTTCACAAGGTGGTAGTACTTCGTCCGCGCCCCGTGGTTGCGCAGGATGCGCACGCGTTCCGCCACCTCGGCCGAGCCGGTGATCACCATACCGCCATCGCCAAGGGCGCCGAGCACCTTGCTGGGAAAGAAGCTGAGGCAGCCGGCATCACCGAACGTCCCGACCATCGCGCCATTCCATCGTGCGCCAAGCGCCTGTGCGCAGTCCTCGATGACCTTGAGGCCGTGTGCCTGCGCAATCGCCATCAGCCGCGTCATGTCGCACGCCTGACCGTACAGGTGCACCGGCAGGATGGCTTTCGTCCGCGGTCCGATACGCTGCTCCACGAGAGATACGTCCATGTTCCATGTCGCCGGATCGATGTCGACGAACACGGGAGTTGCTCCGCACTTCACTATTGACTCAACCGTAGCTATGAACGTGAACGGGGTGGTGATGACCTCGTCGCCCGCGCCGACGCCGCAGGCCATGAGCGCCAACTCGAGCGCGTCCGTGCCCGAGGCTACTCCGGCGGCGTGAGGCACACCGCAGTACGCCGCCATCGCCGCCTCGAATGCCTCCACCTCCGGTCCCAGGATATAGGAGCCGGACGACAGTACGCGCTGGACCGCCGGGTCAACCTCGCCCTTGAGCGAAGCGTACAGGGCACCGAGGTCAGTCAGCGGTACTTGCATGCGCGGGGCCATTGCCTTCCTCCGAAGATGTCAGTGCGCCGGTATCCGAGAGGCGGTAGCTGGCGCCACAGGCGGGGCAGACCATGGCGTCCCCATGCTGCGGCAGGCGCACGCCGCAGGCACACATCCAGCCCTGCAGCGCGGCGGGGTTCCCATATACGAGCGCGTAGTCCGGGACATCGTGCGTGACCACCGAGCCGGCTCCGACAAAAGCGTAGCGGCCAATCGAGTGACCACACACGACCACCGCGTTTGCGCCGATGCTGGCGCCCCGTCCCACCGGCGTCGGACGGTACTCATGCTTGCGTGAAACGTGACTCCGAGGGTTGATGACGTTCGTGAAGACGGACGACGGGCCGCAGAACACGTCGTCCTCCAGCGTGACGCCCTCGAACAGAGAGACGTTGTTTTCGACCTTCACGTTGTTCCCGATGCGCACGTTCCTGGCTACAAACACGTTCTGCCCGAGAACGCAGTCGCTGCCTATCGCCGCGCCGGGCATGACGTGGCAGAAATGCCAGATGCGCGTGCCACCGCCGATGGAGACGGGTTGCTCGACGATGCTCGTGGGGTGCACGTAGTATTCGGCGGCCGCCGCCGCGGGGTGGACGACCTCGCCCCCGTGCTCAAGCGACTCCTGGCAGGCGGCCAGCACCTTCAGCACGTCGAGGGCGCGCCGTCCGTCGGAGCGCGGCCGGCCGCGCTCTCGTATGCAACGCAGGAAATCGAGGCATTCCAGCCGCAGCGGCTCGTCGGCGGCATACGCCACAGCGTGCGCGTCGCCCTTCACCGGCGTCGGCGTGTGATTCACCCAGGCAACCTGGTGGTCGTACACCTTGAGCTTGTCGGCTGAGTCCGTATCGGCAAACTCGGCCATCCGCCGGTCTCCTACAACCACGAGCCGCTGCTCCTTGAACGGATGCAGCCAGCTTACGAAGATGTGCGCCCGCACGCCTCCGGCGAACTCCAGGGTGCTCATCGTGACGTCGGCCACACCATCGGTGAGATACGTCCCGCCATGCGCCGAAACGGCTGTGGGCAGTCCGCCTCCCACCAGCCCGAGTATCGCGGCGATATCGTGAGGCGCGAAGCTCCAGAGGATGTTCTCCTCGGTGCGGAACTTCCCCAGGTTCAGGCGGTTCGAGTAGATGTACTGCAGCTTGCCGAGGTCACCCCGGTCCACCATCTCGCGCAGCATCACCAGCGCCGGATGGTACTCGAGAAGGTGCCCCACCATGAGCACTCGGCCGGTGGCCTCCGCCAGGTCCACCAGCTCGCGACCCTCGCGGACGCGCAATGCCAGAGGCTTCTCGACGAACACATCCTTGCCGGCGAGGAGAGCCGCACGAGCCATCGCGTAGTGAACCCGGGCCGGCGCGGAGATGACAACCGCCGTCACGTCCGGGTTCCGGAGCACTCCCTCGTAGTCAGATTCGACCGCCACGCCGGGCAGAGAACGGTAGCGGTCGAGAACACGCGGGTCGCTGTCGCACACCGTGTGCAGCGCCTCAAGCTCCGCGAAGTTGCGGACGAGGTTCTTGCCCCAGTAACCTCCACCGACCACTGCTACATTGCGTGCTTGCATCAGCTCTCCTAGAGTGAGCGGTAGGCGAAGCCGTGCCGCTCAGCTTCGGCCGGGTCGAAGGCGCGGCGCACATCGATGAGAACCGGGTTCGGGCCGGCCTTCGCGCGGAACTCGGCCAGCGGCGTCTCCCGGTACTCACGGTGCGCCACAGCCAGCACGAAGGCGTCGATGTCCCGCGCGCGGTCGACCGAGTCGAGCATCGTGACACACGCAGGGATCTCCTCATCACGGATGAATGGGTCACACGCAAGCACGGTCACGCCGTACTCGGCAAGCTCTTCGGCAAGGTGGAAGGAAGGTGACTCCCGGGTGTCCGGCACATCCTCCTTGTACGTCAGCCCCATGATGAGGACGCGGGCGCCGCGGACGACCTTCCCCACGCGTATCAGACCCTTCACCGTCATCTCGGCCACATGCTTGGGCATGGAGTCGTTGATGGCCCTGCCCGCCGTGATGACCTGCGGATGATAGCCCATCTCCGAGGCCCGGAACACGAGGTAGTACGGGTCCACCGGGATACAGTGCCCGCCTACCAGCCCCGGGGAGTAGCGGTGGAAGTTCCATTTCGTCGCAGCCGCGTCCAGGACGGCACCCGTGTCGATGCCCATCCGCGAGAAGATGAGCGACAGCTCGTTCACCAGTGCGATGTTGAGATCTCTCTGCACGTTCTCGATGACCTTCGATGCCTCAGCGGTCTTGATGTCGCGCGCGCGGAAGACGCTTCCCGCGATGAGACCGTAGAGTGCGGCCACCTGGTCCGCCGTCTCATCATCCATGCCCGACACGACCTTCGTGCTCCGGTCGATGGTGTGCTCCGGGTCTCCCGGATTGATGCGCTCCGGGCAGTATGCGACCTTGAAGTCCGGGCCGCAGCGGAGGCCGGACTCGGCCTCAAGGATCGGAACCACCACCTCCTCGGTCACTCCTGGATAGACGGTGGACTCAAGCACCACGATCGTGCCTGCGCGGAGGTGCTTCCCAACGGAGGCAGCGGCGCCGCGAACACAGGAGAGATCAGGCTGCTTCGAGCGCGTCACCGGCGTCGGCACCGCGATGATGGCGAAACGGGCCTCGCTCACGACGGATGGGTCGGTCGTCACCGTCAGCCCTTTGACTGGCGAGCGGCGGATGGACTCGACCCGCGACGGGTTCACGTCAACGCCGTAGACCGGAAGGTGCCGCGCAAACGCCTCCGCCAGCGGCAACCCCACATAGCCCAGCCCGACGACGGCAACGGTCCCCGCTACGTTGTGATTCTGCATGTTCACCTTCCGGGCATAATTCCGAACGCAGCATTATACGTCGCGCCGTCGCGGACGTGCATCCCCTCGGCTTCGCCGCAGTTTGCAGAGCCGTAGGGACGAGTCTCGGGTCTGAGTACGCACCAGTCCTACAGCAGCGTCGCACCCACTGTCTCAGGATGTCCGTCCGATGGCGGACACTGTCCATAGACGGCCTCACCCCGTTGACATGCCTCGCGCCATGCTGTTTGCTATGCGTTCGTGGAGACACCCGGCAGAGGCGATCCTTCAGGTGAGACGGAACTCCGCGCATCCGGCGGTCAGCCGTGCGTTATCGAGAAGCCGTGGGGCTCGGAGTTGCTGCTCCGGCTCACCGAGAGCTATGCCGTGAAGGTGCTCAGGATGCGGGCGGGCTGTCGATTGAGCCTCCAGTATCACCTCGTCAAGCACGAAACGCTCCAGCTTGCGAGTGGTCGAGCGATTCTTGAGACACACGCCGACGGTCAGGTCCTCAGGCACACGATGGAGCAACCCGTCGCGGTGCTCCCCGGCACCGTTCATCGCGTGACGGCGCTTGAGGACTGCGAGATACTCGAGCTCTCAAGCACGGAACTGGACGACGTCGTTCGCCTTGAGGATGACTACGGACGGGTCGATGCAGCCGCCATCCGCCGCTGACGTGCGCGGCGGAAGCAACGGCACGGGTTCATCTTCTTCACGGGCGGGAGGGACACATGGTTGAGCGCGTCGTGGCAGTCTCCGGCGGATTCGATCCGCTTCACATCGGCCATGTCCGCATGATTCAGGCGGCCGCCGCGCTCGGCACGAAGCTCGTCGTCATCGTGAACGGCGACGAGTTTCTGATGAAGAAGAAGGGCTACGTCTTCATGCCTCTGGCGGAGCGCATGGAGATGGTCCGGGCGCTCAGGGGCGTTGACGAGGTCGTTGCCGCCGTCGACGCCGACCAGACAGTCTGCGAGACGCTTCGCCTTGTGAAGCCACACGTCTTTGCCAACGGCGGCGACCGCAAGGACGCAGCGGGCATACCTGAGGCGGACGTCTGCCGCGAGCTCGGCATCGAGATGGTCTTCAACGTGGGCGGTGGGAAAGTCCAGTCAAGCTCGGATCTGGTCAGGCACGCCCACACCTAGTCCGGGACGGCATCGCCGGCGGCTCATCCGTACGCCCTTCGACGTGGCCGCGATGCACGGCACTGTGATACACTCCGCTCGCCCGGTTTCGTCAGGATAGCCTGCCGCGGGCGCGAGGCAGTCGCCACACCGATTCAAAGACCCCGGACATACATCATGACGTCAACCCCTGAGCGAAGAGCCATCACCTGCGTGGCGACCTGTCACGGGTTGCTGCACGTGCTTGAGCTGGCCTACGGCGTCGTCCTGGTTTCCGTTGCGGCCGACCTCGGAGCATCCCTGCTCGCACTTGGCGTTATCGCCAACGTCTTCGGCTTCGCCTACGGGCTAACGGCTCTGCCGGTCGGCGTGCTGGCTGACCGCATGAGTGAGACGCGACTTCTCTCCGTCTGCGCCCTCGGCATGGGAGCAGCGTCAATTGCCGTCAGCCTGTCCCGGGACGTTGTCTCGCTGGGTATCTCCATGGCTCTTCTCGGAGTTGCCCTGGGACTCTTCCATCCGGTGGCTACCGCCTACGTTGCCCGCACCGCCAAACGCACCGGCATCGGCTTCGCTTACCTTGGGACAGGCGGCAACCTGGGTCTCGCCCTTGGCCCAATCATGGTCGGCGCTCTGGCGTCCGGCTTCGGCTGGCGATATGGCTACGCCGCCTTCGCCGTGCCATGCCTCATCCTCGGCTTCCTCTTCCTGCGTCTCCCCTCGCGCAGCGCCGTTATCGACGCACGGGCCGGAGCCGCCGTCAGCGCCGCGCAGCCTTCACTCCGGCCGTTTCTGCTGCCGCTGGGGCTCATCTTTGCCGCGAACACGCTGAACGGACTGCTCTACCGCGGCGTGGTGACGTTCCTGCCGTCTCATCTGAGTGCGAGCGTGAGCTCCGGCATCGCGGGCATGGACCCCGTGCTGCTCGGCGGCTCATTCACGACCGTGGCGCTCCTGTTCGGCGTTGTCGGCCAGTTCCTCGGGGGCTACTTCTGTGACCGCCGTCGCCGGGAGGCGCTGGCAGTCATCGCCATCGGAATCTCCGCCCCTGCGCTTCTCGGAGTGTGGGGATTCGGCGGCGCGCCGCTCCTCGGCGCGGCCGCGGTCTTCGCTTTCTTCCACTTCATGAGTCAACCCGTCTTCAACGCCCTGATCGCCGACTACTGTCCCGACCGGTGGCGCGGGCGTATGTACGGCATCTACTTCTTCTGCTCCTTCGGCGTTGGCTCATTCTCGGCCAGCGCCCTGGGCTACATCGCCGAGACGGAGGGGGTGCGGACCATCTTCCTCGTCTGCGCCTTCCTCGGACTGGCCGCGCTGCTGTTCGCCATCGCGCTCCTCGCACGCGCGCTGAAGCGCGGGGCGCGGTGAGAGGCGCCGGCGCCCGCTAAAGCGGCCGGCGAAGACACGGCTCCTCTCGCGTCGCCCGAGTCAACCTAGCCGCCCAAGAACGGCGGCAATCCCGGTCAGCAACTCCGGCAGAGGCAGGTTGGTTCGGTCACGCTGCTGTCTGCGACCCGCAACGGAATCATGACCTCCGCCCCTGTCGTCGTACGGGAGCAGGGAGACAGCGACGGTCTCAACGGGGAGCCGGGGGGCGCCTTCTTCCCCCCGACGGTGAAGCGCCCGGCCGTCTGCCTGCACCGCCGCGCGCCTGCGGCCGCTCCCGTGAGGAACCGCCGCCGCGAATATTCAGGTCACGCCCGGAGACTCGATCCTCCCCCACCAGCCCGCTGCCATATGGACGCGCCGAGGGCGGCCTGCCCCCGCGAGCATGCAGCGGTCGAGCCACTCCATCACGAACCACCCCACCATACGACCGTTCAAATGGGCCTTCGCGCCGCCTGTCGACCTCACGCTCGTCGCGCGCCGGCCGCCGGTAGGTCGGTGCCGGCCCGGAATACGGCCGTCCACCCCTCTCGCCAACTGCCCCATGCTGCGGTCGCCGGAAGCCCGGCCCCGGCTGGTCGAACGAACGCGGTCTTGCCTCGCGAGCGGAGCCCGCGTACGGCCGCTCCGCGCGGCCGGCATCCGGACGTCGCCGGTACGGTCGTTCCGCTCTCACATCAGACACTTCGCGTCCCGGCCTCTGCGGGCCGGCGACACGCCGGTCGGATGACCGGAAGCCTGCCTCACGAGCGGAGCCCGCGTACGGTCGCTCCGCGCGGCCGACATCCGGCCGCCGCCCGTACGGTCGTTCCGCTCTCGCATCGGCGGCTTCGCGTCCCGGCCTCTGCGGGCCGGCGACACGCCGCTCGGATGACCGGAAGCCTGCCTCACGAGCGGGTCTCGCGTACGGGCGCTCCGCGCGCCCGGCATCGGGCCGCCGCCCGTACGATCGTTCCGCTCTCGCATCGGCGGCTTCGCGCCCCGGCCGTTCCGGACCAGGAGTCCGCGCCTGGCGCGGCGGCACGGCGGTCTCATACGAAACCGGCCGGAGGCGAGGCTCAACGCCCCCTCCCTCGCCGGTCGCCCGCGGCTTCATCAGCTTCGGGCCCGTGAAGGTGCGCGGCGCCCGCGCAGGCCTGCCCGCGTGCGCCACCGCCGGTCGTTTCTCCCGTCTCGCGGCGGTTGAGGCCGCTCGCACGGGCGGCGCGCCAAGGAGGGCCTTCACCTCCACGGCTGTCAGCTCACGCGCGGCCCCTTCGGGGAGACCGGCCAGCAGCAACCCACCGATCCTGACGCGCTTGAGCAGCGCGACCTGCTGCCCGATGGCCGAGAACATCTCCCGCACCTGCCTCTTCCTGCCCTCGTGTATCGCGATGCTGTAGGAGTAGGGGGACTGACCCTCCAGAGCCACGACCCGCGCCGGCCACGTCACCTGTCCTTCCACCTCCACGCCCCGCGCCAGCTCCCGCATGTCGGCCTCTGTCAGTCGCCCTGTTGTCGCTACGTAGTATTCCTTCTCATGCTCGTAGCGCGGATGCGTCAGTTCGTAGGTGAATTGGCCGTCGTTCGTCAGGATGAGCAGCCCGGTGCTGTCCTCATCCAGGCGGCCCGCAGGATGCAATCCCTCGCACCGCAGCTCAGGCGGGAGCAAGTCCATGACCGTCGGGCGTCCCCTCTCGTCCTCTGTCGTGGACAGGTAGCCGGCCGGCTTGTTCATGACGATGTACACGCGCCGCGCGACGGCGTTCGCCACCTTCCGGCCGACAACCACCACTGAGTCGGTTTCCGGATCGATCTTCTCGGTGAACGACGACGCGATGCGTCCGTTCACCTCCACCATGCCTGCGTCGATCAGCTTCGAGGCTTCCCGACGCGACCCGTAGCCCGCGTCGGTCAGGACCCGCACCAGTGGAATAGGTTTCATGGCTCCCCTCTCCCGGCAGTTTGACGGACAGTCTTGAGGCACCTAGAATAGCACGGCTCCCGTCAGGACGAATCCGCCGCACCACCACTACGTTTGAATCAGCACGGACCACGGGTACGCACGCCACAAATGGAAGGAGGCACTCAGGCGATGGCAGACACCAGGCTCGGCTTCATAGGGCTCGGCTACATGGGCCGTCCCATGTGCAGGAACATGCTCAAGGCGGGCTACCACGTGACCGTATGGAACCGCAGCCGCCCGGGGATCGAATACGCGCTGTCGCACGGCGCGGTCGAGGCCCATTCCGCCTGCGAGGTGGCCGCCGCGTCCGACATCGTCGTCACCATGGTGAAGCACGGCGGCGATGTGGCCGAAGTCGCCCTCGGACACAACGGTCTCTCGTCCGGCGCACGTCCCGGAACGATTCTCATCGACATGAGTACCATCGCTCCCGCCCAGGCACGCGACATCGCGGCGCGACTCAGAGAGACCGGCATCTTCATGCTTGACGCCCCGGTGAGCGGCAGCACCCCTCGCGCCGAGGCGGGCACCCTCTCCATCATGGTCGGCGGACCTGACGAAGCCTTCGAACGCTGTCTGCCCGTGCTCAAGGCCATGGGCAACAGCATCGTCCATGTCGGCTCCGAGAACGGTTCCGGCCAGGGCGCGAAACTGTGCAACCAGGTCCTGGTGATGGTCAACATGCTCGCCACATGCGAGGCACTGACGCTCGCCGCGGCGCTCGACCTCGACGTTCAGCGTGTCTTCGACGCCGTCAAGTCCGGAGCGGCAGCGTCGTTTCAACTGGAGAACCTTGGCGGTCGCCTGCTCAAGGGCGACCTCGAGCCCGGTGGCACCGTCGAGACGGTTCAGAAGGACCTCGACATCCTCATGTCGGCCGCTCGTGACCTCCGCATGACGCTGCCGGGAAGCTCCCTCGTGCAGCAGCTCTACAACGCGGTCGAAGCCGAGGGCAAGGGCAAGAAGGGACACCAGGCACTCGTGGCGGCATACGAGCGGCTCACCGGCGTCCACATACCCGACCACGTCGGCCGGTAGGATATCCGGTCCTACCGGAGGCTGTGAACCGTGCCGCAGCGCGGACAACGAACCGCAGCGGCTTTCAGGGCTGGCGGTATCCGAAGCCGGGCGCCGCAACTGCAGTCGACGGTGCGATAGTCCTGCTTGTTCCAGAGCACATCCGAAACCTCGCGCGCCCGCTGCACCTCTCCCTCGCCGATCGGCTCCGACGACGTCTCTGCCTGCCGGATGGCTGTCACCCCGACCGCAGCAAGGGCGCTGTGTGGCACAACCCCCCTGCCTCCGTGAACCGACTTGTACGCGGCCTCGTAGTCCGCGGCGGACGCTCCGCCCATCGCACGAAGGACACGGACGCGCTCAGACGTCCGCGGGTGCGTGCTCGTCAGGTCTTCCAGGGCGCGCCCCGCTTTCCGGAACGGATTCACGATGTACATCGGCGCCGTGGCGTTGTTTGCCGACTTCAACTGCGCGGTCGAGCCGGCTATCTTCTCCAGCGCCGAAGCCAGACCCTCCGGATAGCGCGTATAGAGCGCGGACGACGCGTCCGCCAGGTACTCGCGCTTCCTGGAGAGGGCGAAGTAGAGCAACCGTGCCGCTATGGGTGCAAGGATCAGAAGCCCGATGCCGACAAGAATGAGGACGAGCTGCGCCGCCCCTCCACCCGAACTGCTGTCCCTCCTGCCTCGCGGCATACCGCCGTAGAGCAGCATGCGACTCGTGTAGTTGGACAGGATGACTATCGTCCCGAGCATGATGCCGCCGATGGCCATCAGCAGGGTGTCCCGGTTCTTCACGTGGCCCAGCTCGTGGGCTATCACCCCCTGCAACTCATCCCGGTTCAGCTTCTGGAGCAGGCCCGATGTCACCGCCACCGCTGCCTTCTCGGGTTTGCGCCCGGTCGCGAAGGCGTTCGGCGCCGGGTCGTCCACCACGTACACGGCGGGTATCGTCGACAGGCCCGACGCGATCGACATCTCCTCGACGATGTTGTACAGCCGTGGGAACTCCTGCTTGGTTACCTTACGCGCCTTGCCCAGAGACAGCAGAATATCGTCTCCCTGGAACAGCGCCACGAGGTTCATGATGCCCCACAGGATGAGGGCGAAGCCGATGCCGAACTCGGGGCTATCGACGAAGTACGAGCCGATGACGGCCCCGACGACGACCAGCAGCGCCCCCATGAAGAAGACGATGAAGGTCGAGCGAATCTGGTTCGCTCGTATCTGTTCCCACATGGTCGTGAATGCCCGCCCTACGTGAAGCTGACCTTGGGCGCTTCGCGCTCAATCTCGGCCTTCGTCTCGAAGAACTCGGCTCGCTGGAACCCGAACATCCCGGCGACTACGTTCGACGGAAACTGCTGCGTCTGATTGTTGTAGCGCAGCACGGAGTCGTTGTAGAACTGGCGGGAGAAGCCGATCTTGTTCTCAGTCGAAGTGAGCTCCTCCTGCAGCGCCAGGAAGTTCTGATTTGCTTTCAGGTCCGGATAGGCCTCCGCCACGGCCAGCAGCCGGCCTAGCGCCGACGTCAGCTCGCCTTCGACACGGGCGCGCTCTCCCGCGCCGGACGAGGCCAGCTTCTGGGCCAGGTTTCTAGCCGTCGTGACCGCCTCAAGCGTCTCACGCTCGTGCTTCACATAGCCCTTGACCGTCTCGATCAGGTTCGGAATCAGGTCGTAGCGCCGCTTGAGCTGCACGTCAATCTGCGCCCAGGCGTTCTTGACCTGGTTCCTGCCTCGGACAAGCCCGTTGTAGATGCCGATAACAGCGATTGCCAGAACCACCACGATGGCCAGGACGATGTAGATCCACATCTCACAACTCCTCATTCACCGGCACACCGGTCTCTCCCCAGCGTGTCCGCACGACCCAGACTGCGTGCCCCGAACGTCCCACGCAGGTATCCAAACACGGGACTCTTCGTCCCGCCGGTCTCCGACAGGTCAGTCCCTCCCTGGGCCAGTACCTGCAGCAACTCGCCTGCATCCAGCCACAGTCCCCGGCAGAAAGGACATACGTCGCCCACAACGGGCTCCTCCTGACCAAACAGGGTCTTGTCCATGGGCCGCCGGCACGTCGGGCACTTCAGTCGCGCCTCTTCGACGTGGGAGCCGCTGCGCGCCGAGAGCGACTCGACGGAGCAACCACACCTGCCCGCCAGCAATTCCATCTCACCGCGGTCGAACCACAGTCCACCGCACTCCGGACAGCTATCGAGTTCGATGTCGTCGAACTCGACCACTATGAGCTCCGACTTGCACCTCGGGCACTTCATCTTTCCGTTCCAGCGAGGGCGCCACGCCGTCCGGCACCGCCAGGCGCCGCGTCCTCTTCCGATATGCTACACCAACTGACTCGTCCGCAGGACAGACCCCGGCCGAAGTTGCCGGAGCATCAGTGCGACAGCGGCCGGCTTTTCAGCCCCGCCACAAGCTTCTGGTACTCATCCTCCGGCATGTTGTAGCACTCGTCCGGCCCCGGGAAAGTGTTCGCCTTGACATCGTCCTTGTAGTGCTGGAA
This sequence comes from uncultured Dehalococcoidales bacterium, assembly GCA_964561465.1. Lineage (GTDB taxonomy): Bacteria > Chloroflexota > Dehalococcoidia > GIF9 > AB-539-J10 > SKVJ01. Next base: position 18,399 of record CAZLPP010000011.1, read on the forward strand.
CGCCTCCATCATCGCCTGGCCGAGTTGCGCGTAACGTCGCACGAACTTCGGCTTGAATAGCTCGAATAGCCCCAGCATGTCATGAACGATGAGCACCTGGCCGTCCACCATGGGGCCGGCTCCTATGCCGTAGATGGGGATGTCCACAGCTTCGACGATGAGCCCGGCAACCTTGGCCGGCACCGCCTCGACCACGATGGACCACGCGCCGGCATCCTGCAGCCTGCGGGCATCCTCGATGATCTTCCTTGCGACCGATTCAGTCCGGCCCTGGCTACGGTAGCCGCCGATGACGGCGGCCGACTGCGGCGTCATGCCGATGTGCCCCATCACAGGCACGCCTGCCTTGACCACGGCAGCCAGCGTGTCGGCCACGTCGACGCCGCCTTCCATCTTCACACAGTCGACGCCGCCCTCCGCCATGAAGCGGCCGGCATTCCGGATGGCCTCTTCCTTGCTGGTCTGGTACGACATGTACGGCATATCGCCGATGAGGAATGCGTACTTCACCGCACGCGCCACGGCCTGGGTCATCCAGAGCATCTGCTCCATCGTCGCCGAGAGCGTGTTCCTGTGACCGAGAAGCGCCATCATCCCCGAGTCGCCCGGCATGATCATCTCGATGCCCGCCTTATCCTCGAACAGCGCCATCGGGTAATCGTAGGCCGTGAGCCAGGATACCTTCTCTCCCCTCGCCTTCATCTGGTACAGGTAGCCCATGTCTATCTTCTTCCGCTCTGCCTCGGGCATCGTGACGTCCTCCTTCGTAGCGTCGGTTCCAGCCAGATTCTAGCATCACCCCGGTGGGCAGACCACGACCGCCGCGCAAACCCGGGGGGAGGACAGGTGTGGAGCCTCGAACTGAGACAACAGCGGGGCACAGGAGGGTGAGGGGCACAGAGCGGTCCATGCGCCAACCTGACGGGGAGCCGCCAGCGTCGACTGCGGTCTGACAAACGGGCAGCTACATCCCGCCGTCGATGCCGATGACCTGGGCGGTGATGTAGCCGGCGCGGTCGCTGGCCAGGAAGCCGACAAGCTCTGCCACCTCTTCAGGTTCGCCGGGACGCCGCAACGCGATCATCTCGACGAACTTCGCGCGGATCTCCTCGGGCAATACGCCCGTCATCTGCGTCCGGATGTAGCCCGGCGCGACGGCGTTGACGGTGATGCCCCGGGACCCGACTTCGCGCGCGAGGCTCTTGGTGAAGGCGATGATGCCGCCCTTCGAGGCGGAGTAGTTCGCCTGGCCGGGGTTGCCGATGACGCCTGCGATGGATGCGATGCTGATGATCCTGCCCCATCCGGCCCGTATCATCGCCTTCAGCGCGTGCTTGGAACACAGAAACGTGCCCTTGAGATTTATGTCGAGTACGTCGTCCCACTGCTGCTCGGACATCCTCAGCAGCAGCGTGTCCTTCGTGATGCCGGCATTGTTGACGAGAATGTGCAGCCCACCCCACTTCTCGGCCACCTGGTCGACCATCCGCTTGACCGCCTCGCCGTCGCGAACGTCCGCCTCAACCGCGAACGCCTCCGCGCCGACAGCCTGCAGCGCCGCGACGACCTCCTGCGCATCCTTCTCGTTCTGAGGGTCGACCGCCACGTAGTTGACGGCAACCCGGGCCCCCATCCGCCCCAGCTTCAAGGCGATGGCCCGTCCCATGCCGCGCGACGCACCGGTCACCAGCGCTACCTTGCCTTCAAGCTCCATTCCGCCTCCGGGGCTGACGCCCGGGCAACCCGGCGCCATTGGCCCGTCTTAGTCCTTGAACCTCTTGAACACGAGACAGCAGTTCTCGCCGCCGAGGCCGAAACTGTTCGTGAGACACACGTTCACCTTCGTCTGGCGGGCCGTGTTGGGCACGTAATCCAAGTCGCACTCCGGGTCAGGCGTCCGGTAGTTGATGGTCGGGTGGATGACGCCGCTCACGAGCGTCATGACGCACGCTACCGACTCTATCGCGCCGGCCGCAGTGATAGCGTGGCCGGTCATCGACTTGGTCGAGCTGATTGCCAGCTTCTTCGCATGGTCGCCGAACGCCATCTTGATTGCCTGCGTCTCCGTCGGGTCGTTGAGCCTGGTGCTCGTCCCGTGGGCATTCACGTAGTCAACATCCGACGGTGCGACGCCGGCACGCTCCATCGCCATCCTCATGGCATAGGCTTCGGCCGGGGCCGCCGGCGCAGTCTGGTCGAACGCGTCAAAGGACCATCCCGCTCCGCCGAGCTCAGCCAGAATCGTGGCGCCCCGCGCCTTCGCGTGGTCAAGTGACTCGAGAACAACGATGCCCCCGCCTTCGCCGAAGACGAAGCCGCTTCGCTCCGCGTCGAACGGCCGGCTGGCTTTCGCCGGGTCCGGCTCACGGGTCGTTGCCCCGAGGATGTCCAGGCCGGCCATGCCCAGCGGCGAGAGGCACGAATCCGTGCCGCCGGCTATCATCACATCGGCATAGCCGAGCTGGATGAAGTTCATCGCCGTGCCGAGCGAGTCGGCTCCGGAGGCGCACAGGCTGTTGACGCTCGTGTTCGGACCCTTCGCCTGGAAGGCCATGCCGATCTGCATCGCCGGAGCGCTCGGGCCTGACCGCGCCACGAACAGCGGGTCCACGCGACGCGGTCCCCGCCGCTCAAGCATCTGCGCCTGCCTCACGATGTAGTCGCTCTCAGACATGCAGGCCACGCTGACGCCCACTCTCTCAGGTATCTCACGGCTCGTGTCGATGCCCGCCTGCGCCATGGCCTCCTGAGAGGCCACCAGGCCGTAGTGCACCGCACGAGGGTTGCGGTCGGCAACCTTCGGATCGATGTACTTGTACGGGTCAAAGCCTTTCACCTCGCCCGCCACCTTGACGTAGAAGTTGGTTGCGTCGAAGCGTGATATCTTCCCGATGCCGGACACTCCGGCAACCGCGCTCTTCCAGAACTCCTCCGCCGTGAGTCCGAGCGGGTTGACCGTCCCCACTCCGGTGACGACGACTCGCGGGCTGCTCATCAGGCTTCTCCCTTCTCGATCACGGACGCCCAGGGCGCCACGCAAGTGCCACCATCAACGATGATGGTCTGGCCGCGGATCATGCTTGCTTCCTCGCTGCACAGGAAGGAGACCACATTCGCCACATCCTCCGGCGTCACCATCCGGCCGACCGGCGTAGTCTGCTTGGCATCCTTGACGAGACCCTCCCTGATGTAGAACTTGAGGGCCTCGGTCTCCACAGCGGAAGCGGACACCGCGTTCACCGCGATGCCCTTGGGGATGAACTCTATCGCAAGGTAACGCGTCACCGCCTCCAGCGCCGCCTTGGAGATGCCGACGGCGGCATACGTGGGCCAGACGAACTTGGAGCCGAGGCTGGAGATGCTGACTATCTTGCCGTTCCTGCCCTCCATGAGCGGAGCCGCGCGCTGTGCGCACAGCAGCAGCGCCTTGGCATTGATGTCCAGCGTCCAGTCCCACGCCTTCTCGTCGATGTCCATGATTGGGCGGCCCACGCCGGACGCGGCGTTGCTGATGAAGATGTCGAGATGCCCGAAGCTCTTCTCGACCGCCGCAAACAGCTCCTCGATCTTGGCCGGGTCGCCGACGTTGGCCTTGACTATCTCAACCTTCACGCCGAGCTGCTTCAGCTCCTCGGCCGTCTGTTCGGCCGCCTCACGCCGCCGGAAGTAGTTGACGACGATGTCGCAGCCCTGCGAAGCGAGCTTCAAGGCAATCGCCTTGCCGATGCCGCGCCCGCTTCCGGTGACGAGTGCAACCTTCCCCTGCAACGGTTTCACGATGTTTACCCCTTCTTCTTGGCCGCCTCGCGCTCCACGAAATCGACGAAGTCGCCGAAATTGCGGAACTTCTGCGCCTCCTCATCCGGTATCTCGATGTCGAATGTCTCTTCGACCGCGACCAGCGCCTGCACCACATCCAGCGAGTCGGCCTTCATCTCCTTAAACGTGGCCGTGCGGCTGATGATGCTCTTGTCGATGTGCGCGATCCTCGAGACGATGTCCTTCACCTGTTCTTCAACAGTCATGCTCAGCGGCCTCCTTCTCAAAGTATGCCTTGTGCTTTGTAGAGAGCGAGCTCTCGTTGCAGACTCCCGACGATATCAACCTGCACCGCCTTCCTGGCGGCGTTGATGCCATGGAGGATGTGCTCGGCCTTGCAGGCCCCGTGAGCGATCCTCACAACGCCGTTCACACCCCACAACAGACCGCTCCCCTCCTCTTCCCCTTCGTAGGACAGCTTCTTGATGGGCAGGACGCGGTCGAACACGCGCCCGACCAACCCCTTGAACGACGGGTATTTCCCCAGCAGCCAGACCCTGGCGCGGTCGCCGATGCTCTCGTAGAACTTGAGCAGCACATTGCCGACGAAGCCATCGCACACGATGACGTTCGCCTTTCCCGTGAGGATGTCGTTCCCCTCGATGTTTCCGATGAAGTTCAGCCCGCTCTTCTTCAAGAGTGGGAACGCGCCCTTGACCAGCTCATTCCCCTTGCCTTCCTCGGCGCCGGTGCTTAGCAGCCCGACCGACGGGCGCTGGATGCCGTAGACAGTGCGGGCATACACCGTGCCGGCGATGGCAAACGACAGCAGATGTTCCGGTTTGCAGTCCACGTTGGCGCCCAGATCCATGATGACGATGTTCGGTGCGAAGCTGCTGAATCCGCCTCCGATGGTGGGCCGCTCCATCCCCGGCAGCATGCCAAGATAGGTCGCGGCTGCGGCGCCCACAGCCCCTGACGAGCCGGCGCTCACGAACGCATCCGCTCCACGCTCTTTCACCAGCTTCGTTCCAATCACGATAGACGACTGTCGCTTGTTCCTGATAGCCAGCGCAGGAGGCTCGCCCTCATGAATCACATCGGGCGCATGCACGCACCGTATCAGGTCCGGCGGAGCACCTTCGGCCCGCAGCGCTTCGGACACGACGTCTTGCTGTCCAACAAGCGTGACGGCGACATCACGCTGACGGGCAGCCATGACCGCGCCTCTGACTATCTCGCCGGGCGCATAGTCACCGCCCATCGCGTCTACGGCAACCCTGACCTGCCCAGAGGACTGTGACATGCTCGTCTCCCCCTCAACTCACAGGACCACGCACAGTGGAACGCGATTCAAGGATGCACCGGTCCCGCCCCCTCACAACGGGGCGGGAAGCGTCAGCTCCGCATCACCGGAGACAACGACCTCTCCCGCCTGGTTGGAGCAGGAAACCGAACAGGTGACGCATACTATACCACCATCACGCTGCACCGATTCAACGCGGCCGGACACGGTAAGCCGATCTCCGGGGCGGGCGGGGCTCCTGAAGCGCAGTGAGAGACGTCCCGTGCTGTCCCAGGCCTCACCGAACGCCCGGACGAGCATCTCGGACAGGTAGGCGAGCACGAGCATGCCGTGCGCGATGGTTCCCTTGAGCGGCGTCGTGGCCGCGAAGGCTTCGTCGATGTGGATGGGATTGAAGTCCCCCGAAGCGTCGGCGTAGCGCCGGATGTCGGCCTGGGTGACCTCTCTAACGAACTCGGGCAGCGTGGTTCCTTGAGCGACAGGGTACTCCATCTTCCTCTCACCCGGGCAGGACGATGGTGGAGCGGCCCTTCTGCACCGTCCGCCCGTCCTCGTCATCGATGACGGTCTCGAGCGTCAGCATGCGCATCGGGCCCCGCGCAAGCTTGCGCACAACCGTTGCCTGGCACGAGACCCTGGCGCCCACCGGCACAAGCCCGCTGAACTCGAACTCCTGAGACGCATGGATGGTGCCCGGCGGCAGGGCGATGAGTCCGCCGAGGGACGCGATAGCCCGGGCCGCCACCGCGAGCGGGGGCACGTAGCCCGGGTGCGAGGCGCCTACGGCCGCTACATACAGGTCGACCGTCGCCGCATCGAGCGCATACTCGACGCGCTGGAACACCTGCCCCGCGGTAAGCGAATCGTAATCTGCAGCCAACTCACCGGCACCTGTCCGCCGGCCGCCACACCCGCCGGCGTCAGCCACGGTGTGTACCGACTCGTCGGAGCTTCGGGTTATCATGCCATTGCCTGCTTCGCTGTGTCAACAAATGCGCGGCCTTGAAACCGCTCCGGTGTGCGAATACCATACATGCTGTCGGCATCGACCCGACCGCGGAGCCTTGAGTGGAGCAGTTGCAGCAGTTCTTCACAAACCCGATGGTGTGCGCGCCTCTCGCGGCATGGCTGGCTGCACAGTTCATGAAGACGCTCATCGACGCTACCCGCTATCGCCGCTTCAACGCGCGGCTTCTCACGGCGTCCGGCGGCATGCCGAGCGCCCACTCCGCCTTCGTCTGCTGCCTCGCCGCCACGGCCGGACGCAACGTCGGGCTCGCCTCGCCGACGTTCGCCGTTACGTTCGCTCTGGCCGTCGTGGTCATGTATGACGCGGCCGGCGTCCGGCGTGCGGTCGACAAACAGTCCGACATCCTGACACACGTTCTCAACCACGTCCCACGGACGCAGGACGATTTCGACCGTTTTCTGGAGGAGTTGGTCGGGCACACCCGTCTGCAGGTCGTCGCGGGCGCCGTGCTCGGCATCCTGGTCGCGGCACTGCTGAACTGACCGGCAGCGTTGCGTTCGCGCGTTGCCGCTCCGCCGCAGCTTCCACTATAATGCCGGAATGCGACGCAACGACAGCTCCGGGATGAACGCCATACTCTTCCTCGTCGCCCTCAATATCCTCGTGTTCTTCTTCAAGACGATGCGACCGGAGCTCACCTACCTCCTGGGTCTGACCCCGGCGCTGGTACCGCAGCAACCGTGGACGCTCATCACCTCGATGTTCGTCCACGCGAGCCTCACCCACATCCTGTTCAACATGATCAGCCTCTACTTCCTGGGGAGCCTGCTGCTGCGGCTCGTCGGAGAGGTGCGCTTCCTCGAGGTGTACCTCATCGGCGGCATCGCCGGTAACGTGCTCTACATACTGCTTGGCCCCGCCATGGTGCCGGGCGTCGGCGCCTCGGGCGCCATCTTCGCCATCGGCGGTGCGCTCGCTCTCCTGGCGCCCCGGTTGCCGGTGGTCATCTTCCCTCTACCCATCCCCGTGCCCCTGTGGGGCGCGATGACGTTCTTCCTCCTCATCTCCTTCGTCATCGCCGGCATCGCCTGGCAGGCGCACCTCGGCGGCTTCCTCTTCGGATTGCTCGCCGGCGTCTACTTCAGGCGGCGTTACCGCAGCTACCGCGGTTACTAGCCAAACGAGGGCACGTTGACGGAACAGCCGGTCGGTTTCACGAGCGACGGACTGCGTCTCGCGGGCAGGCTCTTCCTCCCGGACGGACCGCCTCAGGCGCCCGGCCTCTGCATCTGCCACGGCATTCCCGCCGTTCCCTTCAATCCGTCCGATGAAGGCTACGCGGTGCTGGCGCGACGCTTCGCGGGCGAAGGATTCGTTACCCTCATCTTCAACTTCAGGGGCGCCGGACTGAGCGAAGGCAACTTCGATATGGCCGGCTGGACGCGTGACCTCGAGCGGGCCATCGAGTATCTCTCGCTGCATCCACGCCTCGCTCGGGACCGCATCTTCCTCATGGGTTTCAGCGGCGGCGCCGCGGCCGCCATCTGCGTCGCATCCCAGAACGAGGGCGTACGGGGCATCGTCTCGTGCGCGTCCCCGGCGGTATTCGACGAGCTCTTCGCGGATTCGGCCTTGGACGGCGCTCTGGCGCACTGGCGGGATATAGGCATCATCCGGGACGCTTCCTTTCCGCGGGACCGCTCAGCCTGGGAGCAGGGCTTCCGCGAGGTGGAGCCGGCGTCGCACGTCAGCCGCATCGCGCCGCGGCCTTTGCTCATCCTGCACGGGGACGCAGACGAGGTCGTGCCCGCAGCGCACGCGAGCCGTCTCTACGATGCCGCCGCCGAGCCGAAGGAGCTTGCCATCATCCCGGAGGGCCGCCACCGGCTCCGCGTCGACGAGCGCGCGATGGACCTCGCCGCGAATCGGCTCAAACGCTGGAGCGCTGGTTGACGTTCCGTTCGAGGTGGTGCTACAATGACCCGCTGTTGTCTGGAGGTGCGGAGATTTACGCCATAGTCGAGTCCGGTGGAAAGCAATACAAGGTCGCTCCGCGGCAAACCGTGGATGTCGACAATATCGATGCGCCGAATGGCGACACGGTTGAACTGAACAAGGTCCTTCTCGTGTCCGACGGTGAGACCACGCACGTGGGTTCGCCCACCGTCGCCGGCGCGAAGGTAATTGCGACTTCTCAGGGTCCGGTGAAGGGCGACAAGGTCGTCGTGTTCCGGTACAAGAACAAGACGAGGTACCGCAGGAAGACAGGCGCGAGGGCACAGCTCACGCGTCTGACCGTCGACCGCGTGGTACTGTCTGGAGAGTAAGAGATGGCACACAAGAAAGGCGGCGGCAGCACCCATTGCGGTCGTGACAGCCGCTCCCAGCGTCTCGGCGTCAAGCGCTTCGGTGGCGAACTCGTCAATGCCGGTACCATCATCGTCCGGCAGCGCGGCACGAAGATACGAGCCGGTGAGAACGTCGGCGTCGGCCGCGACCACACCCTCTACGCCCTGGTGACGGGAAGCGTCGCGTTCTCTCCCGCATCGAAGTCTCAGAAGAAGGTCAGCGTACAGCCATGAAGCCCAAGATTCATCCGAAGTACTACGAAGATGCCAAGGTGACCTGCCTCTGCGGCAACGTGTTTCCCTGCGGCGCAACCAAGCCGGAGATCCGCGTCGAGGTCTGCAGCGCCTGCCACCCCTTCTACACCGGCCAGCAGAGAATCGTCGACACCATGGGCCGAGTCGACCGCTTCAAGAAGAAGTACGGCATCAAGGACTGAGCGTCCGTTCGATAGTCATGTCGAGAGGAATGGCTTGCATGGAGGCCATTCCTCTCTTGTTTTACGAGGCACTCTGATGGCGCCAGGTTTTCACTACGGCGGTCAGGCCCTCATCGAGGGGGTCATGATGCGCGGTCCGACCGACATCGGCATGTCGGTGCGACGCCCCGACGGCGAGCTGGAGACCACCCGCAAACGGGTGCCTTCCATCTACAGCGGCCGCTTGCGCAAGATGCCGCTCGTACGTGGCATCATTATGCTCGTCGAGACGCTCGTCATCGGGACCCAGGCGCTGATGTACTCCGCCGAGAAGGCCGCCTCGGGTGAGGACGGCGGCGAGATGCCCAAGGGACTCCTGTGGCTGACGGTGGCAGCGAGCCTCGGGTTCAGCGTGCTGCTCTTCTTCGTACTGCCACTGCTCGTGTCACGAAGTCTGGACGCGCACATCGGCTCCGACTTCGTCAGCAACCTGCTCGAAGGCGTATTCCGCATGCTCATCTTCGTCGCCTACGTCGCCGTCATCGGGCTCATGCGCGACGTGCGCAGGGTCTTCGCCTATCACGGCGCCGAGCACCGCGTCATCAACGCCTATGAGGCCGGGGTTCCGCTCACAACGGAGGCAGTCCGCAGCTACTCCACGTCGCACACGCGCTGCGGCACGAGCTTCATCTTCGTTGTGCTCGTCTTCTCCATCATCGTGCTGTCGCTGCTGGGCCGTCCGGTCCTCTGGCTCAGCATCCTCTCCCGCATCGTGCTGCTGCCTCTCATCGCAGCCGTGAGCTACGAGTTCATCAAGTGGTCGGCCGACAGGCAGTCGAATCCGGTGGTGCACACGCTGACGGCGCCCGGGCTGCTGCTGCAGAAGCTGGTCACGCGTGCGCCCGACGACGGACAGATAGAGGCCGCCATCGCTGCGCTTCGCGCGGTGCTGGAGGAGCCTGCCGGCGCCAAGAGCGCCTAGCGCGTGTCGTCCGGGTCCAGTCCCCGCATGCCGCCCTCCTCGGTCACGAAGCACGTCCGTGTGTTGAGGTGGCAGACCGGCCCGACCGGGTCCGCCCGCACGAGGATGGTATCGCTATCGCAGTCCTTGTAGATGGCGCGCACACGCAGGAAGTTGCCGGACGTCTCGCCCTTCAGCCAGTACTTCTGCCTGCTGCGACTGTAGAACCAGACGTTGCCTGATTCGACCGTGCGCCTGAGCGACTCGGCGTTCATGTAGCCGAGCATGAGCACTTCGTTCGTCCTGTCGTCCTGGATGATGGCGGGGACCAGCCCCTGCCCGTCAAGCTTGAGCATCTATCCTCCGTACAATGAGATAGCTTCACGAAGGTCGATGGACCCCGTGTAGATGGCCTTGCCGAGTATCGCCCCGGCCGCGCCGGCGTCCCGCACGCGCCGAACGTGGTCGATGGTTGCGATGCCGCCCGCCGCCACAACCGGGGCGTCGGTGCTGTGCGCCACGTCCTCGAGCGCCTCGAAGTTGGGCTCGGTCAGTGTCCCGTCCCGCCGCACGTCGGTGTAGACGAAGCGCGCCACGCCCAGCTCACGCATCCTGGCGCACAGCTCGATGACCGGCACGCGCGTCTCCTTCAGCCAGCCGCGCGTGGTCACGAGCCCGTCTCGCGCGTCGAGGCTCACCACGATGGCATCGCCGTACGAACGAACGAGCGACTCCACCATCGCCGGGTCCTCGATGGCGGCCGTGCCCAGCACGATGCGCTCCACGTCGTGCTCGAATAGCCAGCCGGCGTCTTCCGCCGTCCTGATGCCGCCGCCGACCTCGAGGCGCAATCCCTCCACCTTCATCAGGTCGGCGATGGTCTCCCGGTTCACCAGTCGCCCTTCCGCAGCGCCGTCGAGGTCGACGACGTGCACGAGCTTCGCGCCGCATTTCTGCCACCGGCGCGCCACCGCGGCCGGGTCGAGGTCGAATACGTCCTCGCGTCCGTAGTCCCCCTGGAACAGCCGCACGCACGCGCCGTGCCGCAGGTCTATCGCCGGCAGTATCTCCATAGAGTGCCACTCACTTCGTCCGGCGCACCGGCCGGAAGCGCCATTATAGGGGATGGCTCCGGAGGGTGTCATTCGGAGCGGAGCAGTCAGGTCCCGGCGCGGCGCAGCCGCGGTTCAACCCTGCAGGCCGGGCTTGGGCCCCTCGACCGAGGGGACATCCGTCGCACCGAGAAACGCGTCGAGAGGTATCGCCCTCTCGAGGCTGAAGGCGCCGATCCGCAGCCTCCGCACCTCTTCCACCGTCGCGCCAACGCCGAGCTTCTCGCCGAGGTCGTGCACCAGGCTGCGAACGTAGAAGCCCGACGAGACGTCGCACTCGAGCGAGAAGGCGGGGTACGCAAACGAGCTCAGCCGGAGTGAGTACACCTTCACCGTGGCGGCCGGTATCTCGACATCGAGTCCCTTCCGCGCCAGCTCGTAGGCCTTCTTGCCGCCAAGCTTCTTGGCCGAGTACGCCGGCGGGGTCTGCAGTATCTCGCCCAGAAAGTCCTGCAGCGCCGCCTCAACCTCTTCACGGGTCACCACGCGGTCGCACGTCTTCACGACGTCGCCCGCGACATCGTACGTGGTGGTGGTGACGCCGAACCGCGCGCGAACCGCATACGTCTTGTCCATATGCAGGAACTGGCTCGCCTGCTTCGTCCGCTTTCCGGTGAGCAGAATGAGCAGCCCGGTGGCCAGCGGGTCGAGCGTCCCCGTATGCCCCACCTTCGACCCGGTCTTCCTCTTGACGAGGGCAACAACCTTCGCCGAAGACATGCCCCTGGGTTTGTCGATGAGCAGGATGCAGTCCATGCCGCAAAGTATAGAACATGAAAGGTGTGACGCGGCCGGTGTCAGAGCGTGGGAAGGAAGGTCACCAGCAGCACCCTGCGGGTCCGGTCGGTGAGCTTCACGCGGTCGTCGATGCGCCGTCCGGCCACCCAGACGATGTGCTGCGGAGAGCAGAGCAGCGGCACACAGTCCCTCTGAGCCAGGGGAATCCCTTCGTCCACCATGAAGTCCTGCAGCTTCTTCTCCCGCGCCATGCCCAACGGCTGGAACCGGTCGCCGGGCCGCCGCCGCCTCACGAAGAGCTCCTCGCCGGCCGCATCAGCGTCCAGCGTGGCAGAGAAGCCGTTCCCGGTCGGGCTGCCCGGCGCGCCCTCCACGAAGGAGGTGCTCACCCTCCAACCGGGGAAGACCGCCTCTCCGGGAACCGGCACAGGCACGGGCTCCAGCGGAGCAGGTATGCCGGGGCTATCGTCTGCGTAACCCGGACCGGTCGCCGTCAGACACGAGACCTCTCTACGCCACGTAACGCCAGAGACAAGGCGCAGGCACTTGCCCGGACGCGCCGCCGCAAGCCTGCGCACGGAGGCGACGTGCGCCGCCGAGACGTCGCGAATGTCGCCGGCCACGTGCTCGTGAGCTGAGCGCACAAGTCGGGACTGTATGGCCGGGCCGGCCGCCCTGAAGCCCGCCAGGTCGAGGCGCGCGCGCCCGGGAGAGACATCGGCGATGCCCTCGCGAACGCGACGCGTCTCCTCCTCCAGATGGTCGTCGTCGTCCCTCGCTGCTTGCCCGAGGCGCAGGAGCGCATCGTCGAACCTCGGGTTCAACTCGCGGCACTGCGGCAGCAACTCGAGACGTATCCGGTTGCGAAGGTAGGATGGTGAGTCGTTCGAGACATCCTCACGCGGCTCTACTCCGAGGAGGCGGCAGTACCGCCGCGTCTGCTCCCGGCCCACGCCGAGCAGCGGCCGCACGACGCGCACCACCGCGCCGCCGCCCGACGGCATGCCGGACACCGGGACGAGCGAAACGGCCTCGAGTCCGCGCAACCCGCGCAGGCCCGAGCCGCGGATGACGTGGAGCAGAAGCGTCTCGACGGCGTCGTCCCGCGTGTGTCCGGTCGCGATAACCTCCGCTCCGACGGAGCAGGCCACCTCATACAGGAAACGGTAGCGCACCTCGCGGGCGGCTTCCTCGAGCGAGCACTTCCGCTGCCGTCTCCACGCGGCGACGTCGCGCGCTTCCATGGTGCAGGGCAGGTCGAGCGAGCGTGCCGTCTCCGCTACGAAGGCCGCGTCCGCGCGTGAGGCGGCGCCGCGCAGCATGTGGTCCAGGTGCGCCACGTGAACGCGCACATCGAGCCTGTCGCGGAGCCTCGCCAGGGCGTAGAGCAGGCAGAGGGAATCGGCGCCGCCCGATACGGCGGCGACGACCGTGCTCCCTTCACGCAGCAGTCCGCCGTCGCGTATGGCCTTGAGCACTCCGCGCTCGAGGTCCGCGGCGGTCGGTTCCCCGGGCGTCTTCACAGCCGTCTAGACCACCTGGTAGGACGTGTCGTTGAAGCGGGCCAGCCGGGCGCCGAACTTGCCGAACTCGAGTGCGTTGATGCACCCGGGATCCATCCGGAACTTCGTAATCATGCTCAGCGGGAAGTCCATCGCCTTCAGGATGATGGACAGCGTAGTGAAGTAGTGGCTCACGACGAGGACGTTCTCGTGCGCGCCGTTCTCGACAAACGGCTTCACTACGCCCCAGGTGCGGTCCTGCAGCTCCTGGAAGCTCTCACCGCCGGGAAGTCGCTCCCGTCCACCCTTCCACCAGTCGAGCAGCATCTCGGTGAACGTCTGCGGGATGTCCAGCGTGCAGAGCCCGTCGAAGATGCCGACGTTGACCTCCTTCAGGCCCGGGTCTGTGGCAATCGGCAGCGGGTGGTAGCGGGCAATCGACTGCGCCGTCAGCACGGCGCGCTGCAGCGGGCTGGAGATGATGTAGTCGACCGGCTCGTCGCGCAGCACCTCCGAAAGCCGGGCTATCTGTCGCAAGCCGGTCTCGCTCAGGGCCGTGTCTACGGCCCCGCCCTGGACCTTCCTCTCGCTGTTCCAGACAGTCTCGCCATGCCGCACCAGAAGCAATCTCACGTGATGAACCTCCAGACGAACAGAGAACAGGCAGCGTTCCCGCTCAGGACGCGAGCGAGAGCGACGTACGATGTATCGACTCGAACGGTTCCGCGAAGCCAAGCGCCGAGAGCACGTGGTCCGGCCGTGCACCGCCCTCCTGGCCCAGCATCAGCAGCATATCCACAACACAGGTACCGGCGTCTCCCGCGGCCACGGTCAGCTCCTGGACGAGCGGCCGAAGGTCCTGCCTCTTCTCGACGCCCGCCCGCTCGTACTGAAAATCGAAGCTCGGGGCTTCGAGGAACGAGCGCACTGCAGCCTCCGCCGCGGCAGGGCCGCCGGGGTACGAGGCGACGCAGCGATATCGCCCGGCGCAGACAACCGACTGCAGAGAGGGCAGGCTCTCGGGCACCTCCCGGGCCGAGTGCACCGAGAATCCCGCCGGCAACTGGCGTCTGGTCATCATCAGGAGCGCGTCCGGCGGCATCCACTTGCGCAGCCAGACGTCCATCAGCTCAGCCTCCCCGGTGAAACCCACGGCAAGCGGCGCCGCCACGGCGATCTTGGGGTGCGGCGTGAAGCCCTGCGTGTACTCGATGGGGATGGCTGCCCGCCGGAAGACCCTCTCCCAGCAGCGCATCGTGTCCAGGTGCGAGATGAAGCGAACGGGAGCGCCGCGACCGAAGCTAATGCGGAGCCGCTGCATCCTTCTCCGTCCCCGTCTCGCGGCGCGGTGCGCTGCCGCCTTCCTTCGTCACCACGAGCTTCTCTATCTTCATGCCCTTCATCTCGGCGATTGCCAGCTTCAAGTTCCCGTAGCGCAACTGCTCCCCTTGCCGCGGGATGCGCCCCAGGTAGCTGAGCACAAAGCCGGCCACGGTTTCGTAGTCGCCGACCGGCAGGCCGAGCTCGAGCTCCTCATTCGCATCTTCCACCCGGTAGCCGCCGTCCAGCTCGTAGGTGTTGGCTCCCGTCACGACGAAGTCCTCGTCCTCGTAGCCAAGCTCGTCTCTTATGTCACCAACCACTTCCTCGGTGAGCAGACCAAGCGTCACCATGCCGGCGACGCCGCCATACTCGTCCACGACGAGCGCCACGTGGTGGCCAAGGTCGCGCATCTCCGTGAGCAGCTTGCCGAGAGGCTGGCTCTCAGGCACGAAGTAGGCGGGGCGCATCAGCTCGTCCACCGTAATCTTCTCGGGCGTGCACGCGCTGGTGAGCTTCATCAGCACGTCCTTGGCGGAGAGCACGCCGACCACGTTGTCCGTCGTCTCCTTGTACACCGGGAAGCGGCTGTACGGAGTATCGGCGTAGATGCCGAGGAACTCCGCCAGGGTCGTCCCCTCGGCCACCCAGGCTATCTCGGTACGCGGCACCATGACCTTGCTCACCGGCCGGTTGGTGAACTCGAGCACCGCGTGCAGCATCTCCGCCTGGTCCTCTTCGACCACTCCCTCGCTCTCGCCCACATCGATGGCGGAGCGCAGCTCGCCGGCGCTGACGAGAAGCTGCTTCTCCTCAGCGTCAGTAACGAGCCGCCGGAAGCCGAAGCCGATGCGCTCAAGCAGCCAGACGAAGGGAAAGAGGGAGAATTCGAAGAAGCGCACCAGATAGACGTAGTTCAGCGCCAACCGCTCGGCATAGTGCATGGCAATCGTCTTCGGAAGCAACTCTCCGAACACCAGCACGACGGCCGTCACCGCCACCGTCGCGATGACGGGTCCCCACGGAAGGCCGAACACCGCCACGCAGAACATGGTCCCGATGGCGGCCGCGGCGATGTTCACCAGGTTGTTGCCCAGAAGCACCGTTGCCAGGAAGCGCTCGGGGCGGTCCAGGATGCCGGCCAGCCCCAGCGCCACGCGTCCGCCGCTCTCGCGCAGATAGTGCACCCGAAGGCGAGGTACAGCGATGAAGGCCGACTCAGCGCTGGAGAAGAAGGCGGACAGCACGAGGCAGAGGAAGAACGCAGGCAACAACCAACTGGCAGGCTCGTCCACTTGTTAAGCTATCCTGACCCCCGTGAACGCGACTCCCGCACCGTCGCCGGTCCGGGCCGGGTCGATAGCACGTACACCGCGCAGGTATCGTACCATCGAGTTTCAACGCATGTCAAAGCAGGCTGGCGCCCGGCGTCGTGCGTGGAACACGGGGAACACAGGTAGTATACTACCGAACCATTGTACTCGGATGCGACGGTCCGCAACGTGGGCGGCGAGTCGACCGGCACACCGGCTTCCGGAGGGGGCAAATGACGAAGACAGTGGCTGAGATCAACGAGAAGATAGCCCGTCGCGAGGCCGTGGTCATGACTGCGGAAGAGGTCATCGACTACGCAAAGGCGCAGGGCTTCGAGAAGGCCGCGCGCACGGTGGATGTCGTTACCACCGGCACATTCGGCACCATGTGCTCCTCCGGCATGTACATGAACATCGGCCACTCGAAGCCGCGCATCAAGCTCGGCGGCGGCCGGACCACGCTGAACGATGTGCCGGCGTACGCGGGACTGGCGGCGGTGGACCTGTTCCTCGGCGCGGCAGCAATCCCGGACGATGACCCGCGCAACCGGATATACCCTGGTGAGTTCCGCTATGGCGGCGGGCACGTCATCGAGGACCTCGTTGCGGGCAAGGACATCCGGCTCGAGGCGACCGCCTATGGTACGGACTGCTATCCCCGCAAGAAGCTGGAGACGTGGATACGCCTCTCCGACCTCAACAGCGCCACGCTGTTCAATATGCGCAACGGCTACCAGAACTACGGCGTCGCCGTGAACACGAGCGACAAGACCATCTACACCTACATGGGCGTGCTGAAGCCCAGCCTCGGGAACGCCAACTACTCTTCGGCGGGGCAGCTCTCGCCGCTCTTGAACGACCCCGACTACGCGACCATCGGCATCGGCACGAAGGTCTTTCTGGGTGGCGGCATCGGCTATGTCGCCTGGCACGGAACACAGCACAACCCGCACGTACCCCGGCTGGAGAACGATGTGCCCCGCGGCCCATCGGGCACGCTGGCGCTCATCGGCGACCTCAAGCAGATGAGCGCGCGGTGGCTCGTGGGCACGAGCATGCTCGGCTACGGTCCATCACTCACCGTCGGGCTGGGAGTGCCGATTCCCATCCTCTCCGAGAAGGTATTCGCGCATACGCTGGTGACGGACGCGGACATCGTCGCACCTGTGGTCGACTACTCCTCGGCCCAGCCGCAGCGACTGCCGGACACGCTCGGAGAGGTGACGTACGCGGCGCTGCGCAGCGGCTCCATCACGGTGCAGGGCAGGGAGGTGCCGACCTCGTCGCTCTCAAGCTATCCGCGCGCACGGGAGATCGCGTCTCTCCTGAAGCAGCGTATAGCAGAGGGTAGCTTCCTGCTGACGCAACCCGTGGCGCCCCTGCCCGGGCCCGACTCCGAGGTCGGCTACCATCACCTCGTTGAGCGCCCGATTGAGGAAGGAGGAACGGAGAGATGAAGGTGTCGCGTCGCATCGTCCTCAAGTTTCCCCCGCTCGTCACGGGCCAGCCGGTGGTCTGCCGGCTCGCAAAGGACTACAACCTGATGTTCAACATCCTGAAGGCGCAGGTCTCGCCGGGGCAGGATGGGCTGATGGTGCTGGAGCTGACGGGCGAGCGCGCCGACTACGATCGCGGCGTGAAGTACCTCCGCGACACGGGCGTGCACATCCAGCCGCTGAGCCAGGACGTCCTGCGGGACGAGTCCCGCTGTACCGACTGCGGCGCCTGCGTCACCATCTGCCCGGCGCTGGCGTTCACGGTCGAGCCGGACACGCGCAAAGTCAAGTTCGACCAGAACAAATGCGTGCTCTGCGGCCTGTGCGTGAAAGCCTGTCCGCCGCGCGCGTTGAGCATCATCTTCTAGCGGTAGACCGGCCGTGGACGCTCGTCGGGTCTACAGGGACTGGGTCGGTGGGCAGGGCCTCGTCACGTTCACGGTCGCCCTCGGGGAGACCGACCTGCTGGTGGCTGCTCCGCACGACCTCTCACGGGAGGCGCTCGCCTCCGCGGCGCGCCACCGGGCTGCCATCGAGTCGTACATCCGCTCTCATCCGCGCTTCGCGACGAGCCTCCAGCCGATTGAGGCGCAAGACGAGGCTCCCGACATCGTCAAGGGCATGGCGCGGGCCGCGGCTGCGGCCGGCGTGGGGCCGCTGGCCGCGGTGGCGGGAGCAATAGCAGAAGCCGTCGGCCTCGACCTGCTGCAGCTCACCGACGAGGTCATCATCGAGAACGGCGGCGACATCTTCCTCTCAACGCGCAGCCGTCGGACAGTGGGCTTGTATGCGGGGCGCTCGGCGCTCACCGGGAAGCTGGCGCTCGTCCTCGAGCCGGAGGACACGCCGCTCGGCATCTGCACGTCGAGCGGCTCGTTCGGGCACTCGTTGAGCTTCGGCGCCGCCGATGCCTGCACCGTGCTGGCCCGTCCGGCGGCCCTTGCCGACGCGGTCGCCACCTCACTGGCAAACCGCATCCGGACGGCATCCGACCTCGCCGCCGCCCTGACAGCGTCCGCCATCCCGGAGGGCGTCAGCGGCGTCGTCGCCACCATCGACGGGCAGGTCGCCGTCTGGGGACGGGTCCGCCTGACCCCCATAGAAGCCGGCCGGTAGCAGCGCCGCGTTCTAATGAAGAGGTGAACTCCCACGACCATCCGTCCGCCGCTCGACGGATGCCTGCCGTGGACTGCATCACGGCCGTGATGCCACAACGGAGGACATGTCGCAGAGGTGGCGGCCCATCCCATGTAGCCTGACGTAGAGTCCAAGAGCGGTTTCTCAGGCAAGTACCATACGGAGGACGGCGGAGGCGCGCCCGCGTACCCGTTGTCCGGTGCAGGGGCCGTTCGCGAACGGCCCCTACAACCGACCACACCACCTCATCCGCATGCGGTCGTGCGCTCCCGTGACCGCGTCAGGCCGGAGCCGTGCCACGTTTCGGCCGCACTCGCCTGCGGGCAACGCCGCCAACCGATATGCCGAATCTATCGCGCGCCGGGCGGCGGCGGGATGACCGGATTCTGCGTCTGCTGCAGGTACTCCTCCAGGTGGGGTATGTCCGGTCGCGCCTTCT